>CANQAD010000020.1 GCA_947588735.1 uncultured Akkermansia sp.
AAAGCGGAGCCTTATTCTGAAATGTTGCTCCATAAAAATTTCACGCTATACCAAATTATGGTTGACTTCGTAAATAAATCAGAGTTTGGGCAGCTTCGCCGCCGCTTCCCGCAACTGCTCCAACGTCGGCCGAATATACGCCGCGTGCACCGCTGCGCTCTCGTGCCCCACCAGCTCCATCGCCATCCCCTGCGACACCCCGGACACATGCAACATCGTCGCCACCGTTGCGCGCAAACTATGGAACGTCTTACTGTGCCACGTGCGCCGCGACCCTCCAAGCCCCTTGCCCTGCAAACCAATCCCGTGCAGCCGCACAAGCTGCGTAAACTCCGCGCTCGGATTCGCCGACCTCCGCAAAATCGGGTGCACATAAATTGCCGCCTCGCCCCCCTGCGCCTGCGCCGCCTCGAACCTCCCCCGCGCCCACGCGTAAAAATCCTCCTGCATCGGCTGGTGCAGCGCGCGCGCCGTCTTCCCCGTCACCATGTGCACCACCCGCCTCTCCCAGTCGAACGCCTCCCAGCGCAACCCCAAAATATCCCCAAGCCTCTGACCATACGTCCCCATGCAGCACCTCACCGCGCTCGCCCACTCATCCGGCAACTTCTCCACCAACAGCCTCACCTCATCCATCGTAAACGCCTCGTGCACAATCTTCTCATCCCGCGTATCCGGCGGCACACGCACCCCATCGCATGGATTCTTCTTCACAATCTCCGCATCCACCGCCCACTCATACGCCGCCCGCAGCGCGCTGAGCCCCTTGCGCACCGTCTCATGGCGCACCACCGCCCGGCGTGCCGTCACCCACGCCTTAATATCCGCACGCGTGAGAAGCCGGCACGGCTCATCCGCCCTCCTCCCCAACCACCCCAAAAACTGCCTGTAATCCACACGCGCATTCTCGTACGTCGACATACTCACACGCCCCAACTTCCCCGCCAGCATCATATCAAACAACTGCCGGACCGTCGTATGATCCGCCTCCCGATACACCCGCCCCTCCTCAACCGCCAACATCGTCGCCACCCGCAGCGCAATCGCCCTCGCCTGCCCCGCAGAAATCCTCCTCCCCTGGTACATCCCGCCCTCCGCCGGCACCTTCGTACTCCTCCGCTTCTGCCTCCCATCCGCCCCATAAAACGACGCAAAGAAAAAAGGCGACTTCTTATCCGTATTAACAGAAACTGATGGCAACTTATTCATCATCGCAGGCATTTCTTATTTCTAAAACTCGTAAAGGCGCTTCGTAAGAAAATCGTAAATCACTCCCGACCGCCTACACCCGAATAATACCCCCGAACCCTCAAAAAATCAACACCAACCGCTCCCCATCAATCAACCCCGCATTACCGGCTGTGGGACTCGAACCCACACTCGTTAGAACTCGATTTTGAGTCGAGCGCGTCTACCAATTCCGCCAAGCCGGCAAGTGTCGTGCGCCCATTCAAGCAAAGTCGCCACACAAAGTCAAGACTTTTCCACATTGTTTTATATATACATCTAATTATTAATTGTTAATAAAAATTGAGGCCGCCTTTCCCCCATGGTTGTTTATTCTCAGGGCAACCGCATTTGAAAGAAGTTCATCAACGGAGAAAATGCTCTTGTTGGCTGATATGATCGTTGATATGCATCAAAAAATGACAACAAGCAGTCATCATGATGATAGCTCTCAAGAACTTCCCTGCCTACGTTCATGATCCTAAAAAACTGCGCAACGCGCACATGATCAATAAATCGCCATTTGTCAATCGTCAATCGTCAATAGCAACAGCATTTCCTAATGCGGTTGCCCTGTGTTTATCCTGATTGGAATTGACAACGACTGCGCGGTATGCGACACTTGGCGCGTGTTGGATGTATGTTTAATGGGAACGGGCGGGACGCTGCCCTTGGTGAACAGGTGGCTCACTTCTTTGATGGTGCGTTACCGGGGACATAGCGTTCTGATAGATTGCGGGGAAGGTACGCAGGTGGCGGCAGTGAGAGCAGGGATGAGTTTGAAGCCGATTGACAAGATACTTCTCACTCATTTGCACGCGGACCATGTGAGCGGGCTTCCGGGAATGTTGCTAAGCATAGGCAATAGCGGTCGCACGGAGGATGTTTCGATTGTGGGCCCCGTTGGAACGGAGAGAGTTGTTCGCGCAATGCGCTGCATCGTACCGACTCTTCCCTTCAATGTTCGGGTATCGGAGTTGGAGACGGAGGAGGAGACGATGTTCTTTTTGGAGTGTGACATTCACGCTTTTGCCCTCAATCACGGTGTGCCCTGTTACGGTTATTCTTTTGAGCTGCCGCGCGTGGGCAAGTTTGATGTGCAGCGCGCCAGGGAAGCTGGTATCCCCATGCAATTTTGGAAGCGTCTTCAACGGGGAGAAACGGTGGAGGATGCGGGGCGCGTCTTTGGACCGGATATGGTTCTTGGCCCACCACGCAAGGGAATCAAAGTGACGTATTGTACGGACACGCGTCCAACGGCCATTATCCCGCGCATGGCTGCAGGGTCAGACTTGTTTATTTGCGAAGGTATGTATGGCACGGCAGACATGTCGGCGAGCAGTTGGACCAATCGGCACCTGCTTTTTGAAGAGGCAGCGCAAATGGCAGCAGATGCAGGCGGAGTAAAAGAGCTGTGGCTGACTCATTACAGCCCCTCCATGCCTAACCCCAAAGCCTACCGCGATATTGCCCGGGCTATTTTCCCGAACACATACACGCCGCGCGACGGCTGGAGTAAATCTATTGCCTTTGAAGACGAATCCGAGCCCTGAGGCTCAGGCAGAGAGTATCTTTTCCGCAAGGTGGTCGAGCATTCAGTCCGATTGTCGTGGTGAGGGGACGAACATAAGGCTTCTGCAAGACGTGGCGAGTGTACTGATCTTGTTGGCTGATATTATCGTTGATATAAATCAAAAATTATGACAACAAGCAGTCATCATCATGATGGCTCTCAAGAACGCTCCTGCCTGGGTTCATGATTCGAAAAAATCTGCGCAATGCGCACATTATCAACAAATCGTAATTTTCATCTCGTCAATCGTAAATAGCAACCGCACTTCCTGATGCGTTTGCCTTGGTCTGTCAGCATGTTCATTGACAAAGGAGGTAGGCGTGAGTAAAATGAGGCGCGGTTCGCGATGGCAAAAGATGCAAAACTGGAGGAGTTGGAAAAGCGCAGCATGGGGTCTCTGCTGCTCAGTTACTCTCTGCCTGCGATTGTGGGGATGGTGGCGACCTCGGTGTACAACATTGTGGATGCTATTTACGTGGGGCAGTGGTGTGGAGCGTTGGCGATAGCTGGCATGGCGCTGGTGTTCCCGGTGATGAATCTGACCGTGGCGGTGGGCACGCTGGTGGGGCTAGGCAGTGCGGCAACTGCCTCTATTGCGTTGGGACAAGGGAAGTTTGACCGAGCGCACCGGGTGCTGGGGCACTGCGTGATGCTCAGTACTCTGTTGGGAGTCACAGTAGGATGGCTGCTGATCCCATGGCTGCGCGAGATATTGATGGTTTTTGGTGCAGAAGGGAAAGCGCTGGAACCGGCCTACGATTTCATGCTGGTCATCATGTGGGGCTTCCCGGTGAGCAGCACTTTCATGAATCTCAATCATTTGATGCGCGCCAGCGGGTATCCGCGCAAGGCAATGGTGAGCCTTATCATTTCCATGGTGGTGAATGTGGTCATAGCGCCCATCTTAATTTGCTGGTGGGATTGGGGAATGACGGGGGCCGCTTTGGCCACGGTGGTTGCGCAGGCCGTAGGGATGGTCTGGGTGATGCGGCATTTCGCGGGCGCAGGGCACGTGCTGCATTTTCAGAGCGGCATTTACGCTCTGCAGACACGCCTGGTGCGCCGGATTTGCACAGTAGGTTTGCCTCCCTGCCTGCTCAACATTGTGGGGTGCATAGTGGTGATGTTCTTCAACCAGCGCTTCCTGCAGTTTGACGGCGAGATGGGGGTGGGAGCCTATGGCGTAGTGAACCGCGTGCTCTTCCTCTTCGTGATGGTGGTGCTGGGCATTACCCAGGGATTGCAGCCTATCGCCGGGTACAATCTTGGCATTGGCAACTATCGCCGCGTGCGCCGGGTGCTATTTTTGGCTATCTGCTGGGCCTCGGTGATCACTTTCCTTGGCGCGGCGATCATGGAGATCTTTGCAGAGCGGGTGGTCCGCCTTTTTGTGAGCGCGCAGGATACGGACTCTGCCCGTCTGATTGAACTTGCGACTTTGGGCACGCGCCTCATGGGCATCTGCTTCGTTTTTGTGGGATCACAAATCGTCATCGGCAACTTTTTCCAAGCTATTGGCCGACCGGTTATGAGCATTTTCCTGAACCTCACGCGCCAATTATTCTTCCTGATACCGGCGCTCTGGTTGTTGCCGCAATGGCTGGGTGAGCCTGGGGTATGGCTATCGCAAACGACTGCGGATTTCCTCTCAGCTTTCTTTGGTTTTACGGTGCTGTTGACTTTCCTGCACCGCGTGTTTCCGCACCGTAACGCCACGTTGGATGCCCCCGTTGCTGAAGAACCCGTTAATGAGTACACGTAAATGATGATTCCCGAGTTGATCCTGGCTACCCGCAACGCGCACAAGGCTCATGAAATTGCCGCCATGTTGCCCGCATGCCGCATCCGTACTCTGACCGATTTCCCGGACATACCCGAAGTGCAGGAAACTGGTCATAACTTTGCGGAGAATGCGGCACTCAAAGCGCGGCAGATCTCGACATGCGCGGGCGGGGTGGTTTTGGCGGATGATTCCGGATTGTGTGTGGAGGCGCTTTCCGGAATGCCTGGTATTCTCTCTGCCCGCTATGCAGGCGAGCATGGGAACGATGATGCGAACAATCGGAAATTGCTGGCTGAGCTGAGGGTGTTGCCGGCTCTGGCTCCTTTTCGAGCTCATTTCGCCTGTGCCATGTGTCTTGCCCGGAGTGGTCAGGTGCTTGCCAATTTCACGGGGTGCCTGCCGGGGTGCGTGATACTCTCCCCGCGAGGTTCCAATGGCTTTGGCTATGACCCTCTCTTTGTTCCAGACGGCTTTTCTCAAACGCTCGCCGAGCTCTCCGCCGACCAGAAAAACACCATCTCCCACCGTGCCAGAGCCTTGGAACAGGTAATCGCTTTTTTGAACGCGGTTTGTGGCGTTGCACGGGTGTCTCCTTGCTAATCCCTGATCTCGGGATACTTCAATGAAGGAAATCCGTGTTCACTGAGCATGGGGAATGAGTGCTGCATTCGTGGGGGCGAAAACCACATTTGTCCCAAGAAAAAGAGATCCCAACCAGAGGTTATCGTCGCATCATGAAGAATAATCCATTGGTAATTTTCGATTTTCGAATGACGAATTACGATTTAGGAAATTCGCGCGCTGGCGCGCGGGGAGGCAGAGCGTAAGCGACGGGAGAGGGTGGAATTGCGCGCGAAACTAGTTAGAAAGCGGCGGGGGGAGCGAAGCCGCCGACGGCTGCAAGGCGGATTAGCCAGCCCCCGCAGGGCTGGCTTGCTTCTTTCGTTCATAAGAAAACACGTGCGAAATGGGTTCAATAAGCCCGGAGAACATTTTATTAGGACGCGTGGGGGCGAAAACCGTTCGTTCTCGCCACATGCGGGCAAAAACTGCCGCACGTTGACTCAAAAAACTACGTATCTTGTCAATCATCAATGGTATAACTTGTTTTTGAACTCGATTTGATCGATAGCATCGTGAAAAAATGACGGGAAGACAAAAAAAAGACTTGCCAAGCAGGTGGAAAATGGTAAACTTGAGCTCCCCTTCAGGCGCATTGACATTGCGAGAAACGAGGGGATTATCGGGCAAGCCGCCGGAAGAACGGCCAGTTTCTCTCGGGAAGAGTGGAAGCCGGAGTATTGGTGGCACAGCTTGAAAAACAATCAACTAGCAGGAAACATGCCGACCATCAATCAGCTCGTCCGCAAGGGACGCACCGTACCGGAAGAGAAGTCGAAATCGCGCGCTCTTCACAGCTGTCCGCAGCGTCGCGGGGTTTGTCTTCAAGTGATGACCCGCACGCCGAAGAAACCGAATTCCGCCTTGCGCAAAGTGGCCAAGGTGAGATTGACCAATGGAGAGGAAGTCATCGCCTATATCGGTGGTGAAGGGCATAACTTGCAAGAACACTCCATCGTGCTGGTGCGCGGTGGTCGCGTGAAGGACTTGCCGGGTGTGCGCTACCACATTGTGCGTGGGGCTTTGGACTGCTTGGGCGTTGAGAAGCGCCGTCGCGGTCGCTCGAAGTACGGTGCAAAACGACCCAAGGAAGGTGCATCTGCAACCGCTAAGAAAAAATAACAACCTTCAACCTGAAAACTGAGCTATGGCACGTCGTAAACGCGTCTACAAGAAAATGGAGCACCACGACTCGCGGTACGATTCCGCATTGGTGGGGCGATTTATCGGCAAGGTGATGCTTTCTGGCAAGCGATCGCTGGCGGAGCGCATCGTTTACAAGGCGATTGATATTGCCAACGAGGGCGCGGAGATGGTGAGTCCGCTGGAAGTGCTTACCCGCGCTATTGAGAACGCCAAGCCGCGCGTGGAAGTGAAGAGTCGCCGCGTGGGCGGCGCCACCTACCAGGTGCCGTTGGAAGTAGCGCCGGAGCGTTCTGAGGCTCTTGCCATGCGCTGGATTATTGGTTATGCGCGCAACCGCAAGGGCGTGCCCATGGCGAAGGCTCTGGCCAACGAAATTAAGGAAGCCGCCGCTAACCAGGGAGCCGCTGTGCGCAAGCGCGATGATGTGCATAAAATGGCCCAGGCGAACCGCGCCTTTGCTCACTTCCGCTGGTGATACCGGTGGAAGCTTTTTTATACTCTGCAAGACAAACGATACAAACCCAACCAAAGAATAGAAAATGGCAAGTGTTAGCAGTCCCGACCGCAAGGAACCTTTGGAGCGTTATCGCAACTTTGGCATTGCGGCGCACATTGATGGTGGCAAAACCACACTCTCTGAGCGCATCCTTTTCTACACAGGAATGATTCACAAAATCGGCGAGGTTCATGATGGCGCCGCTACAACCGATTGGATGGAACAAGAGCAGGAGCGCGGCATCACCATTACCTCTGCTGCTGTGACCACGAACTGGAAACAGCTGCCGGCAGAGGGCTGCTACAAGTTGTTTGAGGGCCAGAACTTCCAGCTCAACGTGATTGATACCCCGGGGCACGTGGACTTCACCGCCGAGGTAGAGCGTAGTTTGCGTGTGCTGGACGGTGCGATCGTTGTGTTCTGCGGTGTAGCGGGTGTGCAGCCGCAGACGCAGACGGTGTGGCGTCAGGCGAGCAAGTATAATGTGCCGCGCATTTGTTTCGTGAACAAGATGGATCGCACGGGCGCCAACTTCGAAAATGTGCTTAACGATATTCGAACCAAGTTGGGAGCGAATGCTGCGCCAGTTCTTATGCCTATCGGGGCAGAGGACAGCTTGCGCGGGCAGATTGACGTGGTGAACCAGAAAGCTATCATCTATTCGGATTCCGACCGCTTGGGGTCCACCTACACCGTGGAGGAGATCCCCGATGATCTGAAAGAAGTGGCGGCTGCGGCCTTGGATGACCTGAAGGAGCGCGTGGCCAATGTGGATGAACAGCTCGGCGAGTTGTTCCTGATGGAGGAGCCAATTGACGCCCCCACGTTGAAAGCTGCCATCAGGCGTGCAACTATTGCGAATGAGTTTGTGCCGGTGGCCGGTGGCTCTGCTTTCAAGAACAAGGGGGTGCAGGCCCTGCTGGATGCCGTGGTGGATTACCTGCCCAGTCCGCTTGAGGCGAAGGCTGCCACGGTGACCTCCACCATCTCCTCCGGCGTGGATGAGAATGGCTACGAGATCTTTGAGAAAAAGGAAATTGTCCCCTCTGATGAGGATAAGCCTGTTGCCCTCGCTTTCAAGCTGTGGGCGGATAAGTTCGTGGGTTCCCTGGTGTTCATCCGCGTGTACACCGGCGTGATCCGCAAGGGCGACACCGTTTACAACCCGCGCACTCGCAAGCGCGAGCGTGTGGGCCGTTTGCTCCAGATTCAGGCCAACGTGCACACGGACGTGGATGAGGTGTTCTCTGGCGATATTGCCGCCATCGTGGGCTTGAAGAATGCGACTACGGGCGACACGCTTGCGAGCGATGATTACGACTATACTCTTGAGCCTCCCACATTCCCGGATACGGTGATTTCCATGGCGGTGGAGCCGCTCACCAAGGCCGATCAGGAGAAAATGAGCAACGCCTTGCAGCGTCTTTCCGCAGAGGATCCCACTTTCCGCGTGAAGACCGATGAGGAAACTGGCCAGACCATCATTGCAGGCATGGGTGAGCTGCATTTGGACATCATTGTGGACCGCCTGAAGCGCGAGTTCAAGGTCGAGGCCAACACCGGCAAGCCTCAGATCGCCTACCGCGAGACCATCACTAAGTCCGCCGATCATGTGCAGGGCAAGTTGGTGAAGCAGAGCGGTGGACGCGGTCAGTACGGCGATGTGATCATCGATATGCGCCCAGGAGAGCGTGGCAGTGGTTTAAAGATTGCCAACAAGATTGTGGGCGGAGCTATTCCGAAGGAGTACATGAATGCCGTGTACGCCGGGTTGAATGAAGCGATGAATTCCGGCATTGTGGCCGGGTACCCGGTGGAGGACGTGGAAGTGGATGTGGTGGATGGTTCCTACCACGAAGTGGACTCCAATGAAAACGCCTTCAAGATGGCTGCCATTTTCGCCATGAAGAACGCTTTTGCCAAGTGCGCTCCGGTGCTGCTGGAGCCTATTATGAGCGTGGAAGTTGTTACCCCGGCCGAGAACCAGGGAGACATCATGGGCGACCTCAACCGCCGCCGCGCCCAGGTGAACAGCATGGAGCACAAGGGCAGCGAGTGCGTACTCACCGCTGCTGTGCCACTGGCTGAGATGTTCGGATACTCCACCGATATCCGTACCCTTTCCAAGGGTTTGGCTTCCTACTCTATGGAGCCTTCGCACTTTGAGCAAGTTCCGCCTAACCTTGTCGCCCAAATCGTCAAGGCTCGCGGTGGCAATGCGAAATAACCTCTACCTTAACCCGTATTATTAACAATTAACATAACCGCACGTTCATGCAAAGTCCTAAAATCCGCATTCGACTTCGCGCTTTCGATAGCCGTGCAATCGACCGATCTGCTACCGAGATCGTGGAGACTGCCAAGCGTACCGGGGCGAAAGTAGCCGGGCCGATTCCTTTGCCGACTCGCATCGAGAAGTTCTCTGTGAACCGCTCGGTTTGTGTCAATAAGAAATCAGCTGACCAGTTCGAGATACGCACGCACAAGCGCTTGCTCGACATCGTTGATCCCACCTCGCGCACGGTGGAAGAGCTCAAGAAGCTCAACCTGCCGGCCGGCGTGGATATCGCCATCAAGATTTAACGCTAACCCTGATTCATTGACATGTCTTTAGGCCTTATCGGAAAAAAGGTGGGCATGACCCGCATCTTCAACAAGGAAACAGGTGCCATGGTGCCCGTGACCGTGATTGACGTGACCGGGAATACCTTTGCTCAAGTCAAGACCCCTGAGAAGGATGGATACGCCGCTGTACAGGTGGCTTACGGCTCCAAAAAGGAGAGCCGTCTGAGCCGTCCGATCGCTGGGCATTACAAAAAACTTGGTCTGGAACCGGCAGAGGTCCTGCGCGAGTTCCGTGTAGATGCCGCAGATCTTCCTCAGGAGGGTGCCGCTCATCCCGGTTGCGACCTCTTCGCGGAGGGAGCTTGGGTGGACGTCATCGGTACCAGCAAGGGCAAGGGTTTCCAAGGAGTAATGCGTCGCCACAACTTCCACGGCTCGCCCATGACGCACGGTAGCATGATGCACCGTCGCACGGGCGGCGTGGGCGCATGCGCCACGCCCTCCCGCGTGTGGAAAGGGCAAAAAATGCCTGGACGCATGGGTAACGAGCGCAAAACCGTGCAAAATTTGAAGGTAGTGCAGGTGCGTAAGGATGACCAAGCTATCTTGGTATCCGGGCCGGTACCCGGTGCCAAGGGCAGCATCGTCATCATTCGCCCCGCTAAGAAGAAATCGGCTCAATAAATAAGACGAACTTAGGAGAACCTATCTATGTCCGCAAAAGAAATGACCATTGATGCCGCGCACGAGGCAAACATCGTGACTGTTGGCCCCGAGAAGGGCGACCAGGCTGTGCACGACCTCATCGTGGCTTACCAAGCGAACCGCCGCCAAGGCAGTGCCTGCACGAAGACGCGTGCCGAGGTGAGTGGCAACAATCGCAAAATCTACCGCCAGAAGGGCACTGGTAACGCTCGCCATGGCGACAAGCGCAGCCCCATCTTCGTGGGCGGCGGTGTTGTATTTGGCCCCAAGCCGCGCGATTTCAGCAAGAAGGTGAATCAGAGCGTGCGCAAGCTTGCGTTGCGCCGCGTGCTGGGAGATATCTTGCGTGGAGGCAAGGTGCTTAGTGTGCCGAGTTTCAGCATTGGAGACGGCAAGACAAAGAGCTTTGTGGCAGCGGTGAAAGATATCGCCGGTGATGAGCGCAAAGTTCTTATTGTGGCTGCTGAGTTTGATGAGCTGACAAAACGTGCCGGTCGTAATGTGGCCAGCGTGCTGCTCATGAGCGCGGCGGAGGTAAACATCGAACACCTGCTTCATGCCAGCAAGGTCGTGCTCGTTGATTCTGCTCTGGAAACCATAGCCAACCGCACCAAATAATATGAACGACATTCATGATGTAATCAAAAGGCCGCGCATTTCGGAGAAAGCGACTCTGCTGCACGAGAAGAGCGGTGAAGTAGTGCTCGAGGTAGCCGTGAAAGCGACCAAGATTGAGATTCGGCAGGCGGTGGAAAAGCTGCTGGGCAAGAAGGTGGTTGCTGTGCGCACGGCTAATTACGATGGCAAGGAGCGCCGGAAGCGCACCAAGAACCATGGCGTGAGTCCTGCCTGGAAGAAGGCTTATGTGAAGCTTGCTCCGGGTGAGACGCTCGAGCTGGTCTGATGTCGGTATAAACCTTTAACGAAGTAAGCTACTATGTCACTTAAGTCATTCAAGCCTACCACACCTTCCAACCGCTACAAGGTGCTTCCCTCGTTTGATGAAATCACCAAGAGCACCCCGGAGAAAAAGCTGCTCGAGCCGTTGCGCAAGAGCGGAGGTCGCAACAACAACGGTCGCATTACCACACGCCACATCGGCGGCGGTCACAAGCGTCACTACCGCTTGGTGGATTTTCACCGCAATCGCCACGAGGCCGCCAAGGTGATAGCTGTGGAGTATGATCCGAACCGCACTTGTCGTATCGCCCTGTTGCAGTATCAGGACGGGACGAAGAGTTACATATTGGCTCCCGTAGGGCTGGGGCCAGGCATGACGGTACAGAGCGGAGAGGGCGTGGCCCCGAAGGTGGGGAATGCAATGCCCCTTAAAAATGTACCGTTGGGCACAGCCATCCACAACATTGAGATTCGCCCCGGGTCCGGTGGCAAGGTGGCCCGCTCAGCCGGGCAGCAGGCTGTGCTTTCGAACCGTGATGGTGAATACGCCCTCGTGAAGATGCCTTCAGGTGAGGTGCGTCGTTTCCGCGTGGATTGCTACTGCACGATCGGTCAGGTGGGCAATACCCAGCATATGAACGAGTCCTCCGGTAAGGCCGGCCGCACCCGTTGGATGGGTATTCGTCCAACTGTGCGCGGCATGTGCATGAACCCGGTGGATCACCCGAATGGTGGTGGTGAAGGTAAGTCCAAGTCTGGTGGCGGACGCCAGCACCTCAAGTCACCTTGGGGGCATGTGAAGGGTCAAAAGACGCGTCGCATCCGTAAACCCAGTGACACCTTCATTGTGCAGCGTCGCAAGAGCAAGTAACATAAAAACTTAACCAATCAAAAAAACAATGGGACGTTCCCTCAAAAAAGGACCTTTTGTGAGCCAATCTCTGCTGGACAAAGTGGATGCCCAGTTGCAGAGCGGCGATCGCAAGCCGATTAAAACCTGGAGCCGTGCGTCGATGGTGGTGCCGGATTTCGTAGGTCTCACTTTCCTGGTGCACGCCGGTAAAAACTTCGCCACTGTGTATGTGACGGAGAATATGGTGGGGCACAAACTGGGTGAGTTTGCTCCCACGCGCATTTTCAAGGCGCATGGTGGCATTGGTAAGAAATAACTTGTAGGATAAACAGCTAACCCATGGTCATTTTCCCCCAACACGCATGCAGGGCACTGCTGCTCCTCGCCGGAGCGGCGGGCTTGGTGTGCGCTGCGGAGGCCGATCGTGGAACACAGCACAAGATCTCACAACTTGAGAAGCAAGTGGCCACCCTGCGCGAGAGTTATGCGCTTGCGCGGGCTGATGCCGACCAGGCTCGCAAACAGATGAGTGAAATCCGCACTCGTTTGGAGGCCTTGGGCGGCGCCGCACTCGGGGAGAGTGAGGAGCGCATCATCGACACCGCTGCGCAACTGGAGAGTACTCGTGCGGAGCTTGAAGCCTTGCGCAAAGCCGCCATGAATCTCGCCTCTGCCATCAATGCCTATATGAGCACTGCCATGGTGGAGGATGCGGCCGCGCGGCAAGCGTTGGAGGCCGCCTTGCGTGAGCAGGAGGTAGCGCTTGGCATGCGTATGGCGCCGCAAGATGAGTTTTCTGGTACGCCAGAGGAGGCTCAGGTTCTCAGCATCGACGCGGAGTCTGGCCTTATCGTCATCAATGCAGGGCGCGAGGCGCACGTGCGCGTAGGGATGCCCATGGAGATATCCCGGGGCGACCAGACGATCGCGCGCGCCATTGTCACTGATGTGCGTAAGAAGGTTTCCGGCCTTCTCGTGCAGCAGCACCTCAACCCCAATCTTTCCGTCAATGTGGGGGATCATGTGTCTGTCACAACTAATCAATAATACCACAACAATGGAAGTTAAAGCAATATGCAAAAATGCCCGCATCTCTGCCAAGAAGATGCGCGATGTAGCCGCGGCAGTGCAGGGGATGCCTGTCTCCAAGGCGATTGATGTGCTGAGCTACTCGCCGAAGAAAGGCGCCTACTTGATCAATAAGACGATCAAGTCGGCTGTAGCGAATGCAGAGAACAACAATGGTCTTGCTGCCGACGAGCTGGTGCTTAAGAGTGTACGGGTGGATGAAGGGATGACCTTCCGGCGTACGATGCCGCGTGCTCGTGGCTCCGCAAATGTGATTCGAAAGCGCACTGCCCACATCACCGTGGTGGTGTCCAATGATGAGAAATAATCGCTCAGTACTCCAACTTTTTTACACAATATGGGACAGAAAGTAAATCCTATCGGTTTTCGTCTTGCGGTGACGAAGGACTGGCGCTCCAAATGGTACGCCACGGGCAAGGACTATGCGGCCAAGCTGCACGAGGACCTCAAGATTCGCCAGTACATTAAAGGCTACACCATGAAGGTGAACAGCGACCTGAAGGGGACCTCTCCTGCCATCTCGCGCATCACCATTGAACGTGCTTGGAACAGCGTCCGCGTCACAATATCCACCGCACGTCCTGGCCTTGTTATTGGCCCCAAGGGCAAGTACATCGAGGAGATGTCGGCTGAGCTTGCCAAACTTTGCGGGGGGGCTCAGGTGAAGCTGGATATCCTGGAAATCCGTCAACCGGAGCTGGATGCTCAATTGGTGGCGGAGAACATTGCGACTCAGCTGGAGCGCCGTGTTTCCTTCCGCCGTGCCATGAAGAGAGCCGTGCAAGTGGCTATGGATTTTGGAGCAGACGGCATTCGTGTGCGCTGTGCTGGCCGGTTGGGTGGTGCAGATATTGCGCGCGCGGAGCAATATCGTGAGGGTAAAGTACCATTGCAGACGCTGCGTGCTCCTATCGACTATGGTTTTGCCGAGGCTCGTACGCTATACGGGCTCATTGGTGTGAAGTGCTGGATTAACAAGCGTCCGGATGCTGGTGGTGCTGCCACAAGCAACCGATCCGGCTCCCGTGCTCCTCGTCCGCGTCGCGATCGTTCTGAGAACAACCGCCGCGATGCCTGATGCGCCTTCAAACCCCTAATGATAGAAAGGAAATTATCATATGCCTTTAATGCCAAAACGAGTGAAGGGTAATCTGCGCAAAATGCACCGCGGCAACCGCGGCGGCAATGCTACGAGCGGAGATTACGTGGCCTTCGGTGACTATGGGCTGCAGGTGCTCACCCGCGGCTGGGTCACCAACAACCAAATTGAGGCCTGTCGTGTGGCCATCAACCGTTATTTGCGCCGTCGCGGTCGTGTGTACATCCGCATTTTCCCGCAAAAATCTTTTACCAAGCGCCCGCCGGACACCCGTATGGGCAAGGGTAAAGGAGCTGTGGAAGGCTGGGTTGCAGTTTGCCGCCCCGGCAACATCATGTTTGAAGTCGGCGGAGTCACCGAGTCTGCTGCGAAGGAGGCTTTGCGTCTCGCTTCCAACAAGTTGGGGATCCGTACGCGCTTCGTTTATCGCCAGGGTGTGGAACCCCAGGCATAACCTTGTCAACATTTAACCTGATTTTACGAATATGCCTGTCAAAAAAGCCAAAGACTTCCGCGGGATGAACGCCAAGGAATTGGCCGCCCACATCCGCAGCCTCCGCAAGGAGCTGTTCGACCTGCGTCTCAAGCACGGCGCCGGCTCTCTGGAGAACGATCAAAAGCTGCGTCTGTTGCGCAAGGAGCTTGCCTGCGCCCTTACGGTGCAGGGGGAAAGTGCCTCCGCACCAGCAGCTGAACCCCAGGAAAACTAAATCACCCCTAACGTAGAATTTATCCTGATATGAGCGAAGAAACTACTACAACCAAACCCAAAGGGCTACGCAAGACCCGCGTGGGCGTTGTTGTGTCCACCAAGATGACCAAAACCATCGTGGTGGAGTATGTGGCACGCGTCCCTCACCCGGTGTTCAAGAAGATTGTCAAGCGCAGCAAGAAGTACTATGCGCACGATGAGCAGGAGAGCGCCAAGGTTGGCGACACCGTCCGCATTCGTGAGACACGCCCGCTTTCCGCGCTTAAGCGCTGGGAGCTCGTGGAGATTATCAAACACTAAACGCAAGAAAGGAGTTTAACTTATGCTTCAAATGGAATCTCTCGTGCAGGTTGCCGACAATACCGGAGCTCGCACGGCCAAGATGATCGGCGTTATTGGTAAGGCGACCGACCAGGCTCACATAGGCGATATCATTACTTGCCACATCCGTGAATCCATCCCCACTGCGGCGGTGAAGAAGGGCACGGTTGTGAAGGCTGTTGTGGTGCGTACTTCCGCCCCCATTCGCCGTGATGATGGCTCTGTGTTGCGGTTCGATTCGAACGCAGTCGTCTGCATCGATAAGGACAACAATCCGCGCGGCACTCGTATCTTTGGACCAGTTGCCCGTGAGCTCCGTGAGAAGGGCTTCATGAAGATTGTGTCACTCGCCCCTGAGGTACTCTGAGTCTTATACGAGTCTTTCAACTTTATGCTCCGGCGTCTCCTCGCAGTGAACGCCGGGGCATTTTTGTCAGCACATCCGTCCCACGAAAAACGCTACCCGCTGACGATTTTGAAAAATGCGCTTTTTTTCGCGCCGCAGGCGCGCGACACACGCGTGTTCCAATAAAATTTTCTCCGGGCTCATTGCACCCATTTTCCATGCGCTTTCCATGGACGAAAGAAGCAAGATTTCCCAAATCGTCAATCGTCAATCGTTAATCGAAAATGACAAATGGGTTATACTTCATTCATAATGCGGCGATAACCGCTTGTTGAGATTGCTATTTTCTTGGGACGGATGCGGGCGCACGAGTTTCCCGGATCGTAAATGCTCATTGTATATATTTCCCTGTGATTGAGGCTTTGCAAGCAGCAATGTCGGCGGGAGTGCCACGGGCGATAATTCTGCCTCCCTGCTCACCGCCGCCCGGTCCCATGTCGATGATGTAGTCAGCGTTGCGGATGATATCCAAATCATGCTCAATGATAATGACCGTAGCTCCATGCGATATGAGAGAGCGGAACACATGCAACAGGCTTTCCACATCCAATGGGTGCAAACCGATGGTTGGTTCGTCAAACACGAAGACAGTATCCTGCTGCCCACGCCCCATTTCACCGGCAAGCTTGAGTCTCTGAGCCTCGCCGCCGGAGAGCCCTGGCGTTTCTTCTCCCAGGGTCAGGTAGCCCAGGCCGAGATCGTGCAGCACCTGAAGTCTGCGCGCCACAAGCGGCAAGTCGGCGCAGGCTGCCAGAGCTTCATCGATGCTCATATCCATCAATTCGGGAAGCGTGTTGGCTCGCCCGTCCATCTTTGACACACGATGAATGAAGTTAGCCTCCTTTGCGTAGCGCGATCCTCCGCAGTCGGGGCAGGGTATTTCGACATCCGGCAAGAATTGGACGTCCAAGTTGATGACTCCGGTGCCATCGCAAGTGGGGCAACGCAGACGACCGGTGTTGTAGGAAAAATCACCGGCTTTGCAGGAGTGTTCCTTAGCGTCGGGGGTGCGGGCAAAAGCTTTGCGGAGTTCATCGTGCACATCCGCATAGGTAGCCACGGTGGAGCGCACATTGATGCCAATGGGTGTGGCATCGATGAGCTTTATTTGTTCAATGCCTTCCGCGTTGATAGCGTGCACGTGCTCCGGCAATTTCTGCCCCTTCAATTTGGACTCCAGCGCGGGCACCAGGCTCTCGAGAATCATGGTCGTTTTGCCGGAACCTGACACGCCGGTGATGACGCTCAGCCGCCCCTTCGGGAAATCCACGCGCAGCGGTTTGACGGTGTGAATGGCGCCGGTGGACAAGCTGATGCGTCCCAGTTCAAACATCCTTTTTGCGGGTGGGGGAACACTGATGCGGATGCGCTTCTGACCAGTGAGAAAAGGACCAATGCGCGAGTGTGTGTCATGCATGACCTGCTTGAGCGGTCCTTGCGCAATGATATGTCCGCCGTTCGCTCCAGCCTCGGGCCCGAGTTCGATGAGCCAGTCCGCCTCTCGAAGAATCTGAGCATCGTGATCCACCAGCACTATGGTATTGCCATCGGCCATCAAATCGTGCATCACGCCGGTGAGTCCCTCAATGTTGCTGGGATGCAGGCCAATGGAGGGTTCATCGAGCACGTAGAGCACACCGGTGGTGCGGTTGCGCACGGCGCGCGCCAGCTGCATGCGCTGCCTCTCGCCGGTGGAGAGTGTCGATGCCGCGCGATCCGGCGACAAATACGATAGCCCCAAATCCATCAGTCGTTTTGAGACGCTATGAAATGAAGCGCAGATGCTCTCGGCCATCGGACGCATCTCGCGCGGCAGCGAGGCCGGCACGCCTCGCACCCATTCCTCAAGCTCCGCCAGCGGGAGCGTGCACACCTTCGCCAGGGATATGCCTCGCAGCCGCGGAGCTCGCGCACGGTCGCTCAGGCGCGTCCCACCGCACTCCGGACACACATCGCGGCGCAGGAATTTTTCCACGCGTTTCATTCCTTTTTCGTCCTTCACTTTGGAGAGAGCGTTTTCCACGGTGTAGGTAGCGTTGAAATAGGTGAAATCCATATCGCCCGCCGCGCCGCTGGTCATGTTCTGGTAGATAATGTTTTTCTTGACTGCGGGACCGTGAAAAACAATGTCGCGTTCTTTTTTCGTGAGCTTGCAGAAGGGAACATCCGTCCGCACTCCCATCTCGCGCGCAATGTCCTTCATCAACGACCACATGAGCGTTTGCCACGGCGCCACAGCCCCCTCATCGATGGAGAGCGATTCATCGGGTACGAGCGTGCTCTCATCCACCGTCAGCACAATCCCCGTACCATCGCAACGTTTGCACGCTCCTTGGCTGTTGAAGGCCAGTTCTTCTGCTCCGGGGGCCATAAAATGCTCCCCGCACTTGGGACACACCAGGTCCTGATCCGCCGCCACGTGCAGCGAGGGAGGCACATAGTGTCCGCGTGGGCAGCGGTGGTTCGCCAGGCGCGAGAACATGAGCCGCAGCACGTTGAGCAGCTCAGTGCCCGTGCCGAACGTGCTGCGAATGCCCGGCACTCCCGGCCTCTGTCTCAGCGCCAATGCTGCCGGCACATACAGCACCTCGTCCACTTGCGCCTTTTCAGCTTGCGTCATGCGACGCCGTGTGTATGTGGAGAGCGATTCCAGGTAACGCCGTGACCCCTCCGCATACAAAATTCCCAGCGCGAGCGACGATTTACCCGACCCTGATACTCCCGCAATGCCCACTACCTTGTGCAGAGGCACATCCACATCAATATTTTTCAGATTGTGCACCCGCCCGCCGCGCACGAGGATCTTTTCCGGCTGTTTTCCCGTTTGTCCCTTGCCCATACCGCCATTAAAGCACGTTTCCGCGATTTATCCAGTTCAAAAGTCACTTTTTGAGGCAATGTGACGCGTTTGTCCCAAGAAAAAGCGATCCCCCATAAGTTGTTAACGGTACATCATACAGCATAAACAGTTGATTATTTACGAATTATGATTTACGAACCACGATTTGGAAAGATAGCGAGCCGGAGGCTCGGGAGATGCGGAGCGCGCTGCCATTTTCGTCCAAAGAAAACGCATGGGGAATGGATTGAATAGGCCCGGAGAATATTTTATTGGGACACGTGTGGCAATGCGACGTGGAATTTTACAACTCGCATGTAGTCTTCGCGCTTGATTTCACCGTTGCATATGGTAAACTAGGCACGAACGCGCATGACCGTTGATCTGGAAGAAAAGGGGGGAAAGGGCGATCAGAGCACATGGGCCCTCCTTTCCCCGATATTGAAGCGCTACTTGCGGCCTGAGTTGGGACTGGTGCTGGCGGCGGTCTTTGCAGGAGTTGTGGCGGCATCGGCGGCCCTCATGGTGCCTGTTATTATAGAGAACGTTTTTCCAATTGTATTCGGTGAGCAGGAATTGCCGACCATCATCTATGATCAGCTGGTGAAGTGGGTGAAACCGGAGGAAATTGAAAGAGCCAAACTCTGGATTGCCGTAGCTCTTATTCCCTTGGTAATGATTGCGCGAGGAGTGAGCACCTACTTGAACAGCTACCTGCTCCCCAAGGCAGGGCAGCGCATCCTGCGACATTTGTGGGGAGACATGTTTGCACGGTTGCAGACTCTTTCATTTTCTTATTTTGACCGCCACAAGCGAGGAGAGTTGCTCACGGTGGTGATTCAGTTCACTCAGAGCATACAGAATCAAATGGTGAATGTGTTTAACGAACTCATCATAGATCCACTGACCTTTCTGTTTGCGTCGGGCTATTTGGTTTATGTGGCCTTGACAAACAACTCGAGCGCGATCCTCTTGTCTAATCTGCTGGTGAGCGCCATGATCGTGCCCTTGGTGCGTGTGGTAGGTAAATCCATGATACGCAAAATGCGCAGCATGATGGGGGGCACCAAGGTTATTACCGCCACGGTGGAGGAAACCTTGGCCGCACAGAGGGAGGTGCGCGCTTTCAATATGGAAAAGCGGCAGGTGATGCGCCTTTTCGAGCTTATTTCCGAATACAATTCCAAGCTTGTGCAGATGACGGCGTGGAGTCTTTCATTGACCCCTGCTGTTGAAATCACCAGTTCGTTGGCGTTGGCATACTCACTGTACCGAGGGTGCGGGGAGGGACTGACCCTGGAGCAGTTTGCCGCCATGGCCACGGCATTTTATTTCTGCTATGATCCGCTGAAAAGGGTCGCCGGGGTGTTGAATCAGGTGCAATTGATGGGGGTTATGGTGAATGGCATCAACAGCGTGCTGCTTGCAAAGGATGAGACTCCGGAGCCGGAGCAGCCGGAGCAGCTTCCCTCCCCGGTCCTTGGTGCGGTTGATTTCAATCACGTGAACTTCGGATACGATGGGAAAAAACTGGTGCTGAAAGATGTTGATGTGCACGTACCACCTGGGCAGATTGTAGCGTTGGTCGGTCCAAGTGGTTCCGGAAAAACAACTTTTATCAACCTCATCTGCCGCTTCTATGATGTGCTTGGCGGCTCCGTTTGCATCGATAAAATTGATGTGCGCAAACTGGATCGCCGTGCGCGCATGAATACCATTGGCCTCGTTTCCCAATTCTCGGCTCTCTTCCAGGATACCATCATGGAGAACATACGTGTGGGAAGACCGAATGCGACAGACGACGAGGTGAGGCTGGCAGGCGACCGTGCCCGCGTGACGGAGTTTGCTCAGGGTATGGCCGGGGGATATAAATATGAGCTGGGCGAGAGCGGGAGTGGGCTTTCCGGTGGTCAAAGACAGCGAGTTTCCATAGCTCGCGCGTTCCTGAAAAATGCGCCGATACTCATACTGGACGAGGCTACCTCTGCTCTTGACATGAAGAGTGAGGCGCTTATCCAAGAAGCATTGGAGGAACTTGCAAAGGGGCATACGACCTTCATTATAGCGCATCGTTTCAGCACAATCCGCATGGCCCAGCGCATCCTTGTATTTGAGGAAGGGCGAATCGTAGCGGACGGTACACACAGCGAGTTGTACGAAAGCTGCATGCTTTACCGCTCACTTTACGACGAGCAAATCAATGCAAAACATAACGATGAGACTGAACGGCGAAAGGAGGCAGAGTCATGATTCACATCATATTGAGACGCACGATATACTTTGCCAAGCGATTTTTGCTGCCTCACATCAAGCTTTTCCTGCTGGCCATTGGCACGGGGATGGTCGTGGCGTGGTCGAGCGGACTGGGGATACCGCTCATGATAAAATTTGTTTTCCCGGTGGTATTTTACAAGGCGGGGAATGAGCTTCCTGAGGTATTTACCTACGTACCTTGGTTGAAAGAGTTGCAACTGGAGCGCCCCGGCATGGTGCTCCTCATGGCATGTGTTGCCATGCCGCTCGTTTTCCTGATTCGCGGACTGGCTATCTGGATCAATGGCATCGTCGTGACGGTCTTGAGCACGCGAATATCTGCGGATTTACGCATCCAACTTTTCTCCAAAGTGTTGTCGCTTCCCATTGCCTTTCTGGAGAAACGCCGGAAGGGGGACGTACTCAGTCGAATTCTGAGTGATACGGGAGCGGTACTTGGAGTGCTTACCAGCGTAGCCAACGACCTCTTTAAGCAGCCTATCACGTGCATGACGGCTATCTGTACGTTTTTCTACATGATGTTTTCAAGCGGGGAGGCCGGACTGCTTTTGATTGATCTCGTGCTCATAGGGTTGGCCGCATGGCCGGTGATCCATTTTGGAAAACGTATCTCGCGGAAGGCGCTTTCGGCATCCACGGATTACGGTCGGTTGAATACGGTTGTGCAGCAAAACCTGGAGGCTATCCGCGAGGTTCGTGCTTACGCGATGGAAGAACGACAAATTCGCGAGTTCAATTCAGTAGCTGAAAGCTTGTGCCGCAATTCTCTCAAAGTGATTAAATATCAGCGCGCCGTCATTCCGCTGATGGAAATTGTGACATCCACAGCACTGGCGGTGCTCCTGGTGCACGGACGCGAGAGCAATATGGATCTTTCCAGTTTCTTGGCTATGGCCACGGTCCTCTTCTTCTTGTTTGATTCCATGAAGAAAGCAGGCAACACGTTCAATCGCCTTAACGGCGCCCAAGGTCCGTTGCAGCGTGTGGAAGAAATTTTACAGCAGCCGGATGACATGCCGGAGCCGGAGAATCCTGTTGAACTCCCGGAGCGCATGAGGGGTGAAATTGAGTTCCGAGAAGTCAACTTTGAGTACGAAAAGGGCAAGCCCGTGCTGCGCAACATCAATGTGCATATTCCGGCCGGGCAAGTGGTGGGTCTGGTGGGCTCCAGCGGGGCGGGGAAAACTACCTTTGCCAGCCTCATTCCACGGTTCTATGACGTGACAAGCGGGGCATTGCTGGTGGATGGGGTGGATATCCGCAAAATGCGCACCAAAGATTTGCGCAACCAGCTCGCTCTTGTGGGACAGCAGGCCTTGCTTTTTTCCGGTACCATTCGCGAAAATATTGCCTTGGGCAGGCCTGGCGCTACGGAGGAGCAGATACGCGCCGCTGCAGACGCCGCCGCGGTTACTCCCTTTTTGGCTACACAACTGCGGGGTATCAACACAAAGTTAGGGGAGGGGGGCAATGGCCTGTCCGGCGGACAACGGCAGCGTGTGGCTATTGCCCGCGCTTTTGTGAAGGATGCGCCGATCCTTATTTTGGATGAGGCCACTGCCTCGCTTGATGCCGAAAGTGAAAGAGATATTCAGCGCGAACTCGAGAAGCTGTCTCATGGACGCACCACGCTTATTGTCGCCCATCGTTTCAGCACGCTTCGGCATGCGCAGCGCATCCTGCTCTTCGACCATGGTCGCATTATTGCAGATGGGACGCATGAGCAACTCTACGCCACCAGTCCGCTTTACAAAGAGCTTTACGACCGCCAGGGGATCGAGGACTGAGTATGTCCCGCTGCGCCTTTTTGGAGATTGAGCGGGCGCCAGTCTCTTACCGAAGGAGGGTGCATTTGAGCGAAGTCATGGAATGAGGCGTAACGTTGAAATCAGCAGCGTGCGATTTTTGTGAACATGAGAAAGCAAGCGGCCTGCTCCACGTTGCCGGGAGAGTTTTTGCTTTCGCGTTTCTTTTGATTGTATTTCAATAAATTGAGCAACATGCACATTATCAATGAATCGTTAATCGTCCATGGAAAATCGTCAATTTCCATCGCGTTTGCCTTGGGCGGCAACTTGACAATTTGTGGCAGTATGCGGTATCATGGCGTTGGCATGAAGTTACGCATGGATGAGCTGGAGGAGTGGGGGATGGATGTCGTCTTCGGACGGGCGCATGGATTTCGCGCTTGGGCAATGCGTTGTGCTCTCAGGGTGGCGAGCTGGTTTTTTTACGTTATTGTCAAGGTACGGCTTTTTCTTTTTCGTCGGCGATTGCGAACGGTGCACTACTTGGGCACATTTGTGGTGAGTGTGGGGAACATTACTGCCGGAGGGACAGGGAAGACTCCGGTTGTGGAGCTTTTGGCTGGCACGTTGGCGGCGCGAGGACGAAAATGTGCCATCCTGACGCGGGGTTACAAAAGCGCCGACCTGCCAGGGCCGCAGGAATGGACCGACACGAGCGGGCACCGTGTACGGAATGTCCCTAAAGTTGCCAGCGATGGCCGCACGCGCTTTCTTTCTCCCGTGTATGCTGGGGATGAACCGTTCATGTTGGCTCGCAATTTGGATGGTGTAGCGGTGCTGGTGGATAAGGATCGCGTGAAGTCCGGCATTTTTGCCATTGAACAGTTGGGGTGCAATACACTGATATTGGACGACGGTATGCAATATTTGAAACTGCGGCACGAGGTCGATATAGTGCTCGTGGATTGCGGATTGCCGTTTGGTACGGGCGCGTTGTTGCCGCGTGGTACCATGCGCGAGCCGCGGGGCTCATTGGCGCGTGCGGATTACATCATCCTGACGAAGAGCGGGGGCAAGCCACAGGAAGAGCTCATTGCCACTATTCGCCGCTACAACAAGGTGGCCGATGTGATTGTGACTAACCACACACCGGACTACTTGCAAAATGTTTTTACCGGCGAGAGGTTGCCGTTGTCTGCTCTCCAGGACAAATATGTAGCCTGCTTAAGCGGAATTGCTCGCCCGGAGAGTTTTGAGACGCTTGTGGAGCAACAGGGCGCCCATGTTGAGATACGGCGCCGTTACCCGGATCACCATTGGTTTGATCAGTCAGAGATGGATGCCTTTGTGCAACGCTGCGCCGATCGTGCCATTGACTTCATTGTGACCACGGAAAAGGATGCCGTGCGTTTTTTGAAACCGGAGGAGATGGACGTACCCGTTTTCTTTTTGCGTATCCGTATCGAAATTTTGCAGGGACGCGAAGAGTGGAATCGTCTGGTGGACAACATTTGTGCTCTCTCCCGGCCTCAGCCTCTGCCGGAGTGGGGTGATGTGCTGTGACTATTCCTTCGCCGTGGGCAGCAGTTTGCGCACTTGGCGGTAATCACCGTCTCTGTGCTCGGAGTAAAGCAGGCTGTACACAAAGGAATTGCGCTTGTGGTAGGCTTCGCCATGGCTTTCTGCGAGGCTTGCCGCCGTGTCTCCGTTTGCGCGCGCACGCGACGCCTCAGCCCCCAGCTGCAGGAGTTTCTGCACGGTGTCGGCGTTGCCGCGCATGGCCGCCAGCATCAGTGGGGTATAGCCCGAGTTTTCCGTGGCGTTGACATCCAATCCCGCTTTCACCAGCCGATCCACGCATGCGGGCAGACCGCTCCAAGCCGCCCAATGCAGTGCAGTGAATCCATCGTGATCACGTTCATTGATACGGATGCCCGGAACAGAGAGCAGGGCATCAAGGTAGAAAAGGCGCGTCTGGTCTTTTTTCCTCGTTTCAGCCGGGTCATTGTAATTCACATAGACTGTCCACATGAGCGGCGTGCGTCCGGTGTTGTCCCTTGTGTTGATAAATCCCCCATGCTTCTTGACCCCGTTGTCCAGCTCGCGGGCAAAGGGAAGATCTTGCCCGTTCTTCACGTCTTCCTTGCGGATGAGAGAGACAAGAGAATCGGTCACAGTCTTGGTCTCGAAAGCTTCCATGACCAAACTGCTCAGGTAGCCGAGCATGCCCATCACCGCCATCAGAATGAGCATATCCTGGATAATCGGTCCCCAGTGGATATTGCGTTTCTCAGATTTGTCCGCTGCGTTCATGTCTGTGAAAAAATAGGTGTCAGGCTTGAGCTTCCCGGGTGGCAAGCTCTTTTCTTTCCTCGTTTTCGTCCGGTACGTCTTCTTCCGGGTGATCCGATACAAACATGTTTTTGGTCAATATGATAGCCAGAGGCGAGATAACGGCCAGGACAAGATAAATCGTCCACATGAATTCCGGCGAGTTCCAGTAGCTTACGTGTCCCGTATCGATTTTCGCGGCGATCCCGTCGTAGCACATATAGGAGACCAGCAGTCCGCCCACTACGCCGTTGATGGGTTTGGCGATGAACATGGGCAGTCCCGCCAGCGACATGTAGGAGGCCACTTTGTCCTTGGGCGCCACCCGCGCAACGTACTCGGTGAAGCGCGGGGAAAAGAGCAATTCGCCGAATGCAAAGATGACGATTTGCAGGAAGATGGCGACAAAGTAGGCTTGGCTGACCGTGTCGATCCCCGGGAAGATGAAGTAGCACTCCGGCGGAATGGCCATGAGGATGAGCGAGAGCGCCGAGATGGACATGCCCCAGATCATAAGCTTCACCGTGGAGAAGTACTTGAGCACCGGGATGATGACAATGAGGCCGGTGATGATGATGAAGGGGTTGAGCGAGTTCATGAAGCCGAGCTGGAAGTCGTCGCCGATGGTGCGCGTGTAGTACTGCGGCATGATCATGAACTGCAAGGTGAACACGAGACGCACCCCCAGCGTGAGCACCAGGAAGATGAGCAGTTTCTGGAAGGGACGCTCGCGGATGACTTCGCCGATGAGCTGCAAAGGACGGCGCGAGGACGCCTTGGACGTGGCGATCTTTTCCTCCGGGACGGCATAGAAGTTTTCGTTGACGAAGCGCGTGAAGATGAAGGCGATGACCTCGCAGCAGGTGCCGAAGTTGACCACCATCTGCAGCCCGTCAGGCCCGGGAAACCACTCGCGGATCGGGTCCACAATGGCCACGCCCGCCAGCAGCGCCCCGATGTTCATGAAGAGGTAGTAGAAGTTGAATCCGGTGGGGCGTGCGCGCAGGGTGGTGAAGCGGCGGATGGAGGTGGAGATGCACGGGCTCATGAAGGCCGAGCCGAAACTCATGATGGCAATGCCGCCGATGACGATGTAGCGCGAATGATCCTGCGAGAGGTCGAGCAGACTCATGCCGAAGTCCGAGCCGAGTCCGAGGATGAGACGGCCGAGGATGAGCATGCTGAAGCCCACCAGATACGTGCGCTTCAGGCCGATGATATCGCAGATGGTGCCGACGGCGAACACGAACAGGGAGAGGAAGAGCGTGTACATGCCCACCCAAAACGGCGCGTCCGCATCCCGAAAGCCGCAGTAGTCTTTCAGAAAAAGCGCAAAGACGATGATGAGGGTGAAGTACGACAACCCATCGAAAAATTGGATAAAGTTCGTCAACCAAAAGTTGACGCCGCATTCCTTCAGCACGCCGAACTCGGAAAAATACCGCACCAGCGGGTTGCGACTTTCCGTGGCCTTTTCTGTCGTCTCACTCATGGCTCTTTCAATTTCAGTCTTCCAGCACAGCGCCCTTGCTGGCATTCATGGCGAGTTTGCGGTAGCGTTTCAGCCAGCGGCTGGGAATGTCCTGCATGGTCGGTTTCCAGTTCTTGCGACGTTCGGCAATCTCTTGCTCGCTAAGCTCGGCGTTGAGCGTGCGCGCGGGGATGTCGAGCGAGATGATGTCGCCGTCCTTCAGCAGGCCGATGAGACCGCCCTCCGCCGCTTCCGGGGAGACGTGGCCGATGCAGGCGCCGTGCGTGGCGCCGGAGAAGCGTCCGTCGGTGATGAGGGCGACGGAGTTGCCGAGGCCTTTGCCCATGATGTAGCTGGTGGGAGCGAGCATCTCCTGCATGCCGGGTCCGCCTTTGGGCCCCTCATTGCGGATGACGACAACATCGCCGGGCTTCACTTTGTCGGCCAAAATGCCGGCGCAGGCTTCCTCCTGGCTCTCGAAAATAACCGCCGGTCCCCGGTGCACAAGCATTTCCGGCAACACGCCGGCTTTCTTCACGATGGCGCCTTGCTCCGCTAAATTGCCGAAGAGTACGGCCAGTCCGCCGTCCTTGGAATAGGCGTTCTCCACCGGACGGATGACGGCCGGATCCTGCGTGGAAAGTCCCTCGATCTGCTGCCCGATCGTCTTGCCCGACACCGTGAGCGCCTGCGTGTGCAGCGCGCCGGGGATCTTGTTGATCTCCGCCAGAATGGTCATGATGCCGCCCGCGCGCAGCACGTCGTGCATGTGGTAGCGGGAGCTGGGCGCCACTTTGCAGATGTTGGGCGTGCGTTTGGAAATTTCATCAATGCGGCGCAGGTCATAGTTCAGACCCGCTTCGTGGGCGAAGGCGAGGGTGTGCAGAACGGTGTTGCTGGAGCCGCCCATGGCCATGTCGCAGGTGAATGCGTTGTCGATGCTCTCCATGGTGACGAGATCGCGGGGCAGCGGACCGCCTTGCCGGGCCATTTCGACCGCCCGGCGGGCGGCGGCGCGCCAAAGTTCCTTGCGCTCCTCGCTCGTAGCGCCGATGGTGCCGTTGCCCGGCAGGGCCATACCGATGACTTCGCACAAGCAGTTCATGGAGTTCGCCGTGAACATGCCCGAGCAGGATCCGGCGCCCGGGCAGGCGTGGCACTCCACATCGTGCAGCTCATCCTCGGAAATCTTGCCCGCCGTGCAGGCCGCCACGGCTTCAAACACGCTGTTGAGATCGAGGTCTTCGCCGTTGCGCCCCTTGCCGACGGCCATGGGCCCGCCGGAGCAGAAGATCGTGGGGATGTTGCAGCGGATGGCGCCCATCAGCATGCCCGGCACAATTTTGTCGCAGTTCGGGATGCAGATGCAGGCGTCGAATGCGTGGGCGCTCAGCATGGTTTCAACGCTGTCGGCGATCAGCTCGCGGCTGGCGAGGGAAAATTTCATCCCCTGGTGCGCCATCGCGATTCCATCGCACACGCCGATGAGGTTGAACTCAATGGGGGTGCCCCCGGCCTTGCGCACTTCATCCTTGATGAGTTCCGCCACCTTGTTGAGGTGCACGTGCCCCGGTATCACTTCGTTAAAGGAGTTGCAAATAGCGATGAAGGGCTTCTTGATGTCCTCATCCGTCATTCCCGTGGCGCGCATCAAACTGCGATGCGGTGCCCTCTCGATTCCCGCTTTCGTTCTATCCGACAACATAGCGTGGCTATTCTACCACGTACCCGCTTGCCTTGCTAGTAAAATTTTCGGAAAATAACCGCAACTCTCTTTCTGTCTTAGTTTTGTGACATGGGCTCAGAGGCTTGGATACGTCCAAAATCTGACTCCTGTGACAGTGCGAAATTTCCCAAAGCTGAATACGAGGGAAAGCAAACATCGGGACCAACGGAACACTCCGGACCACCCATGGCGTTATTGCGCTCCACGGCAGTGGGAATCATTTCGCTTCGCCACCAGGGACGGCGAGCTGATCAGGATTCGTTCGCGTATCGCTCATGCGACTCGCGGAGAATGGTCGCGGCGCGGTCGATGCCGAAGAACTCTCCCACTTCCGTTTTCTTGTTTTGCAGAGTCTTGTACGTGGAGAAGAAATTTTGGATCTCCTGCAGGTAATGCGGGGGCAGGTCATGCAGGGTGCGCACGTGTTCGTAGCGAGGATCACCAACGTTTACAGCGAGAATTTTGACATCCGGTTTGCCTCCGTCAATCATATCCATGCCGCCGATGATGCGACAATCTACGTAACAGCCCGGGAAGGTGGGCGAGGAAGTGAACACGAGGATATCCAGAGGATCACCGTCCAGATATTTTGTCCCCTCCACAAAGCCGTATTCAGCCGGGTAGTAGACGGAGGAGTAGAGGACGCGATCCAGTTTGATGTGACCGGTTGTTACATCCACCTCGTACTTGTTGCGGCTGCCCATGGGAATCTCAATTCGGGCTTCTACGATCTCCATGGCCTGAATGCTATCAGTTTCCGCACCGGGTGTCAAGTGTCGTGATGCCGCCCACATCCGTCCCGAGAACAAACGGATTTTCGAGTTACGATTTTCGATTTTCGAGTTACGATTTGGAAAGTTCGGCGAGCGGGGCTCGCGGAACCGCGAAGCGTGCTGCTTGACGCCGCGAAATGGGACGTGTATGATGCAACCCGGATGGCACGAGGAAAAGGAGAGACGATGCGAACGGACGAAGCTGCGGTTCTGAGACGTTTTGGCAAGGAGACGTTGCGACCGGGGCAGCGGGAACTCATATGGCGTGCTGTAGCGGGGGAATCGGTGCTGGGTCTCCTGCCGACGGGCTATGGCAAGAGCCTGTGTTACCAGGCGGCGGCGTTGCTGCGAGGCGGGACCTCGGTGGTGGTGTCACCCTTGTTGGCGCTCATGCGTGAGCAAGTTGAGTACATGCGCAGTTTGGGAGCACGCGCAGCACGGTATGATTCCAGCCTGGCGCGGGAGGAACGTGCTGAGCTTCTGGCGGAGCTGTCCGCAGGAAATTTGCAGCTGCTGTATGTGGCGCCGGAATCGTTGGAAAATCCGGCGCTCAATGAGGCGCTGGCGCGTGTCCCGTTGCAGATTTTTGTCGTGGATGAGGCGCATTGCATCTCACAGTGGGGGCACAGCTTTCGGCCGGATTATCTGCGCTTGCCTGCATGGGCGGCGCAGAAGAAGTTTGCCTGCACGATGGCCTTCACTGCCACCGCTACTCCGCGCGTGAGGGATGATCTCTGCCGTGCCTTTGGCATATCCGAGCGCTGCGTTGTCGAAGTTTCTCCTCATCGTCCCAACATTACTCGCTATGTGATCCGTGCAGATGCCCCGGAGGAAACGTTGTGCAACTACCTCAGCATTCCTGAAAATCGCCCCTGCATCGTGTACACTCGCACACGCAAAGGTGCGGAAGACCTGGCGGCTGAGATAACGAAGCAATGGGGCATTCCTGCAGCGTGCTACCACGCCGGGCTGCCTGCTGAAGTGCGTGAGAAGCTTCAGGACGCCTTCCTTGCCAATCAGCCGGATGTGCTCGTGGCCACTATCGCTTTCGGTATGGGGATTGATAAGCCGGACGTGCGAAGTGTGGTACATGTCAACATGCCCGCGTCCCCTGAAGCCTATCTGCAGGAGAGTGGACGCGCCGGGCGTGATGGAAGCCCCGCCAGTTCGTTGGTTCTGCTCAGTGGGGCGGACCGCGTGAACGCGCGCAACCGCATCCATGCTGCCATGCCGGATGCCGAGGGTGTGCTGCGCTGTGTGCGCTGGTTGCTGCCGACCTCTCCGCGCGTCGTGTCGCTCTGGGAGCTGAGCACGGTTTGCGATGTGCCGGAGGAGGTGCCGCAACGAGCGCTGGAGCTCCTGGTGGAGCAGGGGGCTGTTCGTGTTGAGGCGCGAGGCTACAAGTATTACAAGGTGCGCCCGCTCTTTGCGCTGCAGAACATTTTACACGGCCGGGATGTGCAGGAAACAGCCCGTTTGCGCTGGCTGGATGAACATCGCGAGGACGAGGTGGAAAATGCCGCAGTTGCCTGGAATTGCTCTTTTGCTGAAGCCATGGAGCAGCTCGTTGAGTGTGAGCAAGCCAACGAGTGGAAACTGACTTTTCGCCACCGAGCCCTCTGCATTTCTCCCGGAGAAAATGATGTGGACTCCGGCGCTGTGGCTGGCGCACTGAATGACCTCTACACGACTCGCAGGGATGCCGAGCTGGAGCGCCTTGCCGCCCTGGAGAAGATGTTCTCCGCTCCCACTTGTCTGAACAGCGCGCTGGAGGCGTACTTCACGGGGAGGCCTCTGCGCGAGCCCTGTGGGCATTGCCCCGCTTGCCGTGGAGAGACTTCACAGCTCCCGCCTCTGCCCGAGGCGGAGGAACTGCCATCGGATGTTGATTTGCCGGATTTTGCGCGCGACACGCAGCGTCGTCGATTTCTTGCCGGCATCTCCTCCCCTTCTTCCCTCGCTCGGCGTCTCTATGCGCATCCTCTTTACGGCGCCTTGAGCAAGACCCCCTGGGAAGCTATTTGACGTGGCGTCATGCAGGGAAAAGAACGAATGGGCCGGGCAAAAGCCCGTTCCCAAATAAACACGCTCAACGTGCACACGATCAATAAATCGTCATTCGAAAATCGAAAATGGCAACCGCTTGCGTTTGCCCTGCGTATTGCTCTTTTCATGAGCGCGAAGGTATGATAGAATGCGGGCATGATGACCCGAGAGTTGAGTATAGGGGTGGACATGGGGGGGACGACATTAAAGATGGCCGTGGTATGCGGAGCGGAAGTTGTGTGCAAAGGCGAGCCCTTGAACACCCGCGAATGCGGCACGCCGCAGGAGCTTACCGAGCGGTTGGGTGAGAGATTGAGCGCACTGCGTGCACAATACCCGGAGGTGCGCGCGGTGGGAATGGGATTGCCAGGTTTCGTGGACCATGCTGCGGGCGTGGTTGATTCGCTCACGAATGTGCCCGGGTGGTATGATGTGCCAATACGTCAAATACTGGAGCAGGCGAGCGGGTTGCCTGCATCTGTAGAAAATGATGCGAACTGCATGGCCTATGCAGAGTGGAAATTGGGGGCTGCCCAAGGCATGCGCGATGTGGTGTGTGTCACGCTTGGCACCGGCGTGGGCGCCGGCGTGGTTTCCAACGGACAACTTTTGCGTGGGCACTGGGGCGCGGCTGGGGAGATTGGTCAGGTCTCCATTGATTATCGCGGCCGCATAGGTCATTACGGTAACCGGGGAGCCGTCGAAGATTACATCGGCAACAATGAGCTGATGCGCGAAGCTCGTATGCTTTATGCGGCCTCGCCTCAGGGGTCTCCTGTTGACATGCAGACCCCGGTTGATCTGGAGAACGCTGCGAAAGCAGGTTGCCCGGTGGCCCAGGCTCTGTGGGACGATGCGGCGCGCAAATTGGCCACCTGTTTGCTCAATTGCCATTACATCCTCAATCCGCAGGCCTTTGTCATCGGCGGAGGAATATCCAAGGCCGGTGAGTTGCTGTTCGCGCCGTTGCGTCGATATTTGCAGACGCAGATCTACCCGCCGCACTTCGAAAAGTTGCAGATATTGCCCGCAAAGTTGAGTAGCGATGCCGGCATGATCGGCGCTGCGCGTCTGGCGTTGGATGATTTACGGCAAAACTGATTTCCTTCTATGCTTGTTCACGGCCCAATGGCGGTCACGAAGGCCGAGCAGCGTTTGTGTGAGCGTTTGCGCCTGTGTGGAGATGAGGCGCAGGCTCTGCTGCACGCCATGCACGCAGGAGATGCGGGGCGTATAGCCGTGGCGCTCTCTCCGCGCGCGCCGCAGGGTTATGAGCCCCCCTTCGCCTGTGCTGATGCTTCAGACTTTCCGTGGCTGCCTGCGCGTGTCCGCATTCCGGCTGTGGGGGAAAGACCAACGCAGTACCCCGATTACAAAGCCGGCATGTATTACGTACTGGACCTTTCCTCCTGCTGGGAGGGAGCGGCGCTTTCCGCCCTGCCGCGAACCCCGGAGCGCAGCCTGGATATGTGCGCCGCCCCGGGTGGCAAGACTGTGCTGCTCGCCGCACAGACAGAGTTGCGCGATCATACGGCAAATGAGGTGAATGCCGCGCGTCGGGGCATTCTGAGGCAGAATGCTGGTCGTTGCGGATTGCCCAATACGCGCGTCACTGGGCTGCGTCCGGAGCAATGGGCTCGTTCCGGAGAGCTGTTTGACCTCATTCTGGCGGACGCGCCGTGCAGCGGGCAATCCCTGCTGTGCAAAGGCATCAAAAATCCCGGCTGTCTGGGCGCTGCCACAGTACGGGGGAATGCCAAGCGGCAGCGGGGCATCCTGCTTGCGGCTGTGCGCTGCCTCGCCCCGGGAGGCTACTTGCTCTATACCACGTGCACTTACGACCCGGAAGAGAACGAACGCACCGTGGCGTACTTATTGCGCCGCGTTGATGGATTCATGGCGTGCGAGGTAGCGTCGCTCGCAGCGTACCGCACGGCGCTGGCGGATTTCCCGGCTTACCGTCTTCTTCCTCACCATGGTGCAGGGGCCGGCGGATTTTGCTGCCTGTTGAAACGCGACAACAAATAATATGCTCAAAATGACAAGAATGAAAATGATTCTGATTGCGATACTGGCGGGCTTGAGTGCGTGCGCTTCGCCTCTGCCGGATCAAGCTGACCTTCTGGCCGCCAATACAGTGCTGGCGCGGTACGAGGGGACTCAGTTTCACCCGTGTCGGCACATGACGGCTCTCTGTCCGGATCGCTGTGATCACGCCGCCACGCTGGCTCATTTCCGCGTGCTGCACAATGAACATTACCAAAAGCTCGGTCAATACGGCGATGAAAAAATGGGCGAAGGAGAAACGGTCATGGTAGATGTGCTCAAGGATACGCCAGGGCAGGATGCAAGCGTGGCCGCTCTCATTTCCCGACTGAAACCGGGAGACACCGTCCTCATGACCATCCACCACTACTATGTGCAGGTGGAACACAGCTTTTTCCCCGTTCGTCCCGTGGTTAAAATTGAGCAACGCTACTGAAAAAACGGGGCAAGCCGTCGGGCAAAGCATTTATGATTTTCGATTTTCGAGGGACGATTGACGATTTGGAAAGATAGCGAGCCGGAGGCTCGGGAAATGCGGAGCGTGAGCGGAGGGAGTGGGGAGCATCACGGGCGCTTGTCAGTGCGAAAGGCAAGCGGAGGAAGCAAAGCGCTTCCACGGCTCGTCCAGACTGCCCTTCGAACCGACACTCCGCATCACTTAAGAATTCCGCTGCCTATCAGCTCCGCTCCTCCACCGACCTTTCGAACCATTGACCACCCACGGCTTCGCCCACCGCCGCCGCTGAAGCTCCGCAGCTCCGCGAGCTATGCTCGTCGAATTTCCCAAATCGTCATCGTAAATCGTCAATCGAAAATCAGAAGTCCACTCTATATCCTGCCGATGCGTTGACGCTTGTCCAGCCGCTGCGGTATTCCAG
>CANQAD010000021.1 GCA_947588735.1 uncultured Akkermansia sp.
AACAGCGGTTATTCCGACTACTTGAATGTGGCTACCGCAGAGCGCTCGTGGCTGAATGCTCGGCTTAATGTGATAGCGGCGCGCCAGCAAATTCGCATCACTCTGGCGCGGTTAGTAACAGCCCTCGGCGGCGGTTATGAGATGGATGCCCGATAGGGATGAGCAAATGCAAAAGTATGGCCGTTCAGGGCAACCGCATTTGGATGAAGTGGAAAAGTAGAGCAAGTTCTCCGGCCGCTAGGTCATGCCTTTTTCTGAATAAAACTTCATAACGTATACCTTATTCATATTATAAATGTAATATGTAAATTGTAAATGACAGTGCACTCCGCCATACGAAAGAAATTCTTCCCCTCCCCTTCCTGAGCATGCCCTCTATCCGGAACAAACATATGCAATGCGCATAATATCAATACGGTTAATTTGATTCGCTAAAATGAGGGGGACTGCGGTAGAATAGACGCAGTTACGGAAGGAGGGGTAGAAGCATCTAGAACCTCTATCCCCGGCACATGGCGGCTCGTAAATCGATTAGGGGGGAAAGCCCCGTTACGATGTCAGAGAGCCATGCGCCCCGCCAAGGTGGCGGCTCTGCAATCGACTTCGTAACTCGTCAATCGAAAATTCGCATGTGCTTCAGCTCTGCTTCTCCGACAAGCTTTCTCACTAGTCATGCGCACGGTTCCGCCTTCTCCCGTCGCTCACGCTTCGCAGCCCCGCGCGCAAGCACGCATCTTTTGTAAATCGTAAATCATACATCGTCATTCGAAAATTACCAATGGGTTATGCTCCATGATGCGACGATAACCGCCTGTCGAGATTGCTTTTTCTTGGGACACGTGTGGGCGTTTGCCGTGTGTGTCCGTAAAATAGACTTGACCCTCATTGCTTATTGGAATAGATTAGGGGCATGGGGTTATTACCGGTCGTTGTTTATGCAGCTGTTGCAGGTGTGGCAGGATACGCCAACCCGGTGCCGCAACTCGGAGGGCCTGGCTATACAAGTACGCCAAAAAATCATTTGCATGGCGTCTTTCAGAACGATTCCATATCCGGTGAGGACTGCAATTTCTCCCACGGTACGCGGATCGACTTTACGCGCGAGATTTCTGAAAAACAGGCTTGGGCAGTCACTCTTACGCAGAATATGTATACTCCCGAGGCTCACAGCTATGGAAGTATTCCCGGGCAGCATCCCTATTGCGGCTATCTGGCGCTCGGCGGCGGGTATTTGTACCGTGGAGAAAAATTCGGTTGTGGAACTGAGCTGCAGGTGGGCACCTCGGGCAAGGCATCATTGGCTGGCAAGACTCAAAATGCGGTGCATGATCTGCTGCACATGGATAAATGGCTCGGGTGGAACGATCAAGTTCGATCGGAGGTAACAGTGCAGCTTGCCTTGCGGCAGGAGTGGCTGCTGAAAGAGCAAGCCCTGCGCCGCGAGTGGGAGAGCGAGATGCGCATGTATGTGCGAGAGTCAGTAGGCACCTTCAATATCTCCGGCGGTGTCGGGATGCTTTACCGCATTGGGCGCAACCTGCCACCTGGCATGACGACAAATGATATTGAGACAGGGAATTTTGGCATTAGCCTGCTGCGCAAGCCGAGCTACGATCCCAGCAAGATTTCTTATTTCCTGCTTGCAGGTTTGTTTGGTGAGTATGTAGCGCGGGATATGACGATAGAGGGCGGCGTCTTTCATCACTTCGACCGCACGTGCGGGCGTACTCCTTGGCAGGTGCAGGCACAGCTGGGCGTGGGTATGGCTTACAAGGGCATTGATTATTATGCGGGTCTCTCGCTGCACAGCCGTACCTACCGCACACAGGATAAAAACTCGCTTATGGGCGTGTTTGCCCTGACTTGGAATTGGTGAGAATGATGAGTGAAAGAAGCCCCATGCTTCGGGCGACCGGGATGCTGCTCGGGGCATTGTGCGTGTTGCTGTTGGCAGGGGGCATGCCGTGGGGAGGTGTGGCGGCGGTGTATGGCGGAGGTCTGATGCGCCTCTTGGGCGGGATGATGGGCGTGGTGTGCGGGTGGGCAGCGTGGAGACTTTCGATGGGGCATCGGTTGAGGACGCTGCTCGGGGTCATTTCACTTTTCCTTGTGGTGTCCGGAGTGTCTGTATTCGTGTATTGCGGGGGAGAGTCGCTGCGCTGGGCGGGCATGGGCGGCGGCATGTGGTTCGGAGCGGTAGGAATGGGGTGTTTGGCGACAGTGGGAGTTCTTTTTAGCATTATTTTTGGCTATCTGGCGCACTTGAGTCTCCGTGTGGAAAAACTGTGGCTTGCGGTAGCGCACCTGAGCGTCGTGCTGGTGGTAGCGGGAGTCTTTGTGGATGCCTACGCTGAGCAGCGGCTTGCACTCACTCATTGCATCGGTGAACCGTCCGTGGTTCGTAATAAAATGAGGGACGCATTGGTGCCATTTTTGGTGGAAGTGAAGGATATGCAAATAGAGCGCTACGGAAGTTCGCATACATACACCCTGCTGGAGCACCGAAACGGTCGTTGGCTGCCGATTGCCGAGGCGAAGCGCGAAGGCGGAGCCATCCGCTGCGGGCAGGAGCAATGGCCCGTGGCAGAGTTACGTGCTTTTCCGGGGGGCGAAGGGCGGTATCTGGCTTTGCCCGGTTCGCCGATGCGCGTTCTAGTGCAGCAGCCCGGTCCCGTGAAAGAGTACCGGGCCGTGTGCCGCTTGTCTGCCGCACGAGGCGATGGTGAGTCGCGCGAAGTCACTCTGCGCGTCAATGCCCCCGCGAGTTGGGGCGAATGGCGAATTTATCTGATGAGTTGCAGCGAGGATGGTCGGCAAGTGCAACTCTTGCTCCGTCGAGCTCCGGGGCGCCCCTTGGTATTTGCGGGATTGGTGGGCATTTTTCTCTGCTGCTTTGCTTGGGCATTTGGAAACAGACGGTCAACACAGGCATGAACACGCTCCTCACCATACTCACCGTCTTGCCGACATTGCTGTTTGCAGCGGCCTGCGTGCTCCTGCTCGCGCGGCGGGCCTCTGTGGGCGGCGAACGCATATTGGGTGCGGGGCTGGTGTGCTGCGTGCTGTTGCTTGCGGCGAATGCGTGGGCGGCGCAGGCTCCTCCGCTGGGCAATATGCGCCATGTGCTTTGCGCTTTGCCGCTGTTGCTTGCGCCTGTGTGGGCCTATTTGCGGCACAACGGGGTGCAGGCGGGAGCTGGTATTGCCGGAGTGGCGGCAGTGGCGCTCGTAGGTGCCTTGTGTATGCCTTTGCAGGCTGGGTGGAGGCAAGCGCCGGCTCTGCAATCCCCATGGTTTGTGCCCCATGTCACCAGCTACGTGGCAGCGTATGCAATGCTGACGCTCTCTGCTCTCTATGCGGCGGGAGCTTGGGGTGTCCGCCAGCTCCCGCGGCTTGAGGCAGCGCATATACTGGCGCGCTTGGCATTTCCCTTCCTGACCTTTGGGCTGTGCAGCGGCGCGCTGTGGGCAGATGCGGCGTGGGGACGCTACTGGGCTTGGGATATCAAGGAGGTATGGTCGCTCATCACATGGGTGATTTACCTCATCTATTTTCACGCTCAGAATTCGAGCCCGGGCAAGCAACGCGCTCTGCTAATCCTTGGTTTCGTCGCCGTGCTAGTCACTTTTCTCATTGTCAATATGGCGCCGGTTGCGGCTGATTCTCTGCATAGCTACGCGCAGTAGTTCACCGCAGTGCGGCAAACAGGAAGCCAATGCGCCTTGACACAATCTAAATAGCAGATTATACTTAAGCCATATGAAACCACCGGCAATAGCCATAGACGGACCGGCGGCGTCCGGTAAATCAACGGTAGCGAAGCTTGTTGCTAAGGAATTGGGATACACCTTCATCAACACCGGGGCTATGTACCGAGCCATTGCGTGGTATTTGGCTCATCAGGGAGTGACGCCTGCGCAGAGTGAAAAAATAGTTGCCATGCTGCCGACCATGCCGCTGGATTTTGGAAAGAATGGGGCGGTTTCCACCGTGCTATGTGCAGGCAAGCGGTTGAAAAACGAACTTACCGAGTCGGTGGTGAACGACAGTGTGTCGTTGGTGGCTGCTATCCCGGAGGTTCGTGCCTTTTTGCTGGACAAGCAGCGCGAATACAACGAGAGTGAGGCGGTGGTGATGGAAGGGCGCGACATCGGCACGGTTGTTTTTCCGGACACGCCGTTTAAGTATTTTGTGACGGCATCGGAAGAAGTGCGCGCGGCTCGTCGGGCGGCTCAAGGGCTGACAGATTCCATCAGCGAGCGCGATAAAAACGACCGCGAGCGAGCTTGCGCCCCGCTTACTCGGGCGGCAGACGCACGCGTGATCGATACCTCTGATATGACCATTGAACAAGTCGTTGCCGAAATTGTGAACGACATCAAAGACAAAACGCGAGCCTAGGCATGAATCCGGTTTACTTTTTGGGGCACTCACTGTTGCGCGGGATATTCGGAAGCTTTTTTCAGCTCCGCATCATCGGGTACGATAAGCTTATCCAGCGAGGGGCGTGCATTTACGTGGCGAATCACGAGAGCTATATTGACCCGCCTCTGCTTGGGCAAATGTTTGAGAGTCCCGTGCATTTTTTAGCTAGAAAGACTTTGTTTGATCCTCCGGTGATGAAGCAGATGCTTCCCCTTTGCTATGCATTGCCGATCGATCAGGACAAGCCGGATCCCGGGAGTATCCTGAAGGTGATGCGATTGCTGCGCAGTGGAGGGCGTATCGTCATCTTTCCTGAGGGATCGCGCAGTCCGGATGGCGAGATTCATGATGCTATGCCCGGCATCGGTCTCATCATCAGTAAATTGGCAACTGTTCCCGTGCAGCCGCTTCGCATCGAGGGCGCTTTCGAGAGTTTGCCTATCCACAGCAAGAAGCTTCGCTTTTGCCCCCTCACAGTGAGTGTGGGCGACCCCATTCCCTTCGGCGCGGAGGAGCTGCGCGCCAAGGGACGGCCTGCCCAGTTGCGTTTGGGACAGAAGATTATGGACGCCATCCGTGCTCTACCCACGGAGATTGAGTGATGCTGCAGGCTCTGCGAGTACGGGATTTCCGATGCTACGGGCAGCTCAACTGGGAGATCCCGGTGCGGGGCGCCCTGCTGCTGGGGGATAACGCGCAGGGGAAGACAAGTTTAATCGAAGCCATCTGCGTTGGGCTCACGCTGCACAGCCCGCGTACGGGCAGGCTTTCTCGCCTCGTTCGGCATGGGTGCGCTCAGTTCGGGGTGTCCATAGATACGCAACACGGACGTCGGCGCGTGGTGTGGCAAGCGCACCGCTTGGAAATGCAGGTGGATGGCAATGAAGTACGGGATTATACGCAATATCTGAACGCAGCGTCGCCAGTCGCGTGGCTCGGCAACCGTGATTTGGGGCTGGTGAGTGGAGCTGCCGAGTTGCGCCGCGATTACTTGGATTTTCTCGGCACTCAGTGGCACCCGGAATACCGCGCGGAGTTGCTCAACTATAAGCGTGCCCTCAAATCGCGTAATTTGCTCTTGCGGCACGCGAGACCAGACATGCAGGCATTGCGAAGCTACGCGGATGTGCTCGCGCGGCATGGGGAGAGGCTCATTGCTCTGCGGGAGGAGCTGGTACGTCTGCTTGAGCCGCATGTGGTCGAGCATCATGCGCGCATCAGCGGGCATTCACGGGAGCTGGTGGCTCTGCGCTACGATCTCTCAACGCGCCCTCCGTTGCTGCAGGGCATCGCACAGGCACTGGAAGCAGATTTGCGCGCGGGATTCACCACTGTAGGTCCGCATCGAGATGATGTGCGACTGAGTATCGGCGGAGAACCTGCGGCGGCCTACGCATCCGAAGGTCAGCAACGTACTTTGGCCGTGGCGCTGATGTTGGCGCAGGCAAGCCTTTTGCAAACGGAGACAGGTTCCGCCCCGGTGTTGCTCATAGACGATATATTTGGTGAGCTTGATCCCCAGCGGCGCAAAGCTTTGCTTAGAGCTCTGCCCCCCGATGGACAGGTGTTTATTACCACCACACACCTCAGTTGGCTGGAGGGCGAGCAGCTTTCCCTCCCCGTGCAAAGAATCCATCAGGCTACCTTGGTCTGACGGCAGGGCAACCGCATGAGGAAATGCGGTTGCTATTTACGATTGACGAGTTACGAATTACGATTTATTGATCATGTGCGCGTTGCGCAGGTTTTTTTGAATCATGAACGTAGGCAGGAGAGTTCTTGAAAGCCATCATCATGGTGACTGCTTGTTGTCATCATTTTTGATGCGTATCAACGATCATATCAGCCAACAAGAGCAATTTCTCCGTTGATGAACTTCTTTCAAATGCGGTTGCCCTTGGTCTGACGGTAGCTCACATGTTCTGCACGGGGGAAAAGACGACGGTGCTGGAGGGTTCCGGAATGCGGGAGCAGAAGGCTTGCAGCTCGCGTGCAAAGTCGCGGTAGGCTAGGAAAGTCATTGGAGGCAGAGCATTCGGGATGAGCATGCGAAAGCGTTCCAGCCGTTCCGCGGCACGTTGCAAGATGTGCGGCGAGACATCGCGTAAAGCCTCTGCGACAGGTTCCAGCAGATCAGTAGCGTTGTGGCAGATGAGCGGGGCATCGCATCCGGCCAGCAGGGCGAGCTGTGCCGCCTGCTCCGGGGAGTAGAGGGAGGTGATGGCCCCCATGCACAGGTCATCGGTGAACACCACGCCCTCATACCCCAGCTGGGTGCGCAGAAAATCCCGCACCACGGTCGGGGAGAGAGAAGAGGGCAGCTGGGTATCCAGGTCGGCAGCTTGCACATGCGCCACCATGATGGAGGGAAGCTCCGGCATGAGCGCGGTGAAGGGTGTGGCGGCGCCATTGTCTAAAAAGCCGCTGCGTGCAGTGGAGATGGTGGGCAGGGTAAAATGCGGGTCGCATTGGGCCGCGCCCATGCCAGGGAAATGCTTGCCACAAGTCATGATGCCCCGGCGCGAGAGGACGCGATTCCACAGTCCTGCGTAGGAGATGACGTCTTGAGTGTCGGCGCCCCAACAGCGGCCCCCCAACGCATTGGTGTGGGACGAAGAAAGGTCAAGCACTGGCGCTAAATCTGTGTTGATGCCCAAGGAAAACAGGCAGCGAGCGGTCATGAGCGCCGCCTGTTCGATAAGGTGTGGATTGCGCGTGGCGGCGAGAGCTGCGGCGGAAGGAAAGGGAAGGCCGAAGGAAGTTGTGCGCACCACACGTCCACCCTCCTGATCCACCGCAATGATGGGAGAATGCGGCCCGGCGGAGAGGCGGCGCAAGGAATCGGTAAGCTCACGCGTCTCCTCAAGGTCCTGCATGTTGCGGGAGAAGAGAATATACCCGGCTGGCTGCAAGCGCGAAAAAAGCGCGCTCTCCTGCTTCGAGAGCGCCGTGCCTTCAATCCCTGCGAGCAGTGGGAGCATGGGGCATTTTATTGGTCGCCGAAGATGCTGCGGCGCGTGAAGAGCGAATACACCGGTACTCCTCGGCTTTCAATGGCTTCGCGCCCTCCTTCCTCGCGATCCACCAGCACAAAGGCTGCCAGCACTTTGCCCCCCTCGGCTTCAATGGCGTCAATTGCCTTGATGGTAGAGCCGCCCGTGGTGATCACATCGTCCACCACGATGACGGAATCGCCCGCAGAGAAATTCCCTTCGATACGTTTGCCGCGTCCGTGGTCTTTCGCTTCCTTACGAACTGTGAAGATGCCAAGAGGTGCCGGGGCTGAGGCTGAGTACATGCCGATGGCCAGAGAAATAGGGTCGGCCCCCATGGTCATGCCGCCGATGGCGGAGACGGAAGGGAAGCGAGGGAGAATGGCATCGCGCACAAGCTGCCAGCCGAGTTCTCCGATAAGATTGGCCCCGCGCGCATCCAACGTCGTGACGCGGCAATCGCAGTACAAATCGCTTTCCTTGCCGGAAGCGAGGATGAAGTGCCCGGTCTTGATGGATTTTTTTAGCAAAATTTGCAACAGTTCGTTCTTCTTTTCGTCCATAACGGGCTCATTATAGCGTTCCCCTGCAAAAAATCAAGAAACTTCAACCGGCACGAGAGTGGCTAAATCAGGTGGTAGCCCAGCGTGCACGCGGATGGTTCGTCCATGAAGGGAAAACTCCAGATCACAGGCGTGCAGGGCGTGGCGCGGGAGAATTAAGCGCTCAGCGAGCTGTGGAGTCCAACCGTCGCGTATGAAGTCGAGGTAGCAGGATTCATCCGGGCCGTATATTTTGTCGCCAAGGATGGGGAAGCCAAGAAAGGAAAGATGGGCTCGGATTTGATGCATGCGGCCGGTAAAAGGGAAACACTCAATGAGAGCGCGCCTTGGCCATTTCTCACTCGCGGGCATACGGCGCAGGACCCGAAACGAGGTGCGGCACGGGGGACCATTGGGATGACAGGCTTGGCGCACCCGAATACGCGTGGCGGTAAAGGTGTGCATGGGTGCGAGTGGTTCGGCGCAGCACGCGCTCTCCCACTGCGGCCACCCACGCACGATGGCCAGATAGCGCTTGTGAATGGCGCGTCGCTGCATGGCGCAGCCCAAATCGTGAGCGGCAGCGGCATTTTTGGCGATGAGCACGAGTCCGCTTGTTTCACGGTCCAAGCGGTTGATGAGCGACACGCAGCCGCCGCTGGCCAGTTCATAGGCGAGCAGCTGAGATACACCGCCAAGCAAGGTGGGTTCATGACGGCAGACGCAGCCGGTGGGGTGCATGATAAGCGGCGCCGCTTTATCCACCACCAATGCGTCTTCATCCTCGTAAACCACGGAAAAGTCCGGGTGCACGGCAATGGGGAAGTCACGGGACATCAGTGAAAACTCGCGAGTCGACAGGAGTCCACTCGCCGGGGAGAAGGGAGAGGGAAGCAAGCTGCAGAGACCCGATAGCGACGCGGGTGAGTTGCGTCACTGGGGCGCCAACGGCGGCGAGCATGCGACGCACTTGGTGGTAGCGACCTTCGTGCAGGCGTAGAAAGCCGTGGCAGGGATCGGTGGCATCTGGCTCCAGTGCGGCGGGCAGGCAAGGGGTCTTTTCTCCATTCAGAGTGAAGCTGCCAGAGGCGAAAAGGGCAGTGGCTTCCAGTGGCACCGGTGCGATCGTACGGTATTCGTACACCTTCTGAATGTGTCGCCGCGGGGATGTGAGGGCATGCACAAGATCCCCATCATCGCTGAGCATTAGTAGCCCTGAAGTTTCCTTATCCAGCCGCCCGATGGATTGCACAGCGGGACTGCGAGCCAACCACTGCGCGGGGAGCAATTCATAGATGGTAGGGGCGCCATTCTCTGGTGTGTGAGAACAGGTGTAGCCCAAGGGCTTATGAAGAGCAACCAGAATACCGTTCACAAAAGGAATGGGCTCACCGTCCACCAGCACACGGGCGGGATCAAGTTTGACGGAGGGAGAGGTAATGGTCTCCTGATCAAGGCATATCCTTCCGGCGCGAATCCAAGCAGCGGCTTCTCGGCGGGAGCAGTAGCCGAAACGGCTCAGGAGTGCATCGGCTCGCAGCATAAAATCACTATAACATCACTTTTTGAAAAAACAAGATTGAAATCTGCTGTCGAATGTGGTAGATAGGAAGAAGATTTTCCATAAAAGAGCTTGGCGATCGCCACCGGCGCGATGCTGGCAAACGCATCTTACCTATGATCACTATCATCACTGACAAAGAACTCCCTGCTGCCGAAGTGGGACTTTGGGTTAAGGCACAGCAGGCTGTGGAGGCTAAGAATTACAAGTATGCCGTAAGCATTTTGCGCACGCTCATCAAGCGTGCGCCAGGTTTTTTAAAGGGGCGCCAAGTGCTGCGCGCATGCGAGGTGAAGGTGACCCCGGATGCCGGGCGCAAGTCGTCTATCTTCACGGGAGTGCGACTCACCACGACACGCCGTGATCCTGAGACTACCATCACTACCATTGAGGATGAGTTAGAGAAAGACCCATATTCCATCCCAGCCAATGAGAGCCTGTTTGCCGCGGCTACGGATTTAAATTTACCAGCGCTCGCAGCTTTCGCGTTGGAGACGATTTGTCAGGGACAGCCCAGTCCCAAAAAACACCTGCATTTGCTGGCCAGCCATTATATCAAGCATGAGCAATTTTCGGAGGCCGCAGAGACATACCGGCGCATTCTCAAGATTGACCATACAGATCCTGTTGCGCAGCGAGGCGAGAAGGACTGCGCCGCCCGCGCGTCCATGCGACAGGGTAATTGGGAGGGCAGTGGCGATTTTCGCACCAAGATGAAAAATCAGAATGCCACCGCTGATTTGGAAAGTGCCGATAAGGTGGGCCTTACCCGTGCGGAGATGGAGGCGCGTCTTGCCCAGCTTTCGCAGGAGTACGCGGCGGACAACACTAATTTGCAGGTGGTGAAAGGAATCGCTTCTGTCTATGAGCAGATGGAGGATTACGCGAATGCCTATTCATTCTATGCCTACGCATTTCAGCTCAGCGGATCGACCGACCTGTCGATTAACGATAAGGCTATGGAGATGCACGAGAAAGTCATGCAGGCTGAACTGGAATACTACCAGGCTGTGCTGGAGAAAGATCCGAATAATGAGGAAGCCAGGGCCCATCTGGAGCAGCGCAAGAAGGATATTGCTCAGGCTGTGGTAGCCGATGCCAAAGCGCGCGTGGACGCTAACCCGACGGATGCCCAGTTGCAGTACAAATATGGGCAGGCTCTTTTCGACGCGGAGCATTACTCGGAGGCGATACCGGCGCTGCAGCGCGCGCGCACCAACCCCAACATCCGCGTGAAGGCGATGCTCATGCTCGGCAAATGCTACGCTGCCAAGAGGATGACGGATATGGCCATTCGTCAGCTTGAGGAGGCTAACGGCGAGTACGTCAACATGGATGATACCAAGAAAGAACTGCTTTATACAATCGCCTCTCTGTATGAAACAGCAGACAATAAGGAGAAGGCTTTGGAGAACTACAAGGTCATTTATGAGGTCGATTATGGGTACAAGGATGTAGCACAGAAGGTGGAATCTGCCTACAGTTGACAGGGGGCGTTAAAGCCAGGAAAGCGCCTTGTTGTCATGAGTGCTGTGCCTCCATGAATGCAATGCGTGGCGCGGGATGAGAGGAAAGGCGGAGTGGGAATGACCGAGATAAGAGAACAAAGCTATGATGAAGAGCGAGCTCTGTACGGTAGCCGTGGGGTGTTGCTGAGCAAGTGCCGTTTTGAAGGCCCGGCGGACGGTGAGAGCGCACTCAAGGAAAGCCGCGATGTGACGGCTCGGGATTGCTATTTTGACTTGCGTTATCCATGCTGGCATGTAGATGGACTGCACATGGAGAGTTGCGAGCTTACCCCCAACTGCCGCGCTGCAATGTGGTACACGCGCCGCGCCGTGGTGGCGGAGAGCAATTTACATGGCATTAAAGCCTTTCGCGAATGCAGTGATGTAACGATCGAGCGCTGCAACATTGCATCGCCGGAATTCGGGTGGTTTTTGAATCGAGTGCGCATGAAGGATTGTTCGGTTGAAAGTGAGTACTTCATGCTGCGCTCGCGGGAGCTGGATTTCCGTCATGTGACCCTGCATGGCAAGTACTCCTTCCAGTACGTGGAAAATGCTCTGCTGGAGCGCTGTGAGTTGCACACCAAGGACGCCCTGTGGCACTGCCGTAATGTGGTGGTGCGTGACAGCGTACTGTCCGGTGAATATCTGGCATGGTTTGCCGATGGACTTACTCTGGAACGCTGCAAAATTATCGGGACGCAACCGCTCTGTTATTGCCGAAATTTGATCCTGCGAAATTGTGAGATGACGGACACTGATCTCGCCTTTGAAAAATCCGATGTGCAGGCCACCATTACCACTCCCGTGGTGAGCATTAAAAATCCCTCTTCCGGCACGATTTACGCTCCCGCCGTGAACGAGATTATTATGGACGATGCGGCAGCCCGCGGGCGCGTTGTGCAGACAAAATCTCCGAAATGAGAAGTGAGGCGTTTTTTCGCTTCACAAAAAGGGAAGAAGGGAGTAAAATAGCCAAGGAGTATGGCTATTGAGAAGCAAAAGACACTTGCGAAGGCAGCATCCATTCAGGGGACGTCGCTGCACACAGGGCAGCCCGTCAAGCTGACACTTAAGTCGGCTGATCCTGGCACTGGGTTGAAGTTTCGACGCGTTGATTTGCCAGATAAGCCTTTCATTGAGGCCTCGGCTGCAAATGTACAGACGGTGGAGCGAGCAACAACGCTGGCGGAAGGCTCTGTGAATGTGCACACTGTGGAGCACGTGCTCTCTGCGCTCACAGGTATGGGGGTGGACAACGCCATTGTGGAGATGGATGCCAACGAGCCTCCCATCTGTGATGGTTCTGCCGCACCCTTTGTGCAGCTTATCAAGCAGGCGGGCGTGGTGGAGCAGGAAGCCCCATTGGCTGTATGGGAGGTGCGCGAGCCGGTAAGTGTCGAATCTAAAAATGGGTCGCAGATTGTCATTATGCCAGATAAGAAGTTCCGTGTGTCGCTCACGGCGGTAGGACCCAACGGGCGTGTAACCCAGTATTTTAGTTCTGTCATCACCCCGGAAATCTATGAAAAGGAGCTGGCGGATGCGCGTACCTTCTGCTTCTATGAGGATATACAGCCGCTGCTGGATAAGGGACTTATCCAAGGCGGTACGTTGGATAACGCCATCGTCATTAAGGACGATCAATACATTTGCTCCGGCGGATTGCGTCATCACAATGAGTGTGCGCGCCACAAGGCTATGGATCTTATTGGCGATCTTATCCTCAATGGACGACGTATCATGGGACATGTGATTGCTATCATGCCCGGTCACGGCATCAATACCCAAATGGCCGCTAAGCTGCAGAAGACTTACGAGAGTATGCAGGCTATGCGCCCGAAACCTGTGGTGCTGCCGGTGGGTGACGCTGTGCTGAACACGACAGAGGTGCTCAAGCTGCTGCCTCACCGCTACCCATTCATGTTGGTGGATCGTATTCTCGGCTTTGAGGGCGACACCAAGTGTGTGGGGCAGAAGAACCTCACGATGAATGAACTTTTCTTTCAGGGACACTTCCCCGGGCATCCTGTGATGCCGGGTGTGCTTCAAGTGGAAGCGATGGCGCAAGTGGCCTCCATTCTTATGCTGCGCATTCCGGAAAATCTGGGTAAAATTGGCTACTTCATGAGCTGTGATAAGGTGAAGTGGCGTCGCCCTGTCGAGCCTGGAGATGTGCTCATCATTGAAACTGAGCTTACTAAAATGCGCGGTGCTATTGGTGTGGCCACAGGTCGTTGCTTGGTGAACGGCGAGGTCACTTGCGAAGCCGAACTCAAGTTCATGGTGCAGGAGCCATAGGCCGTCTCAGATCGCCGCCTGCTGAGCGCAGAAAGTAGTTGCGTTTTTTCGTATTCAGGGAGAATCTGCGTCAAAATTATGCTTGACATGTCCTGATAATAAGTTATGATGTGCGCCCGCGCATCGGGCGCGGAAGTCTTTATACACACGTAGAAACTATGAGCAAGAGAACATACCAGCCTTCCAAACGCTGCCGCAAGCGCCAGTTCGGATTCCGCGCACGCATGGCCTCCAAGAACGGGCGCGCCTTGCTGGCACGCCGCCGCGCTAAAGGCCGCAAGCGCCTGCTGCCAAAGCGCGCAGAAGTGCACTACAAACGCCACACAATTCAGCACGGCGTGTAATTGCCTCGGCGCATGCGGGAGATGAGATGATCCGCAGGAGGCCGGGGAGAATATTAAGCATTCCTCCGCCAGCTTTGGAGATGCAACTAAGGCGCCAGCATACCATGAAGCGAGCCGGGGAGTTTGCTTATGTGCGCGGGCTGGGCAGTTCCAGCGTAGGGCGTCACCTCATTCTGAGCACGGCTCCCTTGCCGCAGCGGGTGGGGACGCAGGTGTCGCGCTTTGGTATCATTACAACTAAACGAGTTGGGCCTGCTGTGGTGCGCAACCGGCTTCGCCGACAGGTGCGTGAGCTGCTGCGCGAGCAGGGTGATGCCTTGGGGAATGAGTGCTACGTGGTTGTCGTGGTGCGACAGAGTGCGTCCGGAGCTGGTTATGATGCGCTGCGCAGGGAAATGAAAAGGCTGATAGCCCGTCACGAGAAAAAAGAGATGGAGAAAACATGCTGAAAAAGGTTCTCATATTACCGGTAAGATTTTACCAGCGTTGCCTGAGCAAGCCGTTGCACGCGATATGCGGGCCGATGTCCGGCTGCCGGTTTAAGCCCAGCTGTTCAGCGTATTTCATTGAAGCTGTAGAGGTGCATGGAGCGTTCAAGGGCGCGGCGATGGGGATATGGCGCATCTTGCGATGCAATCCATGGGGAGGTTGCGGGTATGACCCGGTGCCTCCGAAAAATTCAAAAACACACTAAAATAAATATGGACAAAACAGGTTGGTTTGTTGTGACAATTTGCGCAATCCTGCTCGGGATCAACTGGTATTATTCTACCCCGACTCCCGCGCCCGATGCACCGCCGACGGCTAAGCAAGTGAGCCCCGCAGCTGCATCACCCGCTGCGGAATCGGTTGCGGAGGTGGTGGCGCAGGAAACAGCGCCTGCGTCTGAGCAGGTTTCTACGATTGAACCTGAGCCTCAGGTGGTTGCCACCCTGATTTCCCGCAATGCTGAGGGTCAGGAGCTTGCCAAGTTCGAATTTCAGAACATTGGCGGTTCCCTCCGCAGTGTGGAGATGGCTGGGATGGCCATCAACAGTACCAAGGAGGACCTGCTGGATGCCGTAAAACTCAACTCGCAGGCGCAGCAGGGCATTGGCACACTCATGTTTGGCTTGAGCGCAGACAAAGCCCCGGTGTTTGACCGCACAGATTATCATGTGGTGCCTGAGGAAACGAACGACAAACAGGTGACGTTGGAGGGACAACTCAACGACCTGCGCATTGTGAAAACATACTCTCTCGTGCCGCAACAGGTGGGCGAGGAAATGGTGGAGGGCAATGCGTACTGTTTGCAACTCACTGTGCAAATACAGAACATGGGCGATAAGACGCGTCGTGCCAAAAATTGGGGCTTGTATGCGGGCGGCACTGGCCCGATTTCACCTACGGAGTGGACGCAGTTCACCTATTATATCCGTAATGAGGACAAGTCTTTCCGTAAGGAGAACGTGGGAAGTTTTCGTCCATGGTTCGGTAGTGCGAAAGAACGCGTGGTGGAAATTGGGGAGGATCCCATCGCATGGGTGGGCGTCATGAATCAGTACTATGCTACGTTGGTGCAGCCTAAGGAGACCGAAGGAGTCAACACCTATTACGCCGCACCCCTGACTAACATCACTCTTCCCGGTAAGGAGCGTAAGACAGCCGAGGGAGTGGAGAGTGCGGTAGGGGTGCCTGAATTCACGCTGGCGGCTGCGACGCCAAGCGCAGCTGGTGGCGTACAGACCCTGTCCTACACCATTTTTGCCGGGCCGAAACTCAATCTTATGCTCAGTGATATGACTAAGGAAATCCCAAAAATTGACCACATTATGGACTACGGGATTTTCCATATCATCAGCTATCCTATGAACTGGCTCATCAATGTTTTCCACGGCTGGTTCGGCAACTGGGGGTGGGCTATTGTGGCCATGACCTTTGTAGTGAGATTGCTCATCTGGCCGCTCTACCGCAAGAGCTATATGAGCATGAAGAGCATGAGCCTGTTGCAGCCTAAGGTCAAGGAAATCCGCGAAAAATATGCCAATGACCAGCAGAAAGCAAGCTTGGAGATGATGAACCTGTACCGCGAATACGGTGTTTCACCCATGGGAGGATGTTTGCCGATGTTTCTGCAAATCCCCATATTCTTCTCCTTTTTCTATGTATTGCAGACGGCAGCCGAGTTCCGTGGAGCTCCTTTCATTGGCTGGGTTCATGATCTCTCGCAGATGGATACCGTGTACACGCTGCCGATATTCGGGTATGATTTGCCAATCAATGTGCTGCCGGTTGTGATGGCGATCACCATGCTATTGCAAATGCGTATGACTCCGCAAGTAGGAGGTGATCCCATGCAGCAACGCATTATGCGACTCATGCCGCTCTTCTTTTTCGCATTCTGCTACTACTATCCAAGCGCATTGGCTCTCTATTGGACCACCACGAATATCATCTCCATCATCCAAACGTGGATTATCAGACGCCTGCCCCAACCGGAGCTGCGTAAGCAGCCCAAGCAAAAGGGACCCAAGCGCAAGAGCTTTATGGAACGCATGATTGATGCACAAAAGGCTGCTCTGGCTGAGCAGCAAGCTCGCCAGCGCCGCAGCTGAATGCATAGGTTAGAGAACATCGTTGACATCTCAATCGATTTTGGATTAAGATACGCATATGAAGTGCACTATTTGCAAATGCCTGGTGCTGGTTCTGACCGTGGTGTTGGTCGGGTGCGGTCCCGATGGTCCCAAATGGAGTGAAGATTATGCCGGAGAACTGAAAAAGGCAACGGAAGATCATGGCTTGGTGCTTGTGTTGTTGGATGGCCCAGGGTGGAACAAGCCGAGCAATGAATTGCACCGAAATGTGCTCAAAACGCCCGAGTTTACCGACTTTGTCAAAAAGAATCAGCTTCACTTGGTCGAGGTCGTCATACCTGATCCCAGAGGCAAGGGAGTCAAACCTGCCGAGGCTGATCGGCTCCAGGAAATTATCATGCGCTACAATGTACGTGCCTACCCGACATTGGCGCTTGCGGATGGCACGGGTTTCCCCTTTGTTTCCTTCTCGAGCACCGATCCGAAGCAGGTTGTGTCCACACTCAACCGGGCTGTGCAGAAGCAAAAGGATTTCTCAGCCAAGATGGAAGAGGCTGAAACCGCGCAGGGGGATAAGAGGTTGGAGTTGCTCATGCAGGCGCGTGAGATGTTGCCGGAAGAACGTCGCGATGCATATCCTGGGCTGATAGATACCATCATCAAGAATGATCCGGAGGATAAGTCGGGATTCCAGAAGCGGATTGCCGAGACCAAGCAGATTCAGGAGCAGTCGAAACTTTTCAATGAGAAGCTCGCTGAAAAGTTGGGAGATGTTGCCAAACTGAGTCGCGGTGAGGCAGTTCAGCGTTTGCGTGCGGAGATACTGGAATTGTTGAAAGATGATTCGTGGCTCCCGGTAATCCGCCAGTATTTTTACCAAGTGATGGTGGTGAGTTACCTCCAGGAGAACAAGCTGAAGGAGGCTCTTCCCTATTTGCAGCAGGCGGCGGACGCAAACCCGCAATCGCCGGAGGCTGAAATTCTGCGGCGTGAATACAAGCGACTGTCGGCTGAAGCGGCTAAAAAAGAGCAGGCAAGCAAAGAAGATACGTCTGCACCAGCCAAGGAAAGGCCTGCCGCGCAGCAGGCCGATCCGGCTCAACAGTGACCCCGCTGCGGAAGAATTCCGGCTTCTTCAGCCTGTGCCAGGCACGTAGCAAAGGAGTCCGCAAAATCTTGGGGGCGTCGCGTCAGCCATGTCTTGACCAAGCTTATTGGAAAGGGAATGACAGCAGATATTTCCGCTGCGGGAAAGTGAACCCTGCCATCAAATTGGGCGGTGTAGAGCATGACGTGTTCCATGCCTGTAGCGGTGGAAGGGGTGAGCTTAGCGACAGGGTGCAGGGGAATCGAGCAGGAGATTCCCAGTTCCTCGGCCAACTCCCGGCGAGCGGCGTGCTCGTAGTCCTCCCCGGCGTCCAGATGTCCGGCGGCAGAGGAATCCCACACGCCCGGGTGACGGTCTTTGAGCAGGGATCGCTTTTGCAGCAGCAGGTCCCCACGTTTGTTGAACACGAGAATATGCACAGCTCGATGGATGAGCCCTTGCTCATGCACTTCGCTTCGAGTGGCTTGTCGCAGAGTGTGGTCATCCTCATCCGCCACATCGAAAAGTTCGGAATCTTTTTGGGGTAGCGCGGCCAAGGGATTGGTATCGTAGGCGCGGGTGAGGTGAATCCATTGCCGCAGGCTCAACTCTTCCGCTCGCGCGGTTGGAGAAATGCCCAATTGCTCAGATACGATCGACCACGGAGGCTCCGCGGGCAGTTGTTTGTGCATTTGCTTGCGTCGGCAGGCAAAACAGCGCCGCATCAGTTCATCCATGAGCCGACGGTCGTACACCGGTAAACTGCGTGCATCCCGCGGGGTAAGCAGCATCACGGCGGAGTCAATCTTCGGTTGTGGTCGGAATGCCTCGGGAGGCACGATGCGCATGAGTCGTCCTTCCCAATTCATTTGCATGCGTAGCGACAGCAGGCCGTACGCCTCATCTCCCGGTTGGGCAAGTATGCGTTCCACTAATTCCTTTTGCAGCATGATAACCGCACGGCTGCAGGGGCTTTCTCCGTGCAAAAAATTAGCGAGAATAGCGCCACCGGCAGAATAGGGCAAATTTCCCAACAATTTGACCGGTTGTTCGGTGAACAGACAGCGCGGATCCCACTTGGCGGCATCGGCATGATGCACTTCCACATGCGGGGCGTTTGCCCAGCGCGTCTTCTGGTACCCGGCCAGGCGGGCATCGAACTCCACGAGGATGAGTTTGCGGCACAGTGGCGCTACATGCTCTGTGAGAGCTCCTGCGCCTGGACCCACCTCCACCACGCAATCCTGGGGCTCGACCTCCAGCAATTCCACGATGCGTCTGGCGATGTTCTCATCTACTAAAAAATTTTGGCCGAGAGCTTTGGAGGGGGAGACGCCGTATTGCTCCAGCACGTTGCGGATCTGAGATGCGTTCATGCGTGCGGGGAGGAGGTGAAATGTTGCCAACCGCCGGAGAGCTTGCCCTGTGTTCTTTCCGTCAGACGTCCGATGGGAAAGAGTCCGAACTGCGTGCATACCTGAGGAGCCGTTTCTGGCGCCAGGGCGCAGAGAAGCTCGTAATCTTCGCCATCGTTTAACGCCTCTGAAACCGTGCAACCCGCATGGAGCGGCAGTTTCGCTTCATCGATTTCGTAGCCGCAATGGCTCGCTTCAGCCAAACGCGGCAGGTCCGCTGCCAAGCCATCGGAAAGGTCCATCATGGCGTGCGGGCTCGGCTGTGCAGTCTGGAGCGCTCTGCCCAATTCAATGCGTGGGGAGAAAGTGAGATGGCGGCCGCTCACAAAAGAACCACCCAAGGGGCCGGAGACGCAAAGGATATCGCCCGGTTTTCCGCCACTGCGCAAAAGAGCCTGCCCACGTTCCACCCGGCCGATGAGGGCTACATTGATAATCAACCCCGATTGCGGAAGTGAAGAGGTTTCACCTCCGGCGATGGTCACGCCATGGAGGACCGCCAAGTCAGACAGCCCCTTATAAAGTTCTTCCGCAAACTCCACACTGCGTCGCGGGTGTATCAGCAGGGTGATAAGGGCATGTTCCGGGATGCCTCCCATGGCTGCCATATCGGAAAGAGCCCGCGCCAGCGCTTTGCGACCCATGAGTCGGGGTGCAGTGTCTGCCGTAAAATGGACTCCCTCCACCACAACATCCGTTTTGAGCAGAGTATCCCATTGAGTATCCCGGCGCGTCACGGCGCAGTCGTCCCCCGGACCGAGAATGAGGTCGGGTTGAGCAGCATTCGGCAGGCAATCAAGCAGACGGCGCAGCAATGCCTGTTCGCCGAGCGTGCAGATAGGGGTGGAGACAGTGTTCATGCAGGAGGCTGTGTCAGCGAAAGGAGAATGGCCGCCATCACAGAAATGGCGTTGAAGATGAAATGCATCAGGATAGGGGCTATGAGTGTGCGTGTCTTCATGTAGAGCCTGCACTGCAGCAGCGCAAGAACAAAGAGTGGGATGAACTGCGGCAGGGAGAAATGGATGGAAGCGAATGCCAGTGAGGAGATCGTTGCGCCGACGATGGCTCCCCATTTGTTGCGGATGATATTGAAGAGAAATCCTCGGAACAGGCATTCCTCGCCAATAGGCGCAATGAGGAGAGCCTGGATGATGACATAGCTGCGCGTTGTCCAATCGCCTGTCATGACCATTTTCACCGGATCTTGGAGAAGGTCACTGTCAGTCGCTTCGGCGATGGCTTTCAAACACCCGGATTCCTCGAAAAATACATTGAATGCGATGGTCAGAAAGAGAACAGGTATCACCGGCAGCAACTTGCTGCGCATAGGAATTGGGCGATGCAATCCCATCTCGTTCGTACATCCGGTTACATAGGTGAGTCGGATGATGAAGGGCTGGTAGAAGACAAGCATCCCGAGGCATGAGAACACCAGTCCACTCACGGAAATGGTTGATGGCTCATTTTCATTGTCAGTGATAGTACAGGCACACGCCATGAACACGAATACCAAGAGGGCGCCGAGCGTGTCAAAGATATTGGGAAAAGAGGAGCCAGGGAAAAGAGGGATCCGTGGCAGCTTTGGCGCGGCACTATTGCAGCGTTGCAGGATCTGCTTCAACCCGCTAAGCACAACCGGCAGCCAGCAGAGAAGCACGGCTGCGGTGAGGAGAGCGATATTCCAGACGTAGTGCGTGGGCATGGTGAAGGGGAGAGAGCTAGGGAAGACGCCAAGGACTGCGCAGTCGGGCATATTCTGCACGCGGCAGCAGGATATATACCGGATTGCGAGTGGGGTCGAGCCGCGCGATGATGGACCGCAGGTTGGGCTCAGCCATCGATGTGCAGCCCGCTGTGGGCGCAGCGCCGTCGCGCCGCCAAATGTGGAAGAAAATGGAAGATCCCGCGCCTACGACGGGGCGTCCCGGGGTCTCTTGCGTGTTGTGGCAGATGAGCAATTTGATGCTGTGCGCGTAGTCGGTTTGCCGCATCTGCTCCTTGAGTTCCCACGGCGTGGAGGCGGGGTGGTTCAGGCGGATGTGGCGATTATACAGGTGCGGTTGGGATGGGTCGGAGACCCAGAGGTCACGCGGGCCCACCTTGACTTCAGGGATATTGTGGTGGTGTTTCACCGGGGTTTTATGAGTGGTCCACAGCCCGCCGATGCGGAAGATGCCGGCGGGGGAGCGTCCATCACCCTCGCGTTTGGTAATGGCCCCGCGAGGGTTGGCGTGCAACCCAAGTCCCCATACAAGCCCGGCGCGTCCGAGACGCCCCTGCACAGGACCGAGTATGCGTACCCATTGTCCGTTTGCCTGCTTTTCCACCAAGGAGAGAGAGACTACGGAAGAATCCCATCCATCCGCTGTGCCGATGACGGCTTGGGAACAATTGACAGGCAGTTGTGCAAAAGATACGCAGCTGCACAGCACGAGGACGATGAGAAGGACAAGGGGCTTTTTCATGATTTCAGCAGCTCACAATTTCATCTTTTTGTGCAATGTGCACGCCCGCTGTTCCCTCGTTTTCGAGGGCATTCTGCAGGGCTTGGGCGCATTCCGGCTCGCCATGCACAAGAAACACGCTCGACTTCTTCCCTTGTGTATTGCGGAAATATCGCAGCAGTTCGCCGTGGTCGGCATGACCTGAGAAGGAATCCAAACTGCGAATTTGTGCCCGTACCGGGTAATGACCGCCCAAGATAGGCACATCCTTCGCACCGTCCATGATGCGACGACCCAAGGTATTGGCGGCGCAGAAACCAACGAAGAGGACGGTATTTTTCGGGTTGCCGATGCCGAGCTTGAGGTGATGTAGAATACGTCCGGCCTCGCACATGCCGGAAGCGGAGATGATGATGACGGATTTTTTGATGTCGTTGAGATACTGAGATTCGGTGACTGTGCGGCACATGTGGAGATTGGCGAAGGAGAAAGGATCCTTGCTTGCGAACAGCGAGGCATAGACTTCGGGGTTGAGACATTCGGAATGCGCGCGGAAGAGTTCCGTTGCGCTGATGGCCATCGGGCTGTCAACATACACCTGCGTCTTGCCCAGCATCCCTTCTTCGAAGGCGCGGTTGAGCAGGAAGAGCAGTTGTTGCGTGCGCTCCACTGCAAAGGCGGGGATGTAGATCTTTCCTTCCCGCGCCAAAGCTTCGCGGATTTCGCGGTAAAAGCTCTCGTCATCCCGGCTGGGCGCCTCGTGATGTCGTCCGCCGTACGTGCTTTCCATAATCATGATATCCACGTTTTCTACCGGAACGGGGTCACGCAGCAGTTCATTGTTGCCGCGCCCGACATCGCCGGAGAAGAGCAAACGCTTGTGGCGTCCATCTTCATGGTCATCGATGTCCAATACGACTTGGGCGGAACCGAGGATGTGTCCGGCATCATAGAAAGTGAGTGCAATGCCGTCATCGATGTACATGCGGCGCTCGTAGCTGAGAGCTACGAAAGAATCCAGGCTCTTGCGCGCGTCTTCTTCGGTGTAGATGACCTCAGCCACCACACCTTCGCCGCCGGCACGCTTGTGCATTTTAGTGAGGAAGGCGCAGTCGTGCTCCTGGATTCGGGCAGCATCGACCAACATGATGGCGCAGAGCGAGCGGGTGGCGTGCGTACAATAGATGGATCCCTTAAAGCCACGCTTCACGAGATTGGGAATATTGCCGGAGTGGTCAATGTGGGCGTGGGAGAGGATGACGTGGTCAATTTCTTCTGGATTGAAGAGAGGGAAGTCGCGGTTGATGCGCAGCTCATCGGCTCGGTGTCCTTGGTAGAGACCACAATCCAACAAGATTTTTTTCCCGTTGATCTCGAGGAGGTGTTGTGAGCCGGTGGTAGTGCCGGCTGCGCCGCAGAAATGTATTTTCATGATGCTTGAGCGAGGTTGGTGTAAAGTTCGTAATGTTTTTAGCGATGTCGTTGAATTTGTACAGGTAAGGGATTTATTTTGCCGGGTCAGGCGGTATGCTGTAGCGCTGAGAGAGCAGGTCCGTTGAGCTGTCCACGCCTTCCACGGGCAGTACGTCCATCGATTGCAAGGCCTCCGGGTAATCCTTCACTGCACCGTTTCTGGAGCTCACAGTGGGGCGTCCGGGCGCCAGCAGCAAAGAAGCGCCGTGAGCGAATCATTGAACGCAGGCGCGGCACCTTACTCCCCAGTCCGGGCAAGTCCCCTTTGCTGAAACGCACAAACTTGAATTTCTTGTTGATGAAGAGGGTGAGCAGCACTCGGTTTGACGCTGCCATGATACTCGTCTCTCCGAGAGCTCGCGGCACAAAATCCGACTCTACCGCCAGTGCATTTGGACTGTCGGCGCTCAGCTGAGGTACAAAATAATGCAGTACTTTCATAGCAGAGAACGGTAGAGGTTGAGGTAAGTTCGTATCATGTCTTCACGCAGGTAGGGGCTTGCAACGGGCTCGCGCAGTTGCGGCGGGTTGCGGTACCAACTTGCCAGACGTTCAGCTGCGGCTTGTGGGTTACCGACGGGAACCAGTCCTTCGGGTAAAAATTGGCGGAGTTGCTCGCTCACACCGCCGTGATCGTAACCCACCACGGGACGGCCGAGAGCAAGCGCTTCCAGCGTTACTTTGCCGAAACTCTCCGGTTGAAGCGAGAGGTTGAGTACAACGTTACTTACGGCCATAATCTCGCGCAGGTCACTGCGGTGGTTGATTCGGGATACGTGATTTTGGACTCCTGCGGCACATATTTGTGCGTCCAGTTCTGCCGCTAGTTTTTCTTTACCTCGCTTAGTTTCACCGATGATCAATATATGGGCAGGCACTCCATCAGAGAGCAGGCGTTCGAGCAAAGGTGCCACATGGCTCTGTCCCTTGATGCGTGAAATGCGACCTGGCAGACAGAGCACATAGCGTCCCGTCAGCTCCGGGTGTTCGGCGCGCCACTGCTGCAGCCACTCCTCACTTGGGCGAAAGGAGGGGAAGAAGAGGGAAGTGTCCACGCTGTTGGGGATGACGTGGATACGTTCGCGCGGTGTGCTCGGGTAGTTATGAAGGATGTGCTCACGTATGCATTGCGAGACTGCCACCACCGCATCCCCACGTGTCATGATGCGCGAGTATGCATTTACTGAGTGAAATCCGTGAAAGCTTGAGACCAGTGCCGGGCGTTGCCGGGCGGGTAGCAATCTGTATGCGAGATGGAGCACCCAGGCAGGCACGCGTGAGTGCACGTGCACGATCTGCGGCTTTTCCTTTTTCAGCAGTTTAGCCATGCGCCACACTTCTATCAACAAGTGCGGATTTTTTTTTTCAATCGAGCGGTGGATGTGTCCGGCGCCGGCTGCCCGTACCTGCTCCACCATTCGTCCACCGGCCGACACCACTGTACACTCCTCCCCACATTGCACCATGCCGCGGCAGAGTTCCAGCACAACTTGCTCTACCCCGCCGGAGGAGAGCGCCGGTAGCAGGTGCATAATCTTCATGAGAGGAGAGTCGGGAAGTGTTCGAGGATGTAATTGGCTGCGCGATCAGCTTCGTGCAGCGGTTCGCATGCGGTGAGCTCGCGCGTGGTGAGCCATTGAGTAAAGGTAGTCACGAGGCTTTCATCCACCAACTGGGCTAGCCCTCGGCTCACGCGTCCGGGAGCTTTGCCGGCACGTTTGGGGTTTACGGGCATTTCCAGAATACCCACTGGAGCCCCGCTGGTAAGCGCTTCATACACCATGGACACGCTATCTTGAGTGACCCACACATCTTTAGCTGTGGATAAATGCTCGGCCACCCAATCTTGGCTGGTGGCATCCACGGGAACCACACGGATACTGGGACAGGAGGCGTGCAGCATGTCCACAAAATCGCCTGGCGTCCGACGCGAAGTGGTGAGGGTGATTTGCCCGTTGTTGTAACGCACGAGGGTAGAGAGCTGAGTGATAAGGTGGTCCTCGTCCCACCCGAAGTCCCTGCTGGGACCGCCAATGAGCACCAATGTATCGCGCTTTTCAGAATCCGGGGAAGGGACAACGCTGTTAACAGCGCCACGCGTGAGCAGCACATTGGAGGGAGCGCTGTTTCCACGGGTATAGTCGTGTTGCGGCGTGATGCAGAGGTCGAACAAGGAGACAGGCAGGCTCGGCTTCATGCACACAATGCACAGACAATGTTTGCTACGGGCGAGACTTAGGGCAGCCAGATGGGTACCATGCCCGGCGCAGAGTACCAAGTCCGGCTTCGGCAGTCCCAATCCCTTGGCAGTGTATCGCATTTTTTCAAGCAAACTCAAATGCGCCACGTCCACCTCGTGCACGCTGTTCATATTACCGGGATGCAACTTGCTGGCTTGGCGTATCAGCGCATTGGCCAGACCTCGTGTTTGCGAGAGGTGTCCTTTTTTGCCGTCGCTGACGATGCAGATGACCATGGAATGAGCTAGCGGAGGGGCAGGGTGACGGCGCCGTGCAGCTCCTGCCCAAGGAAGGGGTTGTTCAACGTGCCGCAGGTAAGCGCTTCTTCAGTTATTTTATTACTGACTTGTGGGTCAAAAAGGAGGAGCGGAGCCGGGCGTGGTGTATCTTCGTCTTGTTCCTGTGGGTTGGCAATTTCTACCGGTTTCAGACAGCACGCGCGTATCAATTCTGTCCAGCTGAGACGTCCCGGTTTCACCAGATTGGTGTAGAGTGCAGACAGCATGGTGTCCAGCATGACCATACCCGCAGGTGCGCTGATGAAATCCTGCTTCTTAGAGAAGGGACTGCACGGCGTATGCGCACTCACAATGCAGTCGATGGTGCCGTCTTTCACTCCTTCCAGCAGCGCATCGCAGTCGGCTTGATCGCGCAGTGGCGGGGTCGTTTTAAAGACAGTGTTGTAGTCGCCAATTTGCGAATGCGTAAAGAGAAGATGGTGCAGGGCAACTTCGGCGGTGACGCGAACTCCTCGTTCCTTTGCCCGGCGAATGATGCGCACGGATTCTGCCGTGCTTACCAGTTGCAGGTGCAGGCGGGCGCCGGTAGCTTCCGCCAGTCGTATGAGTGTTTCTGTACCAATTTCTTCAGCACAGGGCGGGCAGGGGTGCAGTCCCAAGTTGTAAGCAGTGGTACTTGGGTGAGCATAAGTGTGCTCGGTGAGTGCCGGCACGTCGGCGCGTACGGCAAAGATGAGGTCCAAATCCTCCGCATACTGCATGGCACGATATAGCATGAGAATGTTGGAAGGAAAATTCTCTCCATCGCTTAAAATGCGTACGCCGCGCATGGTGGCCAGCGTGTTGTAGGGGGCCTGGTCCAGCCCCTGCATGCCTATCGATATACAGCCAGCAGGTTTCATATCCGCCACAGATCGTACTGTGGCAGCCTCGCGGAAGCTGTCAAGCGTGGCGCCGTTGTCAAAGCAGAACGATGGAGATGGCAGCACCAACATACCCCACACACCACCGTGGATGGCGGCTTCACCGGCGCGCATGATGCACTCGCGCTTGCTGCGCCCGGGTATTTCGATGTGCGTGTGAAGATCGTATAGAGCGGGCATGAGTAATTTGCCGGTGGCATCAATCATGCGGGCTTGCTCCGGTATCTCCATTTGCCCCGCCGGTTCGACTTGCTTGATGTCCGGAAGCGGAATGTCGTTGAGGGAGAGGGTGGAGATGTTCTCAGCCGCCGGGCAGAGGCAAAGGTCGATGCGTTGGCCGGTGATGGCCCAAGTGGCGTTGGTAATGTAGGTGTTAGTCATGGGACAAAGTGCCTGGAGTAAGATGGTAAAGGATGCTCATGCGGGCCGCGATCCCGTTCTCGACTTGGTTGCCGACAAGACAGTTTTCGTAGTCCATGGCGGCATCGCAAAGTTCGACTCCGCGGTTAACGGGACCGGGGTGCATGATGCTCATGCCCTGAGCCTCAATCCGTCGCAACCTTTCTTCCGTGATCCCAAAAGCCTGATGGTAATCCGCTGCCGGGAAAAAGGGACTGTCGATGCGTTCGTTCTGCACGCGCAGCAGGTAGATGACATCCGGTTTCCATGTGAAAATCTCATCCCATGTGTGTAGCCGCGCGACGCCGGTGTGTTCCTCGGGAGGAACCAGGGAGCCGGGTCCCATGAAGGCAACCTGCGCGCCGAGTCTTCGCAGGATGAGACTGGTAGAGCGTGCCACGCGGCTGTGCCGTATATCTCCGACTATGACTATGCGCCGCCCGGCAATGTCGCCGTACTTTTCGCGGATGGTAAAGGCGTCCAGGAAAGCCTGGCTGGGGTGGGCATGGGCGCCATCGCCGGCGTTGATGACCGAGGCGTTGCAATGGCGCGCGATGACGGCGGGGATACCGCTGTTTTTATGCCGCACAATGATGTAGTCCATCTTCATGCTCATGAGCGTGTCGATGGTGTCATGCACGCTTTCTCCCTTAACCACAGAGGAGGTGGCAAGGGTGAAGGTGGTGACATCGGCCGAGAGGCGGTGGGCTGCTACCTCAAAGGAAGAGCGGGTGCGTGTGCTGGGCTCATAGAAAAGGGTGAGCACGGATTTTCCCTTCAGCGCGGGCACTTTTTTAACGCTCCTGGTAAAAATCTCTTTCATCGCCGTGGCGCTGTCCAGGATGGTGTGAATATCCTCGTCGCTGAGCGATTCAATCGTGATGAGGTCTTTTCTGGGTTTCATGACAGGGGGTAAAGGGTAGTCAGTAGAGCACGGCATCTTCGCCGTCGGTTTCCTTCAGGTGCACATGCACTTTCTCGGCGCTTTCCAAGGTGAAGGCTGCGTAATCCGCACGAATCGGCAGCTCGTGCTTTCCTCGGTCCACCAAGCAGTGCAATTCGACGCGCGCCGGTCTTCCGTATTCAAAAATAGTCTCCAACGCCGCTCGCGCTGTGCGCCCGCTCTGCAGCACATCATCCACTAATATCAGGTGCATGCCGTCCGTGGAGAAGGGCAGGTAAGAACTGCGCAGCGCCGGACGCTCTTTGCGCAGGTCCAGGTCATCGCGGTAGAGGGTGATGTCAATAGCGCCATATTGGGCCTGCACGCCACGTTTTTGCAGCGCGGTGGTAAGCCGTCGGGCGAGCACATCGCCGTGGCTGATGAGACCCACCAGGCCGAGCGGCTCGTCGTCGCTTCGGGCAGCAATGCGGTCCGCCCATTGCTCAAGGGCAGCGGAGATATCGGTGGATGTCAGCTGAGGCATGATGGTTTACATTTGGGCAAGTTGGAGGATGCGGTGGGCTGCCATGGCGGCGTTTAACGGCGTTTTTTTATGCAGCCCTACCGTAGTGGCGGGCACTCCGCCGGGCAGTTGGCTGATGGCCAACAGAGCATCCATTCCGTTGAGTGGCCCGCACGGTACCGGCACCCCGATGACAGGCAATTTCGTGTTCATCACCACAACGCCTGGAAGAGCCGCAGAGAGTCCTGCCACGCAGAGCAGCACTGCTTGCGTGCCATCGGCGTCCAGCTTGCGCAAATAATGCAGCAGGGCATCTAAATCCCGATGAGCAGAGTAGATCACTTCCTCATTGTCGACACCCTGTTCCGCAAAGTACTGGCGAGCGGGCTCCATGAAGGGTAGGTCGCTTTTACTGCCGTAAATCGTGATAACTTTCATGTGCCCCCCATCATACCATCTCGCGCCCACGCGCGCAAGGAAAAACAGACAGCGTCGGCAAACTCCAAACTTCGTAAATGACAACCGCATTTTTTCATGCAATTGCCCTGAAATTGACTGGTCTTTTATCGCTTCTTCCGGTATGATGACAGCATGCAAGAAAATGGCTGGAATACGATCGTGCTCGGCAAGGAAGAACGTCCTCAGGTGATGCCGCAGGATTTGCTTGCTATGGTGCAGCAGCTTGATCCCGATGATTACGATGAGGCCGTGCAACAGTTTTTGGAGGAGTTTGAGCGCGGCGAGAGCCCGGAAACCTTGAAACGTGCGGCCACGCTGCTTTTGCAGGATGAAGTGGACTTGGCGCCGGAGTTCAAGGAGATGGACGTGCAGCCGGATGAGAAGTTGATCGGTGTGCTGCTGGCGATGGGGGCAGACCCGGATGCGCCGAATGCGTATGGTGAGCCGCCTTTGCACTTGGCTGCCAAATATGGGTACGTCAACATTGCGCAGATGTTGCTCCTGGCTGGAGCGGATCCCCAGAGACACAATTCACGCGGGCAACTGGCCATTGAGTTGTCCGACAATGCGGAGTTGAGGGCACTGCTTTCTCCGCACGCTGAGGACACGCACAATCAACACTGCCATTGCGGGTGCCACGGCGCTGATGGCCATGGTGAGCACGACCACTGCGATGGCGATTGCCATTGCGGGCACAAGCACGGTTGAGTTCCCTAACCCTGCTCAACTTCATAGAGTCCTGGCGGCAGGGCCGTGAGAAAGCGCGAGGGGGGGCAAAATTGACCTTCGTAGCTGTGCCCGTTGTAGCGCGGGTAAGAGAGCGAAAGGCTGTCCTTTGCGCGGGTAACGGCCACGTAAAAGAGGCGGGTTTCTTCTTCCATCTCGGCGGGATCGCAGCCGTTGATGATTCGGTAGTGCGGGAACAGTCCCTCCCCCAGGAACATGATGAACACGTGATTCCACTCCAGTCCCTTGGCTTGGTGGATGGTACTCAGGGTTATCTTGTCGTCCTCTTGCGTGGATGGCTCGCGATCGGTTTCGCTGAGCAGGGCTACCTGGGAAAGGAAGTCATCGAGGCTTTCCACATCGGAAAGGGATCGCGCAAGCTGTTCGATATCTTCCATGCGTTCCTCGGCATTCTCGTACTGTGACCGCAGGAAAGGATCGATGCTTTGCAGCACGTGCATCACCATTTCTGCCGGAGTGAGCTCGTGGCCTTCGGGCTGCAGGCCATCAAGCGTGTCGAGCATGGCGAGCCATTGCGCTTGGGCAGCGGCAGGCACGTTGACCTTGTTGGCGAGGTCTGTGTGTCGGCGCCGTGAGGTTGGAGGCCTTTCATTCACCGGGTCTTGCCAAGTCTTTTGCCAGCTGATCCACATTTTGCCGGCGCTTATTTCGCCCACCTTCGGGAAAGTAGAGACGATTCGGCGGAACGCCGTTTCGTCATTCGGATTGGCGAGCAAACGCAAGTAGGCCACCACATCTTTCACGTGCGCCTGTTCAAAAAAACGCAAACCACTGGTGATGCGGTAGGGGATGTGGCGGCGCGTCAGTTCCATCTGAATATCCAGGCTGTGAAAATGCGCGCGGTAGAGCACGGCGATCTCTGCCGGTTTTTCACCGTAGCCGATGAGCTCTGCGATGCGCTGTGCCACGTAGATGGCCTCGGTGCGGTTGTCGGTCGCGGGATAAATAGTGGGCAACCGACCATACCCCTGGCGGTTGGGTTGCAACACCTTGTGAAATTGTCGCTCGTTGCCGGCTATGGTCGCGTTGGCGATCTCTAAAATGGCGGGCAGACTGCGGTAGTTGGTCTCGATTTTGTACACCTCGGCATCCGGATAACGTTCGGTGAACTTGAAGATGTGGTCCACTTGCGCTCCACGCCAGGAATAGATGCTCTGCGCATCATCTCCCACTACCTCCAGACAGGAATGTTGCCCTCCGCTCAACAGGCTGATAATGCGATCTTGCAGCACATTCGTGTCCTGGTATTCGTCCACCAGCACGTGCAGAAAGCGCCCCTGCAGCATACTGCGCACTTCCTCATGCTGCTTCAGCAACTCAAGAAGATTGACCAACAAGTCATCGAAGTCCATGGTGTTGGCTTCGCGCTTGCGCCGCGCGTAGTCCGTGTAGATGGCAGCGACGGTCTGAACATGCTTTTTGAGCGAGGGGTAGTTCATGCCCAATAGCTCCTCCCAGTCGCGCCCGGTATTGGTGGCCAGGCTCAAGATGTTGAGCAACAGCTCCGGTTTAGGGAAGGGATCATTTTTGTTTTGTTTGCCGGCGTGCTGTTTGACGAGCGCGCGCATGAGGGCCTTTTGATCATCGTTGTCGATGATGGTGAAGCCGGGGCGATAGCCGAGGCGTTCAGCGTGGGAGCGCAAGATGCGATTAGCAATGGAATGAAACGTGCCGCCCCAGATGGCGCCCGATTGCATCCCCACGAGTTTTTGCACGCGTTCCAGCATTTCGTGTGCAGCCTTGTTGGTGAAGGTAAGTAGTAGAATTCGCCATCCGGGCACTCCCTGCGAAAGCAGCCAGGCCACTCGGTAGGTGAGCGTGCGTGTCTTACCACTCCCTGCGCCGGCGATGACAAGCGCGTGCTGCGCTTGAGTCGTGACAGCAGAAAGTTGCTGTGCATTGAGCAGGGACGCAAAGTCGATGGCATTTGCTGCTCCTGGGAGATCCGAGTGCACGCGGCGTCAGAAGTCGAGGTATATTTCCGCGCGGCGGTTCTCGCTGCGGATTGTGGAGATTGTCTGCCGGGAATCGCCGACTCTGTAGGAACGCCTCGGCTGGCTCTTCCCCATCCCACGTGTGGAGATGCGTTTAGCTTCCACTCCGTCGGCGATCAGCGCCTGTTTCACCGCTTCCGCACGACGCTTCGAGAGATCCATGTTGTAGGCTTCGGTGCCTACATCATCGGTGTGACCGGAGATATTCAGCTCGCCGTTACTGCGCTTGAGCAGCTGGGCCACGATACGTAGCTGGCTCACAGAACGCGGACTGAGCTTATCATCGTCAAAGGCAAAATAGAGCACCAGCGAGTCTCCGCCTTGCGGGCTCTTGACGATCGGGAAATACACGCCTCCCTCTTGTTCGGCAGCTTGCTCGTAGTGGGTGAGCAAATTGTCCAGTGACACGGCTTTCACGCGCCAGCCGTCCTTTTCGTCACGTACCAGCTCAATGCCCACGTTGCTGGAATGACGGTTGTTTGCTGTCTTTTCTTTCGGGGAGAGATAGATGAGGTAGCCGGAGTTCTTTTCGTTGTGGTACATGTTGCGTATGGGGAGCCGTTCGCGCAATTTCAGGTCACCCTCTTCAAACATCATGCACAATCCTGCCAGCGTGGCGTCAGACACTTCACCGCCCGCGATGAGTCGCCGAGCTGTGCCCATATCTCCGCGCTGGAGAGCCTCTACAAAGCCTTCCACCACGCTGAGTGCATCGCTTTCAGGCGTGAGTCGCATTTTGTCCGCTGGCGCTTTTTTGATACTTTGCACGCGCGGCTTACCTTTTTCCGGAGTCGCGATGGTGACCAGGAGGTCCTCCTTCCCTCCTTCGGTGGAGATTCGGTAGCGTGTGAGTTTTCCGGCGCCTTCCTTCGGGATGACGGTGCCGACTTCCTGCACGTTCACTTTGCCCTCGTCGGCATCCCATTCGATGAGGGCTTTTTTTGACTCAGGCGAGAGTTGCGAATCATTAGCAATTTTCTCCAACGCAACTGTTCTTTGCTCCCGCGGAAGTTGCAGGGCTTGCGCTAGTTGCAAGGCGGAAGCATGCTCTGCCGAGTGAGGTCGTTCAACCGGGCGCACGGGAACCGTCGCCTGAGAAGCCGGATGAGGCAGCGATGGCTGGGGCTGTTCTGCAGGCGAGGACTGTGGCTTCGTCTGTTTAACAGGTGGTGGAGGTGTGGGCTCCGTTTCCTGGCTGCCGCGGTAGATGCCGGTGATGCCCGCCGCGATGAGTAAAATGATGATGAGGATGGTGAGGATGGGATGTTGTTTCATGGTGTTAAAAATTGTTGCGGTTTCACAGGGATAAAGCCCTCCTTCGCCCCGGGTATGGGGACTGGGGGCACGGAAGTATCCTGCATCAGTGCTTCGCGAATGCGAATGCGTCGCACCTCCGAGTAGGGGTCCGGCACAGGAGGCGCAGGATACCTGCGGATAAGCTCGGCAGGGTCTGTGCGGTTCATCGTGCCAGCGGGGTGATAGCCGCGCATGCCAGCCTCAGTGCTCAGCGAGCGTATTGCCTCAAAATGCAGGTGAGCGAGGTATTTTCCATTGGCTGTCCCGATGGAGCCGATACGTTGCCCACGGCTCACAAATTGACCAACGCGGGCTTCTCTCGTGTTGAGGTGCGCATAGAGGGTCTGCACGATTCCTTTTTCACCCGGAATCCGATGCGCCAATACCACCACATTGCCCCACTCGTCCGAGGGCACGCCACTGTACACTACCAGCCCGCGCCCGGCGGCGCACACTGGTTCGCCTAAATCAGTGTTTTGTCCTCCGATGCCGTTAAGGTCTTTGCCGGTGTGGTGGCCGTGCCTCTTTTGGTTCATGGCGCCAAAGGGCTGGGCATCGTAGATCATAGCGCCGGTTGGGGCGCCGCATGGCCATTGAAAACCATCGACTTCGGGCGCCGTAACGACCTGATCCGGACTAAGCAAGATGAGGCCGCCGAGCAGCTGCGCCACGCTCTGTCTGGAAAGATCGGCAGGGGGAGCCGTTGCTGCCTTCTCCCCGGCGTTGCGCGCACTAAGCCACCAGCAGAATCCGACCGCACCCACGCACAAAAGCGCGATGAAGAGCTTGCGAAAAAAAGGCATTCTGCGCGGTGATGCGGGCATCCCCCTCATGGTAGCGGAACAGGACCCTGTTTTCAAGCTTTATTAGTGGCAGAAGCACGCGTGTCCATATCCGTCCCAAGAAAATTAAGAGAGGGGGTAAGAGAAGACAAAAAAAGGAAGGTTGATTTGTTTCCTCAGAAAA
>CANQAD010000022.1 GCA_947588735.1 uncultured Akkermansia sp.
TGCCTGATGGCTGGGGAAGAGGAACTGAGGAGGAGAGAAAAGACGGTGACGTTTAAGAGAGCTGTGGAAGCAGCATTGGAGGAGCGCAAGGGGAGGCGCGCGCGCACACTGAGCGATTTGCGTTATATAGCACGACGACTCATGCACCGGTGTCGAGGGTTGTCCAAACGGCGCGTGCGTGGCATCCGGAGCGATGAGTGCAGGGGGTGGATAGAGCAGGCATTTGAAACACCCAGCCAGCGAAAGAAAGCGCGTGCGGGTCTTTCCGGAATCTTTTCGAGCGCGGTTCGACGTGGCTGGTGTTCTGAGAACCCCGTACGGCACGTGCCGGTGCCGGTGGTGAGAGAAAAACGTATCAACATTCTCACACAGGAGGAGCAGCGGCGTTTGTTGCAAGCCGCAGAAACGTACGCTGGAGGGATATGCTTGCCGGCTGTGGCTACGATGCTTTACGCCGGAGTACGTCCGCACGAAATGGCCCGCCTCACATGGGAGCAGGTGCACATGCGCGAGCGCGTGATCAGCATCGATCCGGAGCACAGTAAAACCGGCGGCGCTCGGCATGTCAGCATCCAAGCATCGCTCGCCCGTGTGCTGAGGCGAGTGGAGAGCAATGCCAAGACGCAAAAAATCTGCCCACGGAACTGGCTGAGGCATTGGAGGGAATTGCATCGAGTCGCCGGCTGGGACAGGCGTCAGGGGACGCCTTGGCAGCCGGATGTTTTGCGGCATACTTTTGCCACAGAACACCTGCGGATCCACCGCAGCTATGCTGAGCTACAGGTGGAGATGGGGCACCGTAGCTGCCAACTCCTCCGCACCCGCTATGTGGCAATGGGAGCACGATAAGCCTGTGCCTACAACAATCCACGAGTTCCGTAGGACAGGCTTTCCCGGAAACACAGCCAAGCTTTCAGGCAACAATGCGGGCGCATCAGAGGTCAATGTCAATTCCGAAGGTCTTGCCGAGAGCGGAAGAATCGAGGGGAGCCGGGGCATCGGCCTCAGGTGGGACAATGAGTGCAGCGGGGTCGAGCGAACGGAGGGTGAAGAGCAGGGAGGGTTCACGGTCGATCAGGACGCCTGCCGCGTAGATGGCGGCGGAGGCATGAGGGCAGGGTTCCGCCCAATCCGGGCAGGTGCAACTCATGTGCCAATCCCCAGGGGTCGGGAGCAGGCCGTTCTCCGGATCGCAAAGGGTATGCAGCAGATCATCGTTGGCATGGCCCTCCAACAGAGCAACCAAAGAACCCACATTCCCGGCGCAGGCTGTGCTCAAAGTGAGGCGCTTTTCATCGTCCAAAGGTTTAAGCGAGAGTTTAACCTCATAGAGTTCCTGCGCAGAAACGAGAGCGTGGATAGAACAGGGGGCTATTTTCAGATCTAGGACGCATCCGTGGCGCAACAGGGTGCGCCCAGGAGAGAGACAAAGACCGCCCGCTTCGCAGAGAGCGAGGTGGCGCATCCATGCACTGCCCCAAAAGTGATCGGCGAGTTTGCGCGAGGTGGCGACCACTGGATGCAGCTGCACACCATCAGTCGTCAGCTCGGCAGCTCGTTGGGAAGCAAGACGGGCGAGGTCTGCCGCCCGAATGGGTGCTGAATCCTCGCCCGCGTAGCTGTACATAGCCGAGGGGTAAAATTACCGAGTGACGGAGCGGAAATACTCCAAGGTAATCTTGAGACCTTCTTCCAGCGTGTACTGTGGTTTCCAACCTGCGGCGAGCAGTTTGTCTGCACAGGCGCGGGAATGTTTCACGTCTCCGGCACGTTCAGGCAGGTGCACAATCTTGCTCTTCGAACCGGCGGCAGCCACAATAATCTCCGCAAGCTTGTTGATAGTAATTTGTCCGCCATATCCCGCGTTATTGACGCCTGTGACCTCCGGGTGTTCTGCCACGTAGGTGAGCGCGCCAACGATATCCTTCACATAGATGAAGTCGCGTGTCTGTTCGCCATCGCCGAAGATTGTGATATCCTCGCCTTTGAGGGCTCGTTCCATGAAAATGGGAACAGCGGCAGCGTAGGCGCCTTTCGGGTCCTGGCGCGGGCCGAATACGTTGAAGAAACGGCAGCATCCCGTGTTGATCTTGCCCGTGGTGCGGAACATCTCCATGTAGTACTCGCCATCCAGCTTTGTGATGCCGTATGGGCTTTTCGGCTCCGGGTACATCGTCTCCACCTTCGGCACGATAGGATTGTCACCGTAGATGGCAGCCGAGGATGCGAGTACCACTTTCTTTACCCCGGCGTCGGAGGCCTCCTCCAGCACGGTGAGCAGACCGTTCACGTTCAGGTCAATCGTTTCGCGAATCTTGCTCATGCTTTCCGGCACGGAAACGAGTGCCGCCATGTGGAAAATGTAGTCCACGCCTTGCACCGCTTTGCGCACGAGTTCGCGGTTGGTGATGCTGCCCTCAATAAAGGTAACGCGCAGACCATCCAGATTCTTCTTGTAGCCGGTGCGGAGGTTGTCGAGAACACGGATATCTTCTGCCTTGTCCTGATAATGTTCAGCGATGTGGGAGCCGATGAAGCCGGCGCCGCCTGTGATGAGTACTTTCATGGTTGTAGTAGGTGAGTGGTTTGTGAAGATTATGCCTTGCTTTTTGCCGCCTTGGCAGCAGCTTTGGCGGCCAGTTTTTCTTTTTCTTCGGGGGTGAGAATACGCGGGAATACGGGGCTTGGCGCCTGAACCTGATGACCTTCCTTCAGGATGCCCCATGCGAGCGACCGAGGGGTAAGACCGTTGGCATCCACTTGCAACTGGGCGAGTAAACGCTTTGAGGCTTCCGGCAGCACGCAACCCAACAGGAAACCCACGTGGGCAACGCTCTCCAGAAGGTGGTAGAGTACGCACTGCAGCTCCTCCGTCTTCTGCGGGTCCTTTGCAAGCGCCCACGGCTGTTTTTGCTCAATGTATCCGTTACAGAGGGAAACGTGGGCATTGAGCGCGCCAAGGGCATCAGCCGCATTGCAAGCGTCCATCTGCCGGGCGAAAGTTTTTTCCGCTTCATCCAGACTCTTGCGCAGGGCGGCGGAAAGCTCGTCGTCGTTCGTTGGCGTGTGCAGGGTACCCCCACTGTACCGCACACACATGTTGAGCGAACGATTGGCGAGGTTGCCGAGGTCATTCGCCAGTTCGGAATTGTAAATCATACGCAGGCGTTCGGGGTCGTAATCGCTGTCGTAGCCAGTTTTTGTATCGCGCGCCAGATAATAGCGCAAGGCCTCGGCGCCGAAGAGGTCGCACAAGTCGTTAGGATCCACAATATTGCCGAGTGACTTGCTCATCTTTTCGCCCCTGATGTTGAGCCAGCCGTGCACGAGCAAGCGCGGCATCTGCTCATCGGGGAACCCCAGGGCATGCAGCATGCAGAGCCAATAGATGCCGTGTGCCGGAATGAGGATGTCCTTCCCGATGACCTCGCATGCAGCCGGCCAAAGTTTCCCGAAGGAGGGCAGACTCGCATCTCCGTCGCTCGCATACCCCGCAAATGAGATGTAGTTGATGAGTGCATCAAACCATACGTAAGTTACAAAATCCGGGTCAAAGGGCAGGGGAATACCCCACGAAAGACGGTTCTTGGGGCGCGAAATGCACAGGTCATTCGTCGAGCGGTCGATGGCCATGAGGAGATCCTGCCTCCGGAATTCCGGGGTGACGACTTCCGGGTGCTTGGTCACATACTCGCGCAGCCAGGGGATGTGCGCTGTGAGGTTGAAGTACCAGTTCTCTTCTTCGAGTTCGATGACTTCGCCCCACTCGGGGCCAAACTGTCCGTCCTCTCCGCGTTCCTTGTCAGTGAGAAACTGTTCTTGGCGGACGGAATAAAATCCTCTGTAAGTCTTTTTATAAAGACACCCTTTGTTTCGCAATTCCGTAAGAATTCGCTGCACACACTTTTCATGGCGTGGGTCAGAAGTGGCAGCCCAAGCATCGTATGAGACATCCAGACGTTTCCATAACGCGGTGAATTTCTGCGTGACCTGCTGCGCGTACTCGAGCGGTTCAATACCTGCCTCCTCCGCTTTTTGTTGCACCTTCTGCCCGTGTTGGTCAACGCCAGCTAAGAAATAGGTTTCCTCTCCGCACATGCGGTGCCAGCGAGCCAACACGTCTGCAAGCACTTTTTCGTAAGCATGCCCAATATGGGGAGCGCCGTTCGTGTAGTCGATGGCTGTGGTAATATAGAACATATCGCGCAGATTCTATCACGGCATGCACTTGGGGGCAAGCCGAACTTAGAGGAAGATTTTATGCTAGCGTAGCCATGCGAGAAACTCTTTGTTGCCCTCCATGCCAGTGATGGGAGAAGGGGCTACCCCCATCCACGAGCGGTGGAGCTGTTCTGTGACGAAGACGCGGATTTTTTGGACGGCGCGTTCATGCAGGAGGGGGTCGCGCACAATGCCACCGGGACCAATGTCTTGTGGCTGAAGCTCAAACTGCGGCTTCACGAGCACGAGTATATCTCCATCCGGTTCAAGACAAGCATACGCCGCCGGCAGGATTTTGGTGAGGGAGATGAAGGAGACATCACTCACGATAAGCTGCACTTTTTCACCGAGGTCATCTGGCGTCAGATAGCGGGCATTGAATTGCTCTCGTACAATGACGCGTGGGTCAGTGCGTAATTTCCAGACGAGTTGATTGGTCCCAACATCCACCGCGTGCACACGTAGGGCGCCGTTTTGCAGCAGACAATCTGTAAACCCGCCAGTGGATGAACCGATATCCAGACACACTTTGCCCTGAGGAGATACCGGGAAAGCCGTCAGAGCTCCCTCCAGCTTAAATCCGCCGCGGCTCACGTATTTTGGCGGGTTTTTGACGGAGAGTGGCAGGCTGGCATCTACTTTTGTTCCAGGTTTTGTGACTATCTGACCTCCCACCGAAACTTCACCTGCCAAAATAAGGCGCTGGGCCTGCTCCCTGGAAGGAACAAGCCCGACGCGATGCAAAAGAACATCCAATCGTTCCTTGGCTGGCATTGGTGTTGAGAAGAACCTAGCGCTGAGTCGGATTCGCAATCAGATACGCAGGAAGGGGAGGCAGAGTGGTGCTGCCATCAGTCAATGGCGCAATCGGCAAACGCCGCCGACGTTTCTGTTCAGGAGCTGCAGACGGAACAGGCGCCGGAGCAGGGGCTACCCTTGGAGTTGGCGCTGGAGTAGGAGTCACCTTTGGTGCTGGCGCTGGAGCAGGAGTCACCTTTGGTGCTGGCGCTGGAGCAGGGGCCACCCTTGGAGTTGGCGCTGGAGCAGGGACCACCCTTGGAGTTGGCGCTGGAGCAGGGGCCGCTGGCATCGAAGAACGGATCACAGGGACTGGCTGTGGTTCAGGTTGCGGGAGCGCCACTGCTCGTTGGGACAGAACATGAGCACGACGTGCCGGAGCTGCTACGGAAGGCGCTGCTGGAGCCTCGTAGCGCGCGTTCGGACCGTTAGCGACAGGTTTCTCGTTTGATGTCGGAGCATTGCGGATCACCTGCGCAGGAACAAGGGGCAGGACCGGCACTGAAGCTGCTGCAGGGGTAACTGCTGTCGCCTGAGGAGGCTTTGGAGCATAGAGTGCTCTTCCTTGCGCGCGCTGCGGTTGCACATTTGTCGGCGCTTGGCTTACCACCTGTTGAGAGGGCAGTGGCGCTCGATTGATACGGTGTACTCGGACACCGGCTTTGGTTAATTGAGTTTGAGCCGATACACTGCCTATGGCAAGTACGAACAATATGAGTGGGATCCGACGCATATACGGGGTGGTTTAATGGTGATTTAGGTGAGAGCCGTGTAATAGCTGATGAAACAAGAGATGGAAAAAAGGATGATAAGAGGAGTTAAAAGCAGGGAAACAGGGTCGCGGCGCCATGAATTGGGTTTATCTTCTGAATCTGAATCCGGTAAGATTGACCATATGGCCGTTGCCGCAAAACCCAGCCATGAGAGCGCATATAGATTAGCCCATGATGGGTGCTCCCTGAAGATCAGCGCCCCGGTCTGATGCATCACGAAGTAAACTGCAAAAGGGAGAATGCAAAGTACCGCGAGCTCCGGATGGGCATTGCGGCGGTACAGACGCATCCACACCAGCCCCCATGCCACGATAATCAGCATGCTGGATACCACTAGCACGGCACTGCCAAACACCGACTCCAAACAGGAGCCGCTGCTCAACAGAACGAAGAGCGGAACAGCCAGGTAGATGTACGGGCGACGATTCATGTTTTTGCTATCCCTCCCAATGCCAAGTGAGAGGGACTTCAATATCCGGATGCAAGCTTCGCATGGCAGGACTGCCGTTCGCACAATCCTGCAGTGCAATCACATGCGGGGAATTTGCGGGAAGGGGAACATGCAATTCAATCATAATACGTGCAATGCGTCGTGGATTTGCACTCATCTCTTTCGTTACGTCAGCCCACAGACCCTTTAACTCCAACTTGTGTTCCTGTGCGTATATCCCCATGATCGTCATCATACATGCGGCCGTGGCCGAGCACATCAAATCCGTCGGCGAAAAGGATTCACCTTTCCCATGGTTATCTGTTGGCGCGTCCGTAGCGACGTGCGCGCCGGAGCTTACGTGCTCAAGCTCACAATGCAACCCGCCTTCATATTTGACTCTGCACTTTACCATGACTCTATGCTACGCTTCTTCCGCGAACGCGTCAAGTTCAGAGTTCCGTTTTTTTGCGCCTTTTCTCACTTTTTCTCCCCGTGCGTTGCGTCTGGTTCACTCGGAATGCTGCCATCCGGAGAGGTGAACAGAATTGTTACCGTGTTTTCTTCCCATTCTGGCGTCCATTCAATTGGGCAGGGATTTTTTATTTACTAAATCTTAGAGTCTCATACAAATTTATAACTTCGCATAATATATGTAATGCAAAATAAGATACCAAAAAAGCGGAGGCGGAAAGATATAGAACTTGTAAAAAACAGCATGTATGGTAGAATGAGGGGCGACACAGGAACGAGGCAGCACAAAAACAAATGAGCATGGTCAGTACAGAGCATTTGTACAAGGTATTTGGGCGAATCATGGCGGTGAAGGACGTAAGTTTTGAGGTGGAGCTTAGTGAGATAGTGGGATTTCTTGGACCAAATGGAGCCGGCAAGACAACGACAATGAAGATGCTCACGGGATATTTGCCACCAACCGCGGGCACAGCACGCATAGCGGGACATGACATCATTGATGAACCGCTCGAAGCAAGGCGCCACATGGGCTATATGCCGGAAAACGTACCGCTCTACGACGACATGCGCGTGTATGAGTACTTGTACTACCGTGCGAAGCTGAAAGGGCTATCTGGAAAATCAGTACGTCGGCAGGTTGGCTATGTGATGGATCGCTGTGGGTTGGACGGCAAACGAAAGAGCATGATAAGCACGCTTTCAAAGGGCTATCGGCAGCGTGTCGGTCTGGCGGATGCCCTGCTCGGCGAGCCGGAGCTCCTTATTTTGGACGAGCCGACTAATGGATTGGATCCAAACCAGATACGACAAATACGCGAACTGATACGCTCGTTGGCCGAAGAGCACACTGTCATTCTTTCCACTCATATCCTGAGTGAGGTAGAAATGATCTGCAACAAGGTGATCATCATTGATAATGGGAAAATAAAAGCTGCGGACACTCCCGACAATTTGACCAAAGGGTTACGGGCCGCCGGTCGCGTATCTCTAGAGTATAAGGGCGACCTGGAAGAGGTGATGCGAGAATTGTCAGCTATTCCAGCCGTCAAAAAAATCGTCTTTGAAGGCACCCTGCCCGGTGGCTGGCAACGGCTCGTAGTTCGGGCGGAGCCGGGCACCGACACTCGAGAAAAAGCTGCGGCCATCATACACCGCCACGACTACCCCTTGCGTCATGTCTATCGTCATATACCGAGTCTGGAGGACGTATTTGTAGAGATGACGCGACATGATTAGTCCCCTGCCCCTGAAACAATGTATCCTTATGAGCAAGCTGAAAGAAATGGGAAAAACGACGACTCTCGAGCGACGTTCGAGCTGGTTTTACACGCTCAAGACACTCTATTTGCGCGAGCTTCGGGTATATTTTAGCACACCCTTTGGTTGGGTGATCATGGCATGCACCATGGCGCTTCTTGGCTTCTGTCTGCAAGCCGTTATTCAGGTGATGTCGAAAGCCACAGGCGAGGGAGTCATGTATTACATGCTCAACAACATCAACTTCTGGTTTTTTTTCATCTTTCTCTTCCCTCTCATTACCATGCGCAGCTTTGCGGAAGAAGAGCGACAGGGTACGCTGGAGGGGTTGCTGACAGCACCTGTAACCACCACTCAGATTATCCTGGGCAAGTACTTTGCTGCCTACACTTTTTATCTGGTGCTATGGATTCCCCTGCTGCTGTATCCGTGGATGAGTCATTTGGCCAACATTTACACAGAGTGCCGCTATGATATCAAAGCCGAAGGAGAAATTACTTATTTATTGGCGGACTGGATTGGTCCATACGCTATACTTTCCCTCAGCGGAGCATTTTTCATCGCTATCGGGCTGTTCTGCTCCGCGATGACGCGCAGTCAAATTATTGCTGGTATCCTTTGTACGAGTTTTATGATTTCCTATTACTTCCTTGGGCGGGTGACGGAATTGTGGGGTGAATTTCCGGCAGCTCCCATCTTTCACTACATGTCCTGCACCGAGCACGTAAGCTCATTTTCGCGCGGGCTGTTGGATACTCGCCCGCTCGTGTTGTATCTTAGTTTGGCAATCCTGACGCTGGCGTGCGTGAAGCGCGTGGTGGATTACCGCCGCTGGACTCGATGAAACCTGTCTCTTATCCTTTGATCATGAGCCATCATCAAACTATACGAATCGTCCCGGGAGCGCGCCGTCCGAAAGGTACGCCCCTGGTCTGGTTGAATCTGGTGCTCCTGATGATTATTGTGCTTGCATGCAATTACATTGCCTACCATGAATATGCCCGCAAGGATCTGACGGAGGAGGAGCGCTATACCATCTCCGAACGTACCATGAATGTGCTCCAATGTGCGCGCATTCGCAACCGTGAAACCCCCATTCGCATTGTATTTGCTTTCAAAAAATCCACTCCGAACTACGCGCGCATGCACAGCCTGTTGGAGGAATATGTGCGCAACGGCGGGGGAAAAATCGAGCTGGAGTGCTTTGACCCTATTCGCCAGCCCAATCGAGCTCGTGAAATTTCCCAAATATACGGCGTTGATTTCAAGCAAGATCTATGCGTAGTGGATGCTCGCAAGGATCCCTCTGTTTCCATCAAAACCTTTGAAGAAGAAAAGGGCGACCATAAGCATGTGCGCATTCGCCCCGGCACCTCCTTTGTCAAGTACGAGACCTTGCCGGATGAAAGCCGTCGAGCCGTTGCGCTGATGATGGATGAGGTCGTATGCTCGGCCATCACTGAGGCCGTGGAGGGGGACATGCGCCACATGTACGTGGTGGAAGGCAAGGGAGGTGTCTCTCGAGACGACCAGAGTTTGCTGGAAAATATAGGACGCATTGTTTCCTCGCTCAACATCCAGCTGTCGTGGGTCAATTTAAATGGTATGGAAATGCTGCCGGACAATGCAGAAGGGCTCATCATCGTATCCCCTCAAGTGGACTTCACGGATGATGAGCTACGAGTAGTGCGCGAGTTCTGGGAAAGAGACAACGGCCGCCGCTGCATCTTCGTGGCACTGGATCCCACCAACACAACCCTTCCACGTCTTTACCGTTTCCTGCGTGAGCAGGGTATCCGTCCGAATCGTGACCGGGTGTTGTTGCGCGACCGCAAACGTGCGTACTACGACATTTCCGCCGTCTTCCCCAAGGGACTGGATTGTACGAAAAAATTCTGGAACAGTACGACTCATGTGGAAGGACAATCCATGTCTTTTACCTTGGAGCATGGAGATGAAAATGAGGCGGCGCTACGCAAGCTTTCCACCTACCCGGTGCTCATGAGCACGCATGACTACTACGGGGAAACCAGCTCAATGCTTGAGCCGCATTTTGACCCTCGGGAGGATAAACCCGGCCCCCTCTGTCTCGGCGCTGCCACAACTAAGGGCAGCTTGCGTGCGGCAAATGATATGAGCACCTTGCTGGTTTTGGGTAATGTGGATATGCTCCTGCGCAGTAACGCCCGCACTGAGCAACAGGACTATCTGCACACCTTATGGGCATGGATGAGCAATCGCCCTGAATACGGAGGGAAAAGTGCCAACCAGGATCTCACCATGAAGATTGATTTGAATCGGCACTCCCGAAACGTATTGGAGTACTTGACGCTGTTGGTTATGCCGTTGCTCGCGCTCTTCATCGCGCTGTTGATATGGCAAGCGCGTCGCCATTGACAGATTCCATGAGAAAAGCCCTGCTCACTATTTTGCTGTCGCTCCTCGCTCTGTTGAGCGTAGGTGCAGCTGCGGTGCTTTTTTTGGATGGAAGCCTGGCGCGTTTGACAGGCTGGTATCACTTCCGACCAGGCATGTCTCTTTTCCCCCCAGAAAACATGAATCGCATTGACGATGTGAGCTGGATACGCATAGGGGATCTGCACGATACGATTGAATGCGAGCGGGAGAAGGATGGTTCATGGTGGATCGTTGCGCCCTTCCGCGACCGTATGGCGCCGGAGGCTGTGGACGCTATACTTTCCTTCACCACACAGGCACGTTTGGTTGATACACTGCCCCTCAACCGCACCACGCGTGCGAGCATGCGCGAGTTCGGTGTGGAGACTTCGCCGCACAGCATTACCCTGAAAAAGTATGTGGGGGATGGGGAGATGACCACATTGGCGCGCTATACTTTGGGCAGCGCTTCGCCATGGCTGGCAGATGCCGGAGATGGCGAGCACCTGTTGCCGACCACTTATCTGCGTACCGATTTCTACGGCCGTGACAAACGCATTCATGTGGTAAGCGGTAATATACTTTCCGTCTTTAAAAACGGGCTGCAAGGGCTGCGCGATGCCCACCCTCTGCATATTGAGCCGGACAGCGTACTAGGCATTGAGGTAATGCGTCATGATGCTCTCAAGGGGGGTGAACAGGAGCTGAAGATGGTACGTGAAAGTGCGCAGAGTCGCTGGGTAATTACCTCCCCAACGCTCACGGAAGCGGATGATGAGCAACCGGATGTGCTTCTCTCTTTGCTCTCGCGGATGCGTGCCACACGAATTGAAGGTGCGGGGAGTGTGCAACTTCCTGTGAAACCAATGCTTACTGTGACGCTTAGATTGGAAGATGGCGAGAAGAAAGAATTACACGTTTACAAGCCGTTTACCTCGTCGTCGGATGGGCAGCTGCTCTGCTATGCTACAACGGCAGACCGTCCGGTCGTGTTCACCTTGCCGGTGGAACCCAGAATGCGCCGCAGCGGCGGTTACGCAAAACTTGTGAATGAAATACTCAGCGTTCCTGTTTTACCGGGGAGTGTGCAAGTGCAGATACAGAACTCAATCAACTTGGTGTATTGGGCGGATTTACCTTTATCAATCAACGATCTGCGTTCCAAAAACTTTTCACACCTCGGAATAAAAGATATTGATAAAGTGCTTGTACGTTCAGTTTTTTCTCCCTACCCGCTTATTTTGCGCCTCATCCCCGGGGATACAGAGGGTCAGGTAAAAGATGTATGGATGTTTTCAGCAGAAGGGCATCCCTTTGAGGAAGCTGATCAGGAAACTGTGGCCACATTTCTCAATGGTCTGAGCAAAATTCCCGTGCTGGATTTCCTGCGCGATTTAAAACCTGGCGAAGAGCCCATAGAAGCAGAGAGGGAATTCGGGCTCATCCAACCGGATTATTTGATGCTCATTCAACCGCGAGAATGCGCTGTACGCGCCATGCTGTTCGGGGAAGATTTACCGTTGGTGAGAGATCGTGCGCCTCGGGTGTTTCGTATGAAACGCCAACGGGCAAAGGGCAAAGTTTATTGGGCGGGTATGGAACAGAACACGCACAGCGTTTGCCGACTGAGCCCTAAACTTATGAAACTTTTTTCTTTCTCCCCTGAGAGCTGGAAAAAACGCAATCTCACCCAATTTCCAATCTCGTCCCTACGTACCCTTACCCTCAGTTACATGAAGTCTCCTATGGTGCTGCACTACGACTACATCGGCGAAGAATGGACTGGTACCTTGGGCAATGAAGACGTCACCCCACGCATCAATCCTCATCGCACCAATTATTATGTGCATCACTTGCAGCAAGTCCGCGTCAAGCAATGGCTTTCTAATACCGATGAAGATGCTATAGCCGCGCTGGCAAACCCTGTATTCAGTGTCAAATTAGACTTGGAACTCACTGATTACTCTGACTTGGAGGGTATTGTAATGGATGCCTCGCAGAACGGGGATGAAATCAATCGCCGCACCCTGCCCAGCCTGGAGGAAGTGCGCGGCATGCTTACCGAAAAGAGCGATACTGACGCAGCTTTCCGAGAGATAGCCACCGGTGAGCGTAAGGTGGAGAAACGCAGCATAACCATTGAAATTGCTCCTTCGGATCCCACAGCCAAGAAACCGTTTTTTTACGGCAGAATATGCGAGGATGGCAGACTTTTCATACTGAGCTTTGAGGATGCGCAAAGCTTGGATGGTCAACTTCTAGATTAAACTTATGATGAAAATTGATCTACGATCCTTTTGTTGCAAGTTATGCGCAATCACCACCGTCGCGTGTTCTTTGGCAAACGGCGCTTCCGCTCCATCTGCCCCTGCCCCATGCGGAGCTGTACCCACGGAACAGCAGATCAAGTGGTTGCGTATGGAATGGTACGCTTTTGTGCATTTCGGCATCAACACCTTTACCGGCAAAGAGTGGGGGTACGGCAACGAAGATCCAAGCCTTTTTTCTCCTTCCGATTTCGATGCAGAATTGACTGTAATGGCTTTCAAGCAAGCCGGTATGACGGGGATGATTTACACGGCAAAGCATCACGATGGTTTCTGCCTGTGGCCCACCAAATCGACAAAGCACAATATTACTAAATCACCATGGCGTCATGGCAAGGGAGATGTCGTGGCTGAGTTTTCAAAGGCCTGCAAAAAATACGGTCTTCGATTTGGCACCTACCTTTCTCCGTGGGATCGAAACAATGCTGAATACGGCAAGCCAGGCTATTTAAAGGTCTATGAAAAGCAAATACGTGAACTTCTCACCCATTATGGTCCCATCTTCGAAATTTGGTTCGATGGCGCTAACGGCGGAGATGGCTACTATGGGGGAGCTAAGGAAGTTCGTAAGATTGGCGGAGAAAATTATTATAATTTCCCACGCATCGTAAAGCTCATTCGTTCTTTGCAGCCGGATTGCATCATTTGGGGCGCGGACAAAAATGGAGATGTACAATGGGGTGGATCGGAGCGCGGCTTCGTAAAATACCCTTGTTGGAATCTTATCAACATGGATTCCCCACATGAAAAGTGGATCTCCCTGGAAGCCGATACCACCATTAACCATGCGGGATGGTTTTGGCACGAGGGGCAGTCTTCCAAGGTTAAATCCCCGGGGCAACTCATGAATGTGTACATGGAGAGCGTGGGACGAGGCGCTAACCTTATTCTCAACGTGGCTCTCAATCAAAAAGGTCAGCCAGATAGTGCGGATCTGGCAGCTCTACAAGCCTTCGGAGAGATGCGCCGCCGCCTTCTGGCGAAAGACTACGCGCTTGGGTCGAATGCAATGGCGAGCGAGGTGCGTGGAAATTCGGAACAATTCTCTGCAGCAAAAGTGACCGATGGAGATATAGAAACATACTGGTGCCCGGAGGATGAGACAACGAAAGATTGCTGGCTTGAAATTAAGTTGAATGAGCCAACGACTTTTGATGTGGTGCGGTTGCGTGAGCAGATACGCCTCGGACAGCGAGTCAAAAAATTCCGTATCGAGGCCTTCGTTAATGGCGTCTGGCAGTGCATTGATGATTCCGGAGAAACCATCGGCAACCAAGTGCTGCGCCGCCTCAGCCAACCGGTGACAACCGACCGTGTCCGCCTGACCATTTTGGACGCGAGAGCCTGCCCCTGCATTAGTGAATTTTCCCTGCTCCGCTACCCGGATGAAATCTTCCCGAAAAACGGTGCGCCAGCTTCCCCTGCAGGGGAGAAGAATTACCTTCCAACGGACAAGTGGACGAGTACAATGAAGGCAGCCGAATATGCTTGGGACAGAGACACCTCCACGTACTGGCAGAGCAAGGGAGACAGACTTGTGATTGACTTGGGTGAAGCATGTCGATTTTCCGGTTTTTGCTACCTCCCCAAGCAAGACAATGACTGCAACTCCATGACAGATCGTTATGTCTTTGAGATCAGCATGGATGGCAAGAAGTGGGACGAAGTCGCTTCGGGAGAATTTCCGAACATTCGGGCCAATCCCATCTTGCAAACCGTCACGTTTTCTAAGCCCGTACGGGCTCGTTTCGTACGATTTATCGGTACTTCTGCCTTGGAAGGTAGCGGAGCGTCTGCGGCTGAACTGAATTTGATTCAATAACTTTGTCGTGTGGATTTGGAGAAAAAAGATAGCTCGGAAGGACGAGATGTGGTGGACGCAGCAGCTCGCTGGAGTGAGTAGTGTGGTCTATACGGCCGTGCCTCGTTCGAGTTGCTTGTTGGTGGAATGTTACTGCGGCCACGTGGCAGAAACTGCAGCTCTTCTCTCAGCCTTCGGTGGAGCAATGAGAGAACTTGAGGATCGGGATTGGGTGGCGGCTACGGCGCCGGAGAACACCCCGCCCCTCATTATCCGTAATCGCCTAGTCGTGGTCTCCTCCCCTGCTCTTGTGCCGCTCATGAAGCAGCGCTATCCCGGACGTCAAGTCCTCTGTTTCCCGGCTGAGAAGGCTTTCGGAACCGGGAACCATGGTACCACGGCCACCTGCCTGCGCCTACTGTGCGACGAGGCTCGTGCACGGCGTGGGCAAAGTTGGCGAATCATAGATGTAGGCTGTGGCACGGGAATATTGGGTTTAGCAGCCTTGAGCCTCGGCGCGCAGCAGGCCTTCTGTTTTGATTTTGATGCCTCAGCTGTAGAAGTGGCTCAGCGTAACGTGCTGCGCAACGGAGGGACTGCCGACATGCGTGTTTTCCGCGCAGACGTTTTTGAATGGGAACCGGATGAATCTGAACGTGCTGAGGTTGTCGTAGCTAACCTCTATTCCGGCCTCCTGCAACACGCTTTCCCACGCTTGCGTTCATATCTGCCGGAAACTCCAGGAGGTATGCTCATCGTGTCAGGCATTCTGCGCGAGCAGGAAGAGGACACTCTCTCAGCCGCTCAACAGGCGGGATTTTCCTTGCTTCGGCGCACGGTGTGTGGTAAGTGGGTGTCTATGAAATTAACGCAACCGGCATGAGTATTCTCTCACTCGAGTGTTCTGTGGCACATGCCTCTTTGGCTTTGCATGGCTCAGCCTCCATGCAGTGCAGTTGGACTGCCCTGCGTAATCACGATGCTTTCCTTTTCCCCGCCCTGCAGGAGGCTCTGCGTGTTCTCGATGATGAGCCGCTGAACGTCATCCTAGTGGGTGCTGGGCCCGGGAGCTACGGTGGTGTACGTGTAGCACTCGCTGCAGCTGAGGGGATTGCTCTTGTGCGCAGAGCGCGTGTAGTTGCGCTATGCTCGTGGGCCCCTATATCCGAGGCAAGTGGTTGCAGTGTACTCTCCGATGCGAAGCGAGGCGGCTGGGCGTTACGCACTCCTGACGGTGAACTGCAAGTACTTAGTACGCAAGAGGTGCTTGACCGCATCAAACAAGGAGAGGATATCCGCAGCATCGAATCCTCTGAAACGCTGGCGAAGGCCGGTATTCATTTGCAATGTGTTGGACTGGTGCCTACTGCGCAGTCTCTTATCGACTACTGGTTGAGGCTTCCCCATGCTGTGCAGCAAAAGCTTACAACCCTCCCCGCGCAGCCCGTCTATGTGCGTCCCCCTCACATTACCCATCCCAATCATCGACCGTGGGAAATTAGGAAATGAGCGGATCTGCCCTTTCAATAGCCGAACATCATTGTCGCCGCTGCGGGACCTGCTGCCGGTGGGAAGGAGATGTGTGCCTCACGCAGGCCGATGTGCGGGCTATTAGCGCCTACCTGCACATGACCGAGGAGGACTTTATCAACACTTATTGTCGCTTGCAACGCAACAGGCAGGGACTTTCTCTCATGGATGCCGTCGATGGCGCATGCTGCATGCTGAGAGAGGACAATACCTGCACCATTCAGCCTGTCAAACCGCAGCAGTGTCGCGATTTCCCCCAGCGTTGGAATTTTCCCGGCTGGGAACAACGCTGCCCCGCGGCCAGGAAAGGAGGCGCAACATGTTAAAGAAAGTACGCCAAAAGTTAGCGGCGTTGGCGCCTGCCATCAAGCGTTCCCTGCTCCAACTGCGCAGCTACCTGGTTTCTCTCTACAACCGCTCGCCGCACCGTTTCGGACCCAAGATTGAAACCCGCCGCGCTCACGCTGGAATCATCACTGACCTCTTCGCTTCTATCATGTGTCGCGTAGATGGCTTGGCCATGGAGGATATGGATACTACCATGGATATCCTGCGCTACGATTTTCCAAATGTGGAGCATAGCTGGATTGCCGACAGATTTCAAACCGCCTACCGTGCTGCGTATCCGCTGGAGCATACGTTGCGCCTGGCTGCATCTAATCGAACCGAGGCTGAGCGTTACTCTCTTGCACTGGAAATTTTGACGATGTTGCACCGTGTGGGCGGCGACCTTACAAACCCCACCCTCTTTGCGCGCGTGACGGAAGGGCTGCATCTCCCCGGCGCAGCAAATGCGCTGGAGGTCTTGTTTCATGACCCAAATGCGCCTCTACCGCCCCTCATCGAGTGTATTCGTTTTTCTGAGAGTGTGGGACGGGGTGTCGTCACGCTCTCACCGGCAGACGCAGGAGTTTGTTTCCGTGCATTGCGCTGCGTGAACCTGTTTATCATCATCAATGACTCACGTATTCCTCTCTCGGTGCGTGGCCATACCCTGCATCTGGGGGATGTTATCCCTATCTCCGCCGGACAATCTGTGACGTTGGCGGAAAACAGTCTCACCTACTCCGCTATCCGTGGGCTGATGCTCGCTTACTACGCGGGCGTGCGATATGTGTGCTACATCGGGATGGAGGATGATTCCATTTCCATCTCCCGTCAACGTCCGCTTAACGCCGTGGCCCGCGTTATCTTCAGTGTTCATGTGGAGGTGGAGGTGTTGCGCAAAGATGCTGACTTCGTGCTGGATGGCGTTCCTATGCAGCAAGGAGATACAGTGTGTACCACGTACTTTACTCCCTTTCATGTGCGGGGAACGGGCCCCTACACCTTCACCGACTTGCACGATTCCGGAGATTCCGGGCACAGTTTCCAGCTTGACCCGCGCACCCGCAAGGTGGTGGTCACGAACTTGCCCTACACCAATAAACCAGGTGCTCTCATGCTCGCACCGGGCCTAGCTCCGGGCATGGTGTTTGAGGTAAGCTATTCGCGCGCCACCAATCGAGGCAAGCTTCGCGTACTGGAGGGCGATGCTCACACCCTCACCGTACAGGGGTCCCCAGTACGAGGCGAGAAGGAGTTGCAGGACGGTGATCTCATTGAGCTGAGCTCGGTGCAATTTCTGCGTTGCCGTTTCAGCGCCGGCGTGCTGGATGAAGAATCCAGCCTTATTAACGTGCTGGAAACGCGTGGTCTCACTCGCGATTTTGTGCGCTCCGGCCGCGTGGTAGATAACATCGACTTTTCCTTGCAGCGCGGTGAAATGGCCTGCATCCTCGGTCCTAGCGGCTCGGGCAAATCTACATTGCTCGCTCTGCTTGCCGGACACCTTTCTCCGTCCATGGGTTCCGTGTACTACAATGGAGAACTCCTCACGCCCGATAACATCTCGCTGCGACAGCATGTTGCCTTCATCCCGCATGAGGATATTCTGGATGAAGCCTTGACCGTAGGCGAGCATGTCTATCAAGCCTCTGTGGCGCGCCGCCCGAGGCTCAACCATGCGGATCGTATGCGACGCGTGCTTGCTGTGCTCAACTTCGTGGGGCTTGGTTCGCTCTCTAAACGGCACGTGGGACGGGCCGGTGAGCGCACCATATCGGACGGCGAACGCTCGCGTCTCAATTTGGGGCTCGATCTGACTGGCACGGCTGAGGTTTTCCTCATCGATGAGCCCATCAGCGGGCTCTCCTCCGGAGATGCAGAACGTGTGATTGAAACGCTGGAGGGCATGTCGGCCGGGCGAATTCTGCTCTGCACCCTGCATCGTCCAGCACAGAGTATTCTCAATCGTTTCCACAAGGTGATGGTGCTCAATACTGGTGGTCAAATGGCATTTTGGGGGACCCCCGCAGAGATGGTGCAATATTTCCAGGAAGCTGCACGAGAGATGGGTTTACACGTGAGCCGCGAATCTGTGTCGGCAGGTGGGGCGGATTATGTGTTTGAGGTGCTCGAGGCTCCCTACGCACGCTTGGGCGATCGCCCCAACCCTAGTCCGGGTATGTGGCAGGAGCGCTTCGAGAGTTACACCTACCGCAAAACGCGCGAGCCTCACAATGCACCGGTACGTACGACTGATACTCCGCCGGATGTCACGGAGCAGGCACCACGCCCAAGCATGCAGAAGCTGATGCGGCGAACCTTTCCTGAGCTCATGCGTCTCTTTAATCTGTGGGTTCTGCGTACGCTTCTGGGGCGTCTTCGCAGCCGCATGGGGCTTTATGCGCTTCTACTGGAGGGACCTCTTCTTGCATTGCTGATAGCGGGAACACTGCGAGCGGCGAGCGATATTCCCTATACTTATTACAAAGCTCTTCACATCAATGAGTATCTTTTCCTCTCTCTGGTGCTGGCCATGTTTTTTGGCTTGACCGATGCAGCGTGTGAGATTTTGCGGGACAGGCTACTTCTGCGACGTGAGAGCAACTACCGTCCTTTCATCACGGGCTATTTGACGGCCAAATGCCTGGTCATTACAGGCATTGCGGCTGTTCAGTGCGCGCTCTACCTGCTGGTTGGCAATGCCATTTTAAGCATTCATGAGATGTTCTGGCAGCACTTGGGGATCATGGTGCTTACGGCTTTTGTAGGCATAGCGCTTTCTCTGATGGTATCGGCCTTTGTGCGTACGGAACGTACAGCGCTCAATGTAGTGCCATTGCTGTTGGTGCCGCAAATTTTGCTGGCGGGCGCACTGGTGCGTTTTGAGGAAATGAATGAATTTGCCCCCGATGTGCCGAATTTTATGCCGACAAAAGTGAATCAGGCTCTTTCCAACCTGCGGCACCGTGTCGCCTACCAGGATGAAACCACGCATAATATCCTTACGCGCCCGGTTCCGCTCATTGCAGAGTTTTGTCCGCTGCGCTACGCTTTCGAGATGATTTTTGTGACTCAAAGTACTGATAATCTGTGGGAAATTGAAAATCGCCGTATCGACCGTGTGCGCGATGAACTCAAAGCGCATGGCACTGATGAGGATGTACGCTTCATTCAGCGTGCTGCGCTCTTACTCAACACAACTGCCCGCGATGCTGATGAGGCCAAAAGTATTCTGCGCAGCACGCGTAAAGCTGCCCTGAGCGGTGATGAAAACCGACTCCTGACGCTCACGAAGAGCCTGGAATCGCGTAGCATCACCCCCAAAAATCAACCCCTCGAGTTCTACTTCTCTAATCGTCGCCTTGTTGCTGTCAGCGAGGGCGTGAAAACAGCTCGCAAAGACTCCCGCCTTAACGAGCACCGCGGCTTCTTCCTTTCCCCTCGCCAAGCTCCTCCGCTCGGCTGGATTGACCAGGAAACTGATGCCGGTTCTGTGTCCACCATCTGGCGCAATGGCACTTACCTCTTTCTCATGGGACTTATCCCTGTTCTCATCGCTGGACAACGCCTGAGACGCATTTGCCGTGGTAAACGCTGACAAGAAAAGCGCACGGAAATTTCCAAAATGCACTTGACAAATTGTACCAAACGGGTATATATATGCCGCCGTCATGTGGGGGCATGCTCTGCCGCTACAGCGAACTTCATCAACCAGTAATTACACACTATGGGATCCCTCAAAAAAAGGCGAAAGGCTAAGATTAACAAGCATAAGCGCAGCAAACGCATGCGCCAGAACCGGCATAAGAAGCGTTTGCGTTACAAGTCCTGATTCCTGCCCTTTGAGCAGATCGGGACGGTGGCAGAGCGACATGTCCCATTTTCCACGGCACTATCCCCATCGCGGTTGTGCCGTTTTTTATACCTTAATGAAAAGTCTTTTTCGCCAGAGCAAGTAGCAGATGAGCCATGATCCTGCCAGTTGCACGGCATAGGTGAAGAGAAGTCCGGCAGAATAACCAAATAAAACCTTGAAAATGGGGCAAACGACCTCAGAACACAGCTGTGGGTAACCCGGCAAGTGATTTACGAGGTAGATGAAGAGAGCGTTCATGCCCACAATCCGCAACGGGAGACTCAGCTGTTCTCCCCTGCTCCATACGTCACATAGTGGTCGGGAAAGAGCCATCAACAGATATCCTGTGCCCCCCGTTACGAGCACGAAAGAAGGCGTCCATATTCCTTTGATGACAACGCCGCACTGCAACCCCGTCGTGATGCAAAATCCACCCAACAGGATGAGCACAGCTACCTGGCGCCGCATGGAATAAGCACAACTGCACAGCCATCCGGCACAGTAGCCCATTAATGCCAATGCTGTGGCGGAGATGATGCAGAGCGGACCTTCCGGATCATAGCTTCCGCTGTGCAGCGTACCTGGGCAAAGTATCGCATCCACCTTTGCATTGAAGCAACCGGCCGGTGTCATATCGCCACAGGTGGCTTGAAGATACCACACGACTGTAAGGATGACGACGATGAGTGTCGGCGCTGCCCTTTTTTTTGCTGACCAAATGATAGCGCTGCCGGCCAGAGCGCAACTGATGCCAATTAGCCCCAGCACGGATGCATAGCGAAGCGCATTCAGCCGGATAGGCCATAAAAAAGCGTCCTCCATTTCCCATGCATTTACCATACAGCCTAATATGGCAAGAATCAGCGCACGTTTCCAAAGCTTGCCAATGAGTTCGAGCCGATTTCTCCCCTTCTCTGCTGCCCGGGCGAGTGAGTAGTACATGGATGCGCCGCTAATGAACACAAATATCGGAAAAATAAGATCATAAAGCGTGAGCCCTTCCCACGGGCAGTGTCCAAGTTGGCGCCATACTTCTTTGCAAAAATTTTCTGACAGAAAGAGAGGAGATAGGGATCGTATCACGGAGTCAAGTCCCATGATGAAAAACATATCCAGACCTCGCAAAGCATCGAGAGAATGCAGGCGGTTGGATTTACTGGGTACGGCTGATTCCATGATGAGTCAAATAAAAATGTCTGTCTTACTGATAGAGTACACTTTATGGCAGCCCTGCGGCTTCTTTTTATTTCTCAGCCTGGCTCGTATTGAAACGCATTTTCTTGAGCCCCACGCGGAAAGAGGAAAACGGACTGGAAAACAGACTTCCTCCCTCATCGCAGGGATTCAACGGCGTAAGAGCAGCCATCATGGTCATACAGCTGGGCTTTCGCATACTTTCCCGTTCTATCAGATCGTCCCCGCAGGTGTCAAGCACAATGCCAGGCAAACATGGCAACCGCATTAAGAAATGCGGTCGCTATTTACGATTGACGATGCACGAATTACAATTTATTGATAATGTGCTCGTTGTGCAGTTTTTTAATCATGAACGTAGGCAGGAGAGTTCTTGAGAGCCATCATCATGATGACTGCTTATTGTCATCATTTTTGATTCATATCAACAATAATATCAGCCAACAAGAGCATTTCCTCCGTTAATGAACTCCTTTCAAATGCGTTTGCCCTTCCAGGCAAATAGAGTCGGGGGCATTCGCCCCCGCTTACACCACCGTACGTGCCTTTTATGGCATGCGACGCTTCCCTAACCTTTGCAGACAACGCTCTGCAATTCCATGGATGCGTTCGGAGCTATTCTGCCGCATCTGTGATGCTCATTCTTCATCCACTCCTGCGGCCCTCTCAATTGCTCTTTATTCTCCGGTATGCTCGCTCAGGTTGCCGGGGACGGCTACCGCCTCCAGCAGGCGTTTGTCCCAGTTTAATTTCCCCTTCCTCGCCTCAAACACTTGCTGCTCCCGCGTCGGCGCTGCTCCCTCACCTCCTCCGAGTGGGCGCGCCTATTCCGCCTGAGTCGAATAATCGAACTCCGCCTGATATGTGACTCCTTGTCTCTGCCGCTCTATATTCATGGGTATCCGGCTTGGATTCGTTTCTTCCCTTTTGGAGGTTGGGTACTATGACCGCTGCTGACTCCCGTTGCTCCTCTCTCTCTTCGCGGGGGCTAGCAATGGGGCTCTCAGAACATTCGATCAATGAATTACGATGACAATACATGCATTGAGCAAATGGATTTTGCGCTGGTAAAAACGCATCCAAGGCAAATGCGGCAGTCTTTGTGACATTGTTTGTCTATTCCTGAAAACTCGCAAAATTTGCTTCACGTATTTCCAACGAACCTTCTGACAACAGCAAAAAAAGCGATCATGGAACGATTCCCCCTTGAAATATGAAGATTGGAAGGATAGAATGGCAACGATGAGCAGCGCCGAGTCAGACAATTCGTTAGTGAAGCAAGATGAGAGAGGACCACAGAATGTGATAGGTGATGGAGCGCGCTCTCTTATTGCTGTGGCGGCGACTTTCATCGTACTGTTTGGTTTGAAATACACACGGGAGGTAACGGTTCCCATTGTTTTGGCTGCTTTTTTGGCAATCGTGAGCTATCCGATCGTTGGAGTCCTACGCAGGGTTCTACGCTTTCCTCATTGGCTGGCTGTGACCTGCGCGGTCGTAGTAGATATGGGGGTGCTTTATGGATTAATTTGCTTCGTCAAATTTCTGGCAGCAGACATGAAAACAACCCTGCAGGGCGATTTTATGCCGCGTCTTGAATCTCGAGTGAGCGAGCTCCTCACATGGGCCGATCAATTTTTCTTCGGTGAACAGTTGCGTAATCTCTTCGACTCCCCGATGAGTCTTGTCAATAGCCAGCAAATCATCGCTTTTTCGCAATCTCTCACCGGGCAGATCCTCTCCTTTATGTCGGTGACGGCATTGGTGCTCATTTTGATGACCTTCATGCTGGGTGAGGCACCGCTCTTCCGGCGCAATCTGAATAACCTGCCGAATAGCTTGCAAGGCAAGCTGAAAGTGCTTGACGCACTGCGAGGAGTGCAAAAATATCTCATTATAAAAACGCTTGCAAGCGTGAGCACTGGCTTGCTGGCTTGGGTTCTCTGCCATTTTATGGGGGTACCTCTTGCCTTTATGTGGGGATTTGTGGCGTGCGCTCTGAATTTTATACCTACTATCGGCTCCATTGTAGCAGCCGTACCCCCTATCTTGCTTGCTCTGGTTATGCAGGATTGGGGGAGTATGCTCATTGTAGCCGGCGGGTATTTGGCCATTAACTTTGCTATTGGCAATGGCATAGAACCTCTCTTCTTGGGTAAACAATTCGGCATAGCAACCTCCATGGTGTTGATCTCGGTGATCGTGTGGGGCTGGGTGTGGGGGCCGATAGGGATGCTGCTTGCTGTGCCCTTCACCATGTTTCTGAAGTTAGCCATGGAAAATTCGGTGGATCTGCAATGGGTAGCATCTATTATTGACGATGCTCCTCAGACTCATCCTGAGGATACACCGGCTACGACCTTGCCCGACACTCTTTCTAAAAACTAATATCGTATCTTATGCACCTGTTCGCTTATAAAGATGGTTCGCTTTTCTGCGAAAATGTCAATCTTGCCAGTATCGCTGAAACCTACGGCACACCTACCTTTGTGTACAGCCGCAACACGATCCTGACCGACTTGGACGAATTTCGCCAGGCTTTCGCCGGATTGGATGTTCACATTGCATACGCCGTCAAAGCGTGCTCCAACGGTGCCATTCTCCAGCTGATGGCAAAGCGCGGTGCAGGCTTCGATATTGTATCTGGCGGGGAGTTGTGGCGTGTTATCCGGGCGGGGGGAAACCCGGCAGCGTGCACGTATGCCGGTGTAGCCAAGACGGAGGCCGAAATACGCTACGCGCTCGAATGCGGCATCTATTGTTTCATCTGCGAAAGTGAAAATGAACTGCGCGCCATCGACCGCACTGCTGCCGATATGGGCAAGCAAGCTCCTGTAGCCGTACGCGTGAATCCCAATGTGGATGCTCATACGCACAAGTACATCACAACCGGCACGAATGAAAATAAGTTTGGCGTGGATATCTCGCGCGTGGAACAACTCTACGCTACCGTTGCCACCGATATGCCGCACCTGCGTATCCGGGGCTTACAGATGCATATCGGCTCTCAGCTCACAGAAGTGCAGCCCTTTGTGACAGCGGTGCAGAAGGTGGCTCCTCTGGCTGCCAAACTCAAAGAGCTCTATGGCATTGAATTTTGGAGCATCGGCGGCGGTATCGGTATCGTGTATGACGGATGCCTTGCCTCCGGCTCCTCAAATTGGTGGAAGGAACACCCGGAACAGATTACCATCACCTCGTACGCGAAGGCACTAATTCCGCTGCTCACTCCCCTTGACTTGCGTATTCTGCTTGAGCCCGGTCGCCGTTTGGTAGGCAATGCGGGAGTGCTGCTCACCCGCTGTGTGTATGAAAAGAATGGCGAGAGCAAGCATTTTAAAATGATTGATGCTGGGATGAACGATATAATACGTCCTGCGCTCTATGAGGGCTATCACGAAATATGGCCTGTGCTCCAACACGATGGCGATACGATCGTGGCGGACGTTGTTGGACCCATCTGCGAATCCGGCGATTTTCAAGCGCAAAACCGTAACATCCCGGACGTAAAACCCGGCGAACTGTTAGTAGAAATGAGTGCTGGCGCTTACGGGTTCAGCATGTCTTCCACCTACAACTCTCGCCCCTTGGCGGCAGAGGTGATGGTGGACGGCGATAAGGTCACCCTGATTCGTTGTCGGCAGACGCTTGAGCGTATGGTGGAGGACGAGGTTCTTCCGGAAGAATAATCCACTACACCATTTCCATGGCACGTCTCTCCATTCCCGAGTATGTGATGGCACTGGCGCATGTGGCGGCACTGCGTTCTGAGGATCCCTATCGCAAGGTGGGCGCAGCCGCTCTGGATGCCGATAACCGTGTGATCGGTACAGCTTACAATGGACTATACCCGGGCTTCACGGCGCCAGCGGGATTTTGGGCTTCGCGAGACGAGCGACAAAAGTTTATGCTGCATGCAGAAATCAACCTTTGCAGTCTTTTTAAGCGAGGCGAAGCAAAAATTGTAGCCTGTACTACCATGCCCTGCACCTCCTGCATGCAAGCTCTCTGCGCTCATGGGGTGAAAATCATCTACTACGGTGAAGACTACAAGAAATCCGAGGCACGAGCCATTGCTGACCTCTACGGTGTTCAGCTTACCCGCGTACCAAGCTATCCACTTTCAGGGTTATCTCTCTCTCAGGCAGAATAGATACACTCATGCGCGGCGCAACATGGCAGTAAGCTCCTGCTGAAAGCTCTGCATTTCTTCTGGGGAAGGAGTGCCGGTGAGTTGGCTCCAGCCTAACCTGCCCAGTTGATCAATCTGCCACGCTCCCTCTGCTCCGCCAGGGAAATGCACTTTACCGGAAATGAGTGTGCCGGGGAGCTGGAGATCGTCCAACTCAATTCGCACTTTACCGTCCTGTTCCCCGAGAGCACTATCTGCCGTTTCCTGCTCTGGCTGCACCGTCGGCTTTGCAACTGTATCAGACTCTGTGGCAAGTTCTATGCCATGGTCCAATACCAGAAATCTCACTTCCATAAATGTGAGATGCAGGCCGAATTCACTTTGCAACTTTTTCTGAATGCCGTTGAGATCCGCGCCTTCGGCTGCCCAGACTCTGATGGCAGCTAACTGCTGTTCATTCACTGTGGTGCTCATGCCGTCATCATAGCACCTTGCACAGGTCGTGTCAATTCAACGTCCCGTATGCAGACTGAAAACAGTATGAGGAAAAAGCGCGAGCTCCAAGGAAAAATTGCTACATACCGCAAAAAGGACAAGTGAGCATGCTGCAAAACATGCTCACTTGCCGTAAAAGAGATGCATGGAGGCGCTCAAGACAGCGCAGCGATGGCTTTGGCGGCCTTGCTCTTGTAATTGGCTGCACGATTGGGGTGTACAGTCCCCTTCTTGGCAGCCTTATCCACAGCAGAGGCAAAGCGATTGTAAGCGCCAGCAGCTGCTTCCTTATCCTTCTGCTGCACAGCTGCAATTACCTTTTTGCGAAGAGTGCGAACGCGCGACATGGTGGCGCGGTTGGCCGCAGTACGGGTCTCAGTCTGGCGAATGCGCTTTTTAGCGGACAGTGTGTGTGCCATAGTTGTATTATAGATTGATTCCAGGTGGGAGCAGTTTACACCATCTTTCCCCTTTGTCAAGCAAATTGCAGATGGAAAAGCTCCTCCCCCCCCAAAAAAAATAATAATTAAATGGATGGGCGCAATACCCAGAGACGATGCGTAATGGCGCACGCTTCCCTTGTGGGCATCGATTTTTTAGCGTGTCGTATGCCCCAAGTATCGGTGTAAATGATGGTGCCCTTCTCCTCGTTGTAACCAATGATAAGGCGCATATGACCGCCGAAGCTTTGCGGCAAGCCTTGCTCCGGGAAAATGCCTAGCATCACGGCCCACACGATGGGGATGCCAGCGTCTATCTGCTGCTTGATATCACCCAGTCCTCGGTTCATGGTACTTGGATGTTTCTTGACATCATCCAGAATCATCTGAGCAATCTCGCGATCATCCGGCGGTGTACCACCTTTTTTGACCATTTTTTTTGCTTTTTTAAGAAAGGACTTCATGCCCACCCAATCCCATGATTTTATTGTCATATGGAAAGGTCCGCAAATGCTTTTGAGTGCCTTCTCCATATCGTTTAGTGTTGTTCCCTGGTCTGAACTTTTGCAGAGAGCGGCCAGTGCATGCTGATCCACACCATCCATGCCGTAATAGGCAAAGACACGGGATACAGCGGCAGGCACGCAGTAGCCCTTCTCCCCCTGGTCAACCATCGGAACACCGTTGATCCAAACATCTCCACCTTCCTCCCTCGTCACATTCTCTTTGAGACCAGCCTTGCGTGCCACATCCCTAGCACCTCCTTTCTCCAATCCATCTTTGGTTGGAGCTATGCGCATTCGGATAAACTCAGCCACATATTTCTTGCCCTTGCCGGTGGAAGCGGCCTCCAACAGTACAGCACAGTGTTCGTTTTCCCACTTCCATGCCCGAGTTTTGAGCCCGGTTTCCTTACGACCTTGCTGGTATGGTTTTCCCTCAGCGCCCATGCTGTCATTAAGTGCCGTCACACTGTCCTTGATCTTGCGCTCAAAGTCGGTTTTTTCCATGTCGCCGTCATCACCCTTGTTAAAAATGGTGGTGCTCAGCCCCGCAAAATGCTTTTTGTCTTCGGTGAGCTCCATGGTGACATCCCCGAGCTCAACATTTCCCACCTGTAAATCCGAACCCTTTCGGTAGCGAATGTGAAAATCGTCCACTCGAGTGTATTGCCCCTCCGAGAACAGGGTGCTCCAAAGTTCGGACGCAGGTTTCTCCCAAAGCGAACCGTCCGCCGCCATGTTCACGGGATTCCCGGCTTTGGCTGTCTGCTGGAGCACGAGAAGCAAGGTTGTCAGCAGCCCCGCAACTTTGATAAATTGATGTTTCTTCATCGTGTCAATCCATCTTGTCTGGCCTGATTCCAGTACGCATATTCCGATCGGTTAAAATCTACGTATTCCGGCGAAAGATCAGTGGTGTACACCGTGTATTCCGCACGTCCGATGTGAAGATCGATCAGCACCTCAAACTCAGGCGCCTGTACTCGAGCACGCAAATCGTCGCTCGGCGTGTCAGTTTGTACCCCGGCGCGGCATGCCGGCAACCCCGCAATATCGATGTCCACCTTCTCCTCACGCACGCGGCGCCCAGCATAACCGACAGCATGAATGATACGGCCCCAATTAGGATCTCCGCCGTTCCATGAGCTTTTCACAAGCGATGACTTTGCAACCCCTTCGGCCACGCGTTTAGCTTCAGCGCGGTCCGGCGCGCCTTTTACACGCACAGTCACGTATTTTGTGACGCGTTCTCCATCCTGCACGATGTGGCGAGCTTGCTCCATGAGGACATATTGCAATGCCTCGCAAAACACAGGCCAGCCGGGACGTCCCGGAGCAAGCTTCACTCCGCTGGCTCCGTTGGCAAGCAGTAGACATGTATCGTTTGTGCTCATATCGCCATCAATTGTGATGCGGTTGAAGGATTGCTCCACCCCGGCGCGTAAAAGCTTGCGCAACGCAGCCCGTTCAACCGAGGCATCCGTACATACCATACATATCATTGTAGCCATGCACGGAGAAATCATACCCGCTCCTTTACAGCATGAGCCAATGCGTACCTCCCTGCCCCTCACAAAGAAACTTACGGCCACCTCTTTTTCGCGTGTATCACTGGTGATGATGGCCGAGGCCACATCGTGCCCTTTGCCGGTGGATAACCCACGGCAGAGTTCAGGGATACGCGGTTCAATACGCATCATGGGCATCGGCAAACCAATCACACCGGTAGAACAAACTGCTACCTCGCGCGGCAAAATGCCAAGTTCTCGCGCCACCAGTTGACATTCTGTGCGAGCCACTGCCAAGCCGGCCTCTCCTGTGCAAGCGTTTGCGTTTCCGCTGTTGGCAATAATCGCACGAATATCGCCGCGACGCATGTGCTCACGGCTCACCCGCACGCAGGCCGCGCGCACTCGGTTCGTCGTGAATACCCCAGCGCTTGTTGCAGGCTCCGTAGAATATACAAGCGCCAAATCCAGCCGCGTGGCGGTCGGGTCCTTGATGCCGCAACTTATCGCATGGCTTTCGTATCCTTTGGCGGCTGTTACCCCCCCCCTTATTTCCTTGTATGCTTTCGTTTGCATGCTCCGACTATACCACTCCGTCCATCTTTTAGCAAGCTTTCGAACATCAAGAAGCGCACGTATATTGCCATGTTCTTCCTACCCTCTCCTTCGTTTGCCTGCACCGCCTGCTCAGCAGACTGTTACTTCTCATTATTCACATTGTTAATAATAAACGCATATCATTGAAAACTCGGCAATTATCGTAAAAAATGGGCAGAAAAATACACAGAGAAATCAAATGTCAAGGGAAGTTAACAATGAGCCCGGGGGGTAAAAAAATTTTTTTCACTGTGGAACGCCCATGGAACAGCGGATAACAAACAAAGAGGGCTGGTAGGAAAATAAAAAAACTTTTCAACGGGAGAAGCCCATGGCATTATCGCCTCGACAGCGCACCAAAGCCATCCCCCCAAAGGAAAAGAGGAACGAATGAGCGAGGAAAGCTGGAAACAGACAGAAGAGAGAAGGACGGGATGAAAACCGACAACAAAGAGAAAAGCCTTTGGGCAGATATCGTGATCGATATGCGCCGCCGTGGTGACGTTGGGATGTACGGGTTGGAGAATTACATCTGTAAATTGGAACTGAAGGAAGACACGGGGACAAAACTGATTTTGGAATACCCGGCGGAACTGCCGATCATGTGGTTGGAACTCAATTATAAGGAATACATAGCAAACTCAGTGGCTTGCGTCATGCAGGCCGCGCGCGAAATCGTATTTGTGCAACGCGATGAGAAAGCAGAAAACGAGAAAGACAACGAACCTGCATCTGCACTTCTTCCGCTGGCTTTTGAAGAAGATGCCACTGCCCCTGTTCAAGCTATCGAACAGATGGGATTCGACACCTCAACAACGCGACACAGGACTGCACGCAAGACGGATTCTTTCAACAGCGGATTGAATGAGGAATATGATTTCGACTCTTTCGTGGTGGGCGACAACAGCGAGTTTGCCTACGCTGCAGCTCAGGCTACTGCCAGGCAACCCGGCACGTACAACCCCCTCTTTATCCACGGAAATTCGGGCCTAGGCAAAACGCACCTCCTGCAGGCCATCGGCAACGCCATGCGTAAGGCAAATGATGAGGCGCGCGTGCTCTACGTGACCGGCGAAAACTTCACGAACAGCTATATTGACGCTTTAGCGCGCAAGGGAGATGCGCTGCGCAACTTCCGTCGCAGATTCCGCAGGGCAGACGTGCTTTTGATCGACGATGTGCAATTTCTTGCGCATAAAGACAAGACTCAGGAAGAATTTTTCTACACCTTCAACGCCCTCTTTGAAAGCGGAAAGCAGGTTGTACTCACGGCCGACTGCCCTGCAGCAGATATCATCGACCTTGATGAACGCCTTAAGTCCCGTTTTGTTCAGGGGCTTTCCGTGGCTTTGCGCGCCCCGTCCTATGAAACTCGCATGGCAATTTTGCGCGCCAAACGCTGGCGCAAACGCAGTGATCTACTCAGCGACGAAGTGTTAGATTTCCTAGCCAAGAGCATCACCCGTTCCGTGCGTCGATTGGAGGGGGCGCTGACACGCCTCGCTACCTTTGCCTCCTTCTCCCATCGGCGTCCCACCGTGCAAGAGGCGCGCACGCAATTGCGCGAGTTTATGTATGAGGAACCCGCAGCGAGGCTCGCCATTAAGGATATCCAGCAGTCTGTAGCCGATGAGTTTCACTTGCGCGTGTCAGACTTGAACGGTCGGCGGCGCACGGCTGCTATCGCCCAACCACGGCAAATTGCTATGTTCTTGGCCCGCCACCACACTGCCTGTTCGCTTCAGGATATCGGTGCTGCCTTTGGGGGGCGTGATCATGGCACTGTCATTCACGCTGAGCGCACGATTGAACAACGCCTGACAGACCAACCACAGCTGCGCGAAGCTGTTGGCCGTATCATGGCTGCCCTCGGGATCTGATTTCATAGCCAGTGGTGCTCATGGAGACACATGCCACAAAAAAATCACGAGCCGCGTGGTCATCAGTTCTTTGGAGTACGGTACTCACTATGCTCAAGCTAGTGGTGGGCCTAGCCACCGGCTCACTTGGTATTCTCTCAGAGGCCCTGCACAGCATGCTCGACCTGCTCGCCGCACTTGGTACGCTCTTTGCGGTAAAGGTGGCGGCTCGACCGGCAGATGAGGACCACCCGTACGGACATGGTAAAGTGGAGAACTTGATGGCCTTGGCAGAGACGCTACTGCTGCTCGGCACGGCCCTCTGGGTGATCCGGGAGGCCATTCACCGACTCATGAGTGATAATCCGAACGCGCTGCGTGTGGATATTTCTTTCTGGGCCTTCCTGGTCATTATTGTATCACTGGTCGTGGATATCAATCGCTCAGCCATGCTGCGCCGTACGGCGCGAGAGACGAACAGCGCCGCCTTAGCAGCCGATGCTGCGCACTTTTCGAGCGATATCTGGAGCAGCGCCGCAGTGCTTGTGGGCATCACCGGCGCCGCGCTTGCCAATCAAGCCACACCGGACTCTCCTTTGCACTGGCTGCTCATCCGCGCAGACGTATTCTCCTCCCTGGTGGTGTCCGTCATTATCTTGCATATATGCAAAGTGCTGGGCGTGCAGGCCATTAACAATCTCATGGACCGCACGGATGCTGCCCTCTACACGCAGCTCAACTTACTTATGGCCGAGCAAATGCCTGCTTACCCGCTGCGTCATCTGCGCGCCCGTTCCGTGGGCAACACCACCTACATCGAAATGGTTGTTGGCATGCCTCGCGAGCTGCACATTGACACTGCGCATGAAATTGCAGATGCGATCGAAGCTCTTGTGAAACGCTCCATCCCCGGTGCCGAAACGCTGGTACACATGCAGCCGGAAAATACTGAACCGGATTCCCCTGAACAGTTCATCCGTCAAATTGCTCTCACGCATCGCATGGGGGTACACTCCTTGCGTCTTTTGGAAGCTGACCAAGGTTTACTCATTTTCACTGATTTGGAGCTGCCTCCTCAGGCCACGTTGGAATCTTGGGCCGTGCCGGTCCAAGCTTTCCGTACCGAAGTGGCCCGCCGCCTGCATGCGACCGCCGTCTTTGTGCATATCGAGCCAAATATGCGCACACTCCCGCATTTTGAGCAATCCGTCCCTGCCGACTGGGAGAAGCTCGTGCGTCACACTATGAAAGAGATCAACGGTCCATCTCCTTCCTCGATTCATCTCTACACGCACGGCTCACAGCGGGTGTGTTTTGTCTGCATTCCCGCCAACCCCGCACTCACCATTGCCCAAAGTCACGATTTCCTCACGCGCATTACAAACGAGCTCACCACCGCTCTTCCTGGAATTGCACGCATCTTTGTGGTGTACGAGTAGGCTGCCATTTTGCCCCGGATCGCCACGTGGCGGGTGCGTTCCAGACTGCCGCTGGATCCTCGGGACGCCAGGCCCTCAAGTCATATCTTGAGGTTCTCCTGACCACGAGGTAACTATGACTTTTCCTTCCTGGCGCCAAATAACGCAATTCTGTTATTACTTCCTCCATAAAAAGCAGCTCCCTTCTTGATTGCTTACTCCTCCTAAACGTTATATGATTGATATTATCCCCTCCCCTTTTTTTGGGGAACTATCCACTTGACTGCACCAACAGGCTCGGAGGGGATTGGATAAAAGCGCAACTTTTGCCCAAGGGGAGAAGCGCCGATGGGGCGGCGCTGAGCCAACCCGGCGTGGTATCACTCCGAATACTTTCCCTTGATTATCGCTCCTTCGTCTTCGAGGATTCCGCTTCGCCTTTACTTTGCGCTTCGCGCGTAGCGCGCTGGCCTTCAAAGTCGTCAATCGTAAATAACCAAAGGCTTATGCTGCATGATGTGCCGTTAACAACCTATCGGGGGTGCTTTTTCTTGGGACACGTGTGTTATGCCTCACATCCGTCCCAAGAAAATTAAGAGAGAGGGTAAGAGAAGACAAAAAAAGGAAGGTTGATTTGTTTCCTCAGAAAAGAGTATTCTGAGGGTGCAACAACAAAA
>CANQAD010000023.1 GCA_947588735.1 uncultured Akkermansia sp.
GCACCGCATCCGCCACAGAACCCAAAATCATCTCCTCATCCGGCACATCCTCCAGCAACCCATGCTTATGCGCCACCCTCAGCGCCATCTCCCCAGCCTCCATCGGAGTATACCGCCGCGCCTCCAGCAACTCAGCATCCCCATCCTTCCGCATCGCAATCAACTTCGCCAAATCCCCCTCCAGCTCCCGCGCCAAATCATCACCCCACGCCACTCTCCCCGTCAGCCTCGCCTTACTCGCATCAATCTCCGCCCGCATCCTCCCATCATCCCGCCCCGCAAAAGCCCTCTCCTTATACCTCCCCCACGTCCGCGCATGCTCCCCAATCACACTAAACGACACCTCCCCATCATCAATCAAATCCCCCAGCGCCTTATCCCTCTCCCCAGCCTTATACTCAATCGGAATAATCCCATTCTCCAAGCACACACGCCGCACCGCCTCCTTATTCCCCACCCTATCGCTAAACAGCGCATACACCCACTCATTCATCTTCACCTCCCTCCGCGGCACCGCCTCCAGATAATCCGTCTTCTCTGCGCGCAACTCGTTCAAAATCCTCACCGTCTCCTTGATAAAATCACTCCCCCTCTCCATCGCATCCGAACTCTTCAGATTCCACAAATCCGCGTGCCCATCCGCATCCGTTGACCTCATAATCGCATCCCTCACACTCCTCTCCGTCACCTCATCCAAATCCGCCAACGCCTCAAACACAGCAATCCACTCCTCATCCCCTAGCCACGTATCATACTTCTCCGTAAGCATATTCATCCACGCCCCTATCTCATCACTCCTCACCCTCACATCATCCCTCTTTTGCAGCCTCTCCCTCTGCCCCTTCACATCCTCCATATCCCTCATCCGCCGCGCCAAATACGCCTTTGCTGTCCGCACCAAATCCATCTCTCTCTCCGTCGCCTCATTCCCCCTCCGCTTCCGCTCATACAAATAATCCGTCAGATTCTCCAGCGTCGCCTCCACATTCTCGTGCTTCTCCTCATCCCAAAAATACTTCCTATCATCTCCCTCTTCCTCCGACGAAACGATATTTGGCATCCGCCCCGTCCACGCATCCCGCGAATATACATCCGTCCCCCTCCTCGGATCCACCACTTCCGGACGCGCCACAAGCGTCATAAACTGCTCATGCTTGATCCACTGATACGGCTCATCCAGTCGCGTCACCGCTATACTCGGCAGCGGCATCCCTCCCATCTTCGCTGACTGCAAAAAATTGTAATAATTCAACGTATGCACCGCCGCAAGATTGCGCACACTCGCCGAAAAATCCACATCCTCCACCCTCTGCCAATCCGGATTATCTTCCGAATACTCACTCCACGCATGCCGGTTATTAATCGCAACCACCTCAATATAATCCGGATTGAAAATCACATAATTATACGTCTTCTCCCCCTCCTTATGCCGCGTGCTCCCATCCTCATACTTCACACCCCTTATCCCATGCTCATCCAGCCACTCACTCGCCGCACGCGCACTCCCCAACTTCTTCGCAAGCTGCTCATACAGCAACCATCCTTCCCTCGTCGGGATATTCCTCGCCGACACATCAAAAAACATATCAAAATCCACATTCAACAACTCACCAAACGCCGCCGCCACATCCGGATGCTCCTCCAAAAACCCATCCAACTTCTCATCCCAATGCAACAAATTCCCATCATCCACATCCGCACGCATCCGATAATTCACCGGGTACTGCTTCCCATCAGCCTTCACCAAAATATCATTCTCAATAAAATAATCAGCCACCAGCACCTCCTGCTTAAAATACTCCAACTTATTCCTCGCATGCCTCATCATATCCTCATCCTTCTCCTCATCCGCCTTGCGAACCAAACCCTCCCACCTCTTCACCGACTCCTTCAACTCTTCCCTCTCATCAATCATCGCCCACTTTGAAGACACATGCACCCACGCATCAGCATCCCTCAAATTCTGCTCCCCCGTCACCCCGTGCGCCCTCAACCCCGCCAGCACATCCTCTTTTTGCAGCCTCTTCCGATTCCTCGTCAGCCCCTGCAAAAAAATACCCAGTGTCTTTGTAAACTGCTCATGGTAAAACCTATTCACCCCCGGACTCTCCGCCCCATAAATCACGCCCCACCCATACACCTGATTCCCCTCTCCCGTCCCCACATGCTCCTTATCCGGCCTCCGGAAAAGCGCACGACTCACATGCGAAAAATCCACCGACGCGCTAAAATCCGCGCCTCCATCCACCAGCACACCGTTCACCGCTTCCAACTTCCCGTCTTTCATCAACCCCCGCTCCTTCGCATCCGCAACCGACATCGAAACATCCCCCTTGACATCCGCCACATCCTCCTTTAAGATAACCCCAGAGTCGGGGTCGGCTAGTTTGGTTGATAGTAATTGAGACATGAAGGTCTCTTCCAAACTCGTCCATTCCCCGGCTCTTGCTTTATCCAGATAACGCAGTCGGTTATTCTTCAGTAAGCCCGCATACTTCGTATCATCCTTTGAACGTGCGTAAGCAGACGAAACAAAAGAAACTAAAACCTGCCCATCGTCCGAGCCTCTCAGCTTCAAAATAGCTGCCACCTTCCTCACCTTCCCGTCGCGCGCCGGGGCTTCCAGCTCCGTCACCACCACATAATCCCTTTCCTTCGTATTATCTTCAAAAATAGCAATCGGGTCGCACAACTCTGCAGGCAACTTCCCAATCTGCTCCACCGTCATATCATGCTGGCTGCTCAACTTCTCCAAATTGTCCCAACGTATCATCACATCCCCTTCCCACGGGAAAATCAACTTCATCACCTCAGGGTAGGAACATACACGGAAAATAAAACCCTTCTTCGGCTTCTTTTCCGCCGCAAAAACCTCCTGCACCCGCCGCGCAAAATCACGCGCCTCATTCCCGTCCACCTCAAAAACACCCCTCCCATCCCTCACACTCGCGCTAAAATCAAACCCGCCTTGCCCCTCCGGCACAAACTCCTGCCCCCGCGCCTCCTGCTGCCCGGCTTGCGCCTTCTCGCGCTCGTACTCCTCAAGCACGCGCCTCACCGGATCCGGCCTTGTCTCCCCGTCCCACAACTGCACCGCCGCAATCAAATCCGGGTAGCTCCCAATATACTCCCACCTCGTCAACTCCCCCGTCAGCGCCGCCAACTTCCCCTCATTATCCTCACTCGTCGTAGCAATCACACCCAGCCTCTCCGCCTCAGCCCGGCTATCCTTGCTCAACTTCTTGCCCATCTTCAGCAGCTTAATCGCACCCTTCAACGCCTGCATATTCAGCTCAATACAGCGCGCCATCTTATCCAAATCCGCCTCAAAATCCGCACCCAAATCCAGCAAACCCTGCTTCAAGGTCACCCTCTCCTTATTCGCCAAAAGCTGCGTCATCGCCCCAATATACTCCCAACTCTTCCCATCCCTCAGCAACCCCGCCGCCCGGCTCTGAATCTCCTCCACCCTCGCCTCATCCGCCAAATTCTGCGTCAACTGGCAAATCACCTCCGCATCCTTCGCACTCACCTTATCATCCATGAAAAGGTCAAACAAATTCTGCCGCGCCTGCCGCCCAATAAAAATCCCCCTCTTACTCTTCGTCGCATTGCGCAGCAACCCCTTGCGGTACAACTCCCCGTCACTCTGCGGCATCGTCCGAATATACACCGCCGCCGTCTTCTCATCCGCCTGGTCATCCCGCATATTATTCTCATAATCCAACATCCTCGCCCACCTCTCATCATGCGCCGCATCCTCAATAAACACATAGCACATATGCGCCTCCACCTTGCTATCCTCCATCATCTTCGCAAACCGGTGCCGCCCGCTGATAAGCTCCAGCCTCCCGTCTTTCCGCAACCACAAATAAAGCGGCGCCGCACTCTGCTCAAAATCACCCGTCAACTCCCTCCCCGCCAACTCCCCATACTTCCCCTTCTCCCCCACCTTCACCTGCTTCAAACCCAACTTAATATCCCCCTTGCGCACCATCCCCGCATAATACCCCCCTCCCGCATTATACACACACGCATCATTCACAAAAACACCCCGCACCACCCCCGGCGCCCTCACCGCCTCCGGGTCCGCCGTCAGCAAATGCGTCTGCGCCTGCCGCTGCGCTTCTTCCTCCGTCGCTCGGCTTCCCTCCACCGGCTGCGCGCTCGCTCTCGCCCGCTCATGTTCCTCAATGGCGCGCTCGTTCTCTTCTGCCTGCCTCTGCGCCTGTCCCACTCCCGGCATGGGATTCCCCGCCGCTTTTGCATCCGCTTCCGCGCGCGCCTCGCTCGTGCTTTGCGCCACGCTCTCCACCGCTTCCAGCCGCGCCTGCGAAAAAACATCCTGAACCGTCACCCCCAACTTATTCAGCACCTCGTCGATATACTTCACCGCCCCATTCCCCTCCGCCTGTAAAGCCGCCGCGTAGGCCCGCTGCACCGTCCCAACCGCTGTACTCGCCTCGATAAGCCCGTCGGTAAACGCCTGCAACTGCTGCATCCATTCCGGCAAAACACTGCTGCTGCTATCCATGTACTTACTCACCGCCAACGTACTCATCGCCTCAATCACGCTCATGCGCTCAGCATTGCCGTTCTTATCCCGCTTAATCTTCTCCACCTTCGCGCTCGGGTCTTCCTTCACCACAAGCTCGCGCGCCAGCTTCTCGAGTAAAAATCGTGACGGATCGCTTCCATGTGATCAGATTAATCAACAAAGCCTTGCATGACTACATCAAGACTGTCGCCCCCGAGCAACGCTGGAAGCGTGGTTATGCGCATCTGTTGAGTAAGAGAAGAGAAAATCTTACGAATAAGCAAAAGGAAAGACTTGATGAACTGCTTGGTATGGATAGCTCCTTCATGTTAGCTTATGATTTTAAGCAACGTCTTTGCAGTTTGCTCAATCTCAAATCGCTCACGAGACAAGCGTGCCGCAAGCCTCTGCGCGAATTAACCCAAATGCTTGATGATTTACGCAACACCTCCCATCTCATTTGGCGCCGCCTTGCTGATACACTCAGTAAGTGGTTTGTGCCCATCATCTGCATGTGGCGCTTTACAAAAAGCAACGGCATCACGGAAGGCTTCCAGCGCAAGATGAAGTTCATTCAACGTCGCGCCTACGGTTTCCGAAACTTCCAAAATTATCGTCTCAGGGTCCTGCTCGAATGCTCCCACCTTTTTAACAAAAATTCCTCTTTCCACAAAAATTTGGGTTGACCCCAAATTTGGGTTGACCCCCCAAAAAAGAGCTAGATACGTTCCCTAAACATACCTAGCTCACTACTCGATGGGGGACTCGAACCCCCACGGATTTCTCCACTAGATCCTTAGTCTAGCGCGTCTACCAATTCCGCCAACCGAGCAGAAGCGCACATTTGGTGTGCGGAGGGATTCTACATGAATTGTCATGACATGGCAAGCCTTTTTCATTGGAAATAGAATTTTTGCACATCCGCGCAATGCCTCAAAAATAAAGTCACCGAAGGGTCGCCAAAAACAGGAAAAGAGGATTTTGCGAATGCTTGATGCCTCAAAAAAAGGTTAATATCAAACATATGCTACTTAAGATGAGTAAACAAGCAAGAATAGAGTTACTTTCTGTCTGGAGAGAAAGATATGCCTCGCCAGTCTCTCGATACAAGAAAGCAAGGATTATAGATTACATCATGCAATCTGCTGGTTACAAGAATCGCAAGACAGTCATCCGGCTGTTGAGCGGCAAGAAATCGCCGCCAGGCAAGAAGAAGAAAGGAAGGCCCCAAATAATAGGTGGCAAAAAACTTCAAGTCATCAAAAATATCTGGTTATCGATGGGACGGCCTTGCGGGAAGCGCATGGCAGCGCAGCTCCCGGAGTGGCTTGCCTTTTATGCGGCAGATGAACGCACAGAATATGAGAGTCTGGAATGGGCGTTGGGGATTTCCGCAGCAACACTGGATCGCGTACTGGGCTCTACAAAGATCAAGCAGGGAAGAGGCAAAGCAGAGCAGGAGAGCCTGAGTAATCTGAAGAAGAGCATAGAGTTGGTGGATTCACAACGAATCATCACGCAGCCCGGACACCTCTACGCGGATACAGTGTCGCATGGAGGCTCAGAGACGAGAGGGGACTACGCGTGGACGCTGACATTGACAGGGCAACCGCATTTGAAAGAAGTTCATCAACGGAGAAAATGCTCTTGTTGGCTGATATGATCGTTGATACGCATCAAAAAAAATGACAACAAGCAGTCATCATGATGATGGCTCTCAAGAACTCTCCTGCCTACGTTCATGATTCGCAAAACCTGCGCAACGCGCACATGATCAATAAATCGTAATTCGTAACTCGTCAATCGTAAATAGCAACCGCATTTCCTAATGCGGTTGCCCTGCTGACATTGACGGATGACTTGACGCTCTGGACAAGCAATCGAGCCGTGTGAAACAAAGGACAGTATGGGGTATGCCAGGCCTTTGGGCATTTATTCAGGGAGATGCCGTTTAGCAAACGCAGCATCAACACGGATAATGGGGCGGAGTTTATCAATTACCATCTGCAAGGCTGGCTGAAGCAGCACCAGAAGAGATGTAAGGTGACGCGCTCACGACCTTACCACAAGAACGACAATGCCCGTGCAGAGGAACGCAACCGCCACAAGGTGCGCGAGCTTGTAGGCAGAGATCGATTCGATGAGCTGGGATGTGTTGGTTTACTTAACAAGGTATACAAGTACCATGACTTGCTGACGAATCACTTTTACGCCAGTACGCGACTCGTTTCAAAACACAGGGAGAAGAGCAACGGAAAGATGAGCCGCAAATATGACAAGCCTCAGACGCCCTACCAGCGTCTGCCAGCCACACTTAACCCGGAATCAAAGAGGTATAAAAAGCTTATGGAGCAGCCCGCTCGACTTAATCTTATAGAACTTAGCCGCAAAGTAGAGAGTCGTTGAGGAAACTCTACGAACACATCAAGCGAGTGAGGCAGCAAAGAGAAGAGTCATTTGATAAGCTCACCGCTCAACAAAGTCTTGCAAATGCTGACTAAAATGCTATGCTGTTGGGTGACCGTTTATTTTGAGGCATCGGGCTTCGGTGACTTTATTTTTGAGGCATTGCGCCAAGACCCAATTCCGTATGTGGTGGTAGATTTGTCTTGACGACACAACCCATAGTAGTATGATAAAAGCATGCGGTGCATTCGATGTGGATACACGGAGGATAAGGTCATCGACTCGCGTATGTCACGCGAGGGCACTTGTATTCGTCGCCGCCGTGAATGTTTGCGCTGCGGCTACCGCTATACAACCTACGAGCAATTGGAGCGCACGGAGTTGCGTGTGGTGAAACGCTCCAATGTACATGAGGTGCTAAATCGCGAAAAAATACTTCGTGGAATGATAACAGCGTGCGAAAAACGTCCGGTAAGTATGGCGCAGTTGGATAACGCTACAGATGAACTGGTGGCTGAGTTGCACAGGGATCATGTGCGCGAGGTTCCTACTGCCGTCATTGTAATGAAGGTGATTGAGAAATTGCGGAATATAGACCCCGTGGCCTGTATTCGCTATTCTTCCAGATATCGGCAGTTCCAAAGTGTGGAAGAGTTCATCGAAATTGTGCGCAAGATGGAAAGCGTGCGTGCAAATGACCCATTGCAACGCAAATTAAAACTCGGATGACAGACATGTCCACCAGACATCCTTACCTGCAGAACGGCGAATATATTACATCCGACTATGATTGCGAATGGCTGGAGCGTGTACTGCACGAGGCGGCTGCGCAGGCAGGCATCTACATGCCATATGAGCATGAGGTAGCGCAAGGGGTGCTCCGCTATATGGATAACCACTGTCCATTGCGTACCGTGCCGTTGCGCTATTTTTTCGGTCGTTTGCGCAGAGTGCTTCGCGAGATAGGATTGCCGCGTGTGGCAGAGGCTTTGCGCGAACAGTTACCGCCCGTGTCCATCCCATTGGACGCTCTAGTGAGTAAAAATCCCCTTCCGCTTTTCTTTTATACAGAGCTAAGGCACAAGCTAGACAGTCTGCGGCGCCGTGGACTAACCGCCTATCGTTTTTCCGGAACTCACCGTTGCAGTTTGGTGCTAGGTAGGCGTCGTCGCTCATGCCCTACCCAAAAACGGGCTTTGTTGGAACTGGAGACATTTCTAGCCACTCAAGGCTGCTAAAGCTGGTGCGGAATGGGCTGTAGATTAGAGGGCAGGGTAGTGCGAAAGAGAGAGCGTCAAAACGGCCACCATATTTTACCGAGATTCAGAGGTGTACCGTTGCTCGGCATGCTCATCGCGGATAATGTCCATCACATCCTCTCCGGGCTCCGGAGTGGTCGGTGAGGGGCGGATTTCCTTCACCGAGAATGGGGGAAAATCTGCCTCTGGCGCAATATTTCCACCGGTGGCGAGTGAGAAATAGCCACGTTGGAGATTAATGTGGCAGTTTATATTGTCGTTAGGATTGGCGTCGCGGGTGAAACGGAACTGAGTAGCCTGATGCCACGCAGAACCATCCCATCGAAAGATCGGCCCAAAAGTTGCGCGTCGCTCGTTAGTTTTAGATTCCACATTGCGTATAAAATCCTCTACAAAGCCGCAACTGCCGCCCAATCCTTGGCGCACAGCCTGTACGCGCCAGCAACTCATTAGTTCCCACTTCCCCGTTTCAGGGTTGTGGATGTAACCGGCGATACGGCGGAAATCCTCGCTTTCGTTACGCTCTACCACGAGAGTGCGAATTACCTGACCCTCCTTCCAATCAAACCTGCGCATAGATTTGCCACCAGTGCCCTCTCCGCCGAAACGCTCGGTTCGCACATCCCGACCACAAGCCACTAATTTAGCTCTTTCCTCCTCAGGAGCAGCGTGTGGGTTATCACCAGTGTCTTTAGCGTCCCAGATAGAAAAAATAGCCACACGTATGGGGCGCCCCTGTTCATCTTTTTGTCCTAGCTCCTGAACCCCTATATACCCATTGGAGAAATTGTTACATGAGAAGTAGGTACCAGGGGCAGACTTTTCGATGAGCGTTTCTTGGTATGCAGCTGTGTGCTCGGGAAGTTCAGGTAGATAAACTAGGTGCACAGAGGTGCATTGTCGCTTTGCCATATTCTCTGGAGTCCAGTAGTCGGAGTCCCGCCCTCCCTTCGCTAGGGGCTGCAGCAGCATTCCGGCACATATACCTCCCAATACAATTCTCACAGCACATCTCATGGGCCGATGCTAGCAAAACCTGTTCCCCAAAGCAAGCATAAAAACGACCTGATTTGTCTTGCATGTGAGCTATGAACATGATATATAACGCGCGAGTTTACCCGCCCCGATTTATGCCTCATCGTAAATCCCAACCCATTCGGCGCAAAGTTAAAAATTGGACAGCTGCCGATTCGGCAGAGACGTATTGTGTTCCTGATTGGAGCAATGAATTTTTTGCCATCTCAAAAAACGGTGAAACCACTGTGCGACTTGTTGACAGCGACGGAGAATTTCGCCACGTAAGCTTGGTAAATATCATGCGCGAACTTGCTGAACGCGGTACGGCAGCTCCGGTGCTGTTGCGCTTCCGCGACTTGTTACGTGCCCGTCTTGACGAGCTTAACAAAGGCTTTGCTGGCGCAATCCGCAAGGCTGATTACCAAGGTGTGTATCGTGGCGTTTATCCTATTAAGGTGAATCAGCAGCGCCACATTGTAGAAGAGATCGTTTCCTACGGTGCACGTTACCATTACGGGTTGGAAGCAGGTTCCAAACCCGAGCTCATTGCCGCCATGGCTTACATGCAGGATAAGGAGGCGTTTCTCATGTGCAATGGGTACAAGGATGATGAGTTTATCGACTTGGCTCTCATGGGACAACGCATGGGGCTCAATATTTATCTCATCTTGGAGATGCCCAACGAACTGCCGGCTATTCTACGCCGCGCTGAAAAGCTAGGAATTGAACCAAATTTAGGCATACGTGTTCGCCTGTCTGCCAAGGGCTCAGGTCATTGGAGTGAATCGGCCGGCGATAAGTCCGTTTTTGGTCTTAATACTGCCCAAGTTATTGATGTGGTGGATCATCTCAAGGCCGTACACAAGTTGTGTTGCCTCAAAGTGCTCCATTATCACCAGGGTTCTCAGATTCCCAACATTTCAGTTGTTCGAGAGGGGCTCTCCGAGGCTTGCCGCATGTACATCGACTTAGTGCGTGAGGGTGCGCCTATGGGAACCCTAGACATGGGGGGGGGCCTAGCTGTGGATTACGATGGTTCGCAGACCAACTTTCATTCATCCTGTAACTATTCAGTGGAGGAATATGCGCGCGATGTGGTAGAAATCGTGGGTGAAATGTGCACACGCTGCGGTGTGGCACACCCTACACTTGTGACGGAGTCTGGACGTGCAATATCGGCATATCATTCGGTGCTTGTATTTAACATACTTGACGTGACTAGTTCGCGCGGCTACGGCAGTGCGTTGCCAAAACTGCCGCAGAATGCGAGCGATGTGCTCAAGGCACTTGATGAGACTTATCGCATGCTCACGCGCAAGAACATCCAGGAATGTTACAATGATGCCAATTACTATCGCGAAACCCTGCGTATGCAATTCTCTTATGGCAATGTTAGCCTGCGTGAGCGAGGAATAGGCGAAGCTATTTACTGGCATATTATGGAACTTATTTCTCACCGTATTGCCGAGATGAGTGAAATTCCTGAGGATCTCAAGGAGGTCTCCGATAATATGGTGGACTTCTACTACGGCAATTTTTCACTTTTCCAAAGTTTGCCGGATTCGTGGGCTATCGACCAAATTTTTCCAGTAATGCCTATCCAGCGTCTCTGTGAGCGGCCCACGCAGAAGAGCGTACTTGTGGATATTACTTGCGATTGCGACGGTAAAGTGGCTCAGTACATCGATCGTGAAGATGTGGCCAGATCTCTGCCGTTGCACGAGGTGGAGGGCGATGAACAATACTACGTAGCTGTATTTTTGGTAGGCGCTTATCAGGAGACGCTCGGTGATATTCACAACCTCTTGGGCGATACAAATGTGGTCAGCATTCACTTAGAGAACGGGCGACCCGTATTTACTGGAGAAGAAGAAGGCGATTGCGTGGCTGACGTCCTTTCCTATGTAAAGTACGACCCGAAGGTGCTCGTAGGTCGCTTTCGCGAGTTGGCTGAATCCGCTGTCGAGCGGGGGCTCATCTCCCCACGGCAACGCCGCGACGCTTTGCAGGCTTACCGTGATGGCCTGAGCGGCTACACGTACTACGAACTCTGATGAGTTGATTTTTTATCCGCAAGATAGAGAGAAATTACGCGTAGGGTCACCGTGCCGGATTCCGCAAGAGAAGCGGCTGAGATACGGTGCATATTATCGCCCGGCGTGTGCCACCACCTACTCCCCGCAAATGAGGCAATGAGATTAAGGGTGGGCACACCAGCCTCCACAAAAGGTCGATGATCATCCCAGTAGGAGCCAAGGTGTATAGTCCAGCGTTCCTCCGGTAATCCCAGCTCGCGCACGGCTCTGCAGTACAGTTCACACATCTCAACCGTGGTATCCATAATGGGTACCCCAATGACCTTCCCCGCGCCCCCCACCATGTCTAGGTTGATCATGCAGGAGGGCAAGCCCTGCTTCCCCCGTCGAATTACATCATAGCGCGAGCCATACAGCCCATCCTTTTCGGTGATGTGTTCTCCGAGCGCTTCCTCACCATCGAAAAAGGCCAACTCCACCTGCCGGGCCAATTCTGGGGTACGTGCTAGCGTGCGAGCGAGTTCTATCAGCACCGCCGCACCACTCGCGCCATCATCTGCGCCTAGAATGTCATTTTCCCCGTTCTTTTTTGTGTCTATATGGCAAGATACAAGTACTGGACGCGCCGTGCGCTTGTCGCCAAAAGTGGCGCGTAGGTTTGTCATGCGTATCCCAGATAACGGAGAAAAGGTGTCTCGTTCAGCATGCCACCCAACATCTTCAAGCTGCCCAGCAATGTAATTTAACTGCGCAGCGTATGCCGGTGAACCACTAGGACGTGGCCCGAGCTTGCACAATGCTGCGCAATGTGTATAAGCATTTTCTCCAGAGAAACAAGTCGCATTTTTTTGCACATTCACCGTCTGTGTCGCAGGGGACTCTGCCGTATCTCCGTTGCGTTCGCAGTTGCCTACAAAAAGCGCGCACACCGTTGCCCCCGCTCCCACCCACCATCGCATCCTCTGGAAGTGCGGTGTTCTCATGCCTGCTCTAGCGCGCTTACGCGCGGGAAGTGATCCCGAAAATTTCCAGCAAGCGAGTCAACTCTGTTCGGCCATTATAGGTAATTTCAATGACGCCACTCCGTTGCCCTTTGGGGAGGATACGCACGTCAGTTCTCAGGCTTTCGGAGAGTTGGCGGCAGATTTCGTTGGTGGCTCGATGGACTGGAGCAGGTTGTCGAGCGTGAGATAGGTGCGCTGATGGTGGTTTCATCAAATCTCGCACCAGCTTTTCTGTTTGGCGCACGGTAAGCCCGCGTTGAACCACACTACCAGCCGCCCGCACTTGCTGCTGTTCATTTTTGAGCTGCAGCAGCACCTTAGCGTGTCCCACGGAGACTTCCCCTTTTGTCAGCATCTCCTGTACGGGGGCTGCTAGCTCAAGCAAACGCACCATGTTGGCGATTACCGCACGGGATTTGCCCACGTGCCGCGCGATTTCCTCCTGCTTAAGTTTAAAACGTGTTTGGAGCATGTGGTATTGCTCAGCTTCTTCCATGGGGTTCAGATCCTCGCGTTGCAAATTCTCAATGAGCGTAATTTCCGCAACCTCTTGATCGGTAGCTTTCATTACGACTACTTTTACTTCCTTGTGACCGAGACTCTTTACAGCACGCAAACGTCGCTCCCCAGCTATCAACTCAAACTTCCCATCCACTCGTCGCACAACCAATGGCTGCACTAATCCGCGTTCGCGGATCGATTTAGCCAGTTCATGTATTTGCTCATCCTTAAAAATGCGCCTAGGCTGGAATGGCGAGAGTTTGATCTCATCAACTCCAGCAGTGATGATTCTTTTTTCATCATTGATTTGCCGGGTCAAGGAGGCTGATATTTCATTCTGCTGAATAAGGGCACCGAGCCCCTTTCCTAAAACTTGTCGCGCCATACGCGGCTCATTCTAGCTGATATTGCCCCAAATTGCAACATCTTTATGCGAGGAGGCCACATCCCGCAATCGGACAAAAATGAGAGCCCCGAACGGGGAAAAAGGGGGCAAGAGATTGATCGTCTGGACTAAAATATGGTACCATAATGTCTGTATGGTAAACACAGACAAAGGCCAAGAAGGTATTGCGAACATCATGAAGCACGCAATAAATACAGAATGCTACGCACTCGCAAGGAGCGAACAGCTTTTATCACGAAAGTAGCAAGGATATTCAAGTACAGTCGCAAGTACGTCATCATGCTGCTGGGGAAGAGGCTGATGCTTTTTCCAAGCTTGGGAGTTCTTGCGGGAATGCTGCTGAGTTGCTGACCCGGCATTACAGAGGCAGCTCATGAGAGCGGCGCTCAGTGGCGTACCCAGAACTACAAAACAGTGCGGTTGGCGCACCGAAAATCCACTACGTAGGGGCGTGGAGGCTGCAATCCATGGTAACTGGGTGCGCTATGCCATACCTTTCAACGCGTCACTTGACTGTCTTTCGGGATTACAGTGAATGCAAGCCGAAATGCATCACTGCAACACCAGTCTGCCGACCATGCGTTACCTGAGTTTAAATAGTTCAAAGAATAAAGGCATTTTTGAGCAAACCAGCAGTTGATCCTCGTGTCTTATTCGCATCCCGTGGGAAAACTCATTCTTTGATGGACTTTGCAGAAGGACCATTAGGGTTATTGTAGGAAGCAAGACGATAGATTTTGGAGAGCACATGATAGGCTTTTTTTTGAGCGGCAGGGCGAAAAGAAAGCTCAAATAGCACATCAAAAGAGGTTGCTTTTGACGTACACGGTATCATAAAGAGAGGCGCATTGTTTGGGATAATATTAGAGGAATTCACTTGGCGCAATCGCGTGGGGAGATCAGCTGGGATGTCATGGCGGAAAATGGAACCAGATTTATACGAGAAACGAGCTGGGATTTCAAAGCAAAGCAGCTGCTCTCCGGAGGAGGCATTGCGGATGCTGAGCAGGAAGACGCCTTTTTCTCCGGGATTAGCAAGGATCTGTGCTTGGAAGCAACCGGACTGTGCCTGCGGTTCAGAAAGCAAGATGTCGGTTTTGACAGGTGTCTCCGGATCTTCCTCAAGGGGGTTTGTGGAGCCATTAATCAAGAGAGAAAGTGTGGGCTGGTCGGGCCGATTGGCTAGAGGGCGCACCATTTCGTCCACCTCGTGGATGGCAGCATTTAGGGCACAGAAAGCGAGTTGGGGGTCTCCTGCACCACGCCATGCCAACAACAGGTAGTGCGCTCCACCCAGGTCCAGTGCTAGATCAGGAATCTGCGTCTCAGAGTCGGTGAGGACGGGGAGGGGACCTCCAGGTTTTACTACTGTGTATCCAGCTGGGAGCTGCTCGCCATCTGTCAGGCGTAGGAAGGCGGCATGTACGAAGCCGGGGCCAATCCTGGGATTTTGCAGGATCATGACCACGTGCCAGGGTTTAGTGTAGAAAGTTTGGTCGGAGAGAGAGGCTGCCCAGCGCGGAGATTTATTAATGTAGTCACGAAGAAGGGTGGGGTGCTGCTCTTCCAAAGAGGAAAGGTAAGGAGCTTGGCTGATAGCGGTTGGTGCGGCATCAACGATGGAGATCGGAACAACGAGTGAGGTCGGTCCGGAAATATAATCTGTGGGAGGGAGGGGTGGAGGATCACGGCGGACTATTGCTTGGTTGGTTTGAGGCGAAGTCGGCGCCGGAATATCTGCAAAGTACGCAAGCAGGGCAAAAATGCAGCATGTCAGGAACCACTGCATCGCCCAAAAGGTAAGGTGCACCAGCGTATGAAGGTTGCGCAACCGAAGCAGCATGGAGAGCGAAGTCGTTCCAAGCACAGTCAACGAAACGAGTACAGACGCAAGGATGATCTCTCCAGCGTACTCGGAAGCTGATGCCTGCCACGATTGCGGCAGCATGCCTGGCCAAAGAAGGGGCAGGCAACCCAACAGAGCAAAGAAGCAGCATGTGGCATGCCAATACTGTTGATGGCTGATGAGGGAAGGATTCATAAGAGCGGGCGATTGAAACCGCCAATATGGGCCAGTAAAAAGCGAGAAACGACGATCTGCAGCTCGTAAAGCGGGTTTGGAAATTTTTCGCGCGCCACGACAGCATTTATGTGAGCAGTGAGGTCGGCATGTGTACCAGCAGCACGAGGAGCGCTCGCATCGAGTGAAGATTGTGCACTATGATTCCGGCAGGAGTTCAGATAAATTGTGGCTGCCATTGTTAGAGGCAGTGCCTTGTGCATAATCTGACTCATAGCTGCCATGAGGATATCAGAAGTACCGCCAGTTGGCAAGCTGCATTTACTGTACAGTCAACTGATATTGCGCTCGCGTTACCTCAAAAATACAGGACGCTGAAAAAACACTCCCCAAAAAAGAAATTATACAAGAACTCACAGAGGAATACAGAAACAAGTACGCAAGGCTCAGCTGCAAGAAAGCACGAGTGAAATTATTCGCACAATACTGTGAAATAACTGAGTATGAGTGGAAATATGCACAAATGCTTCTTTCTGGGAGGAGGATGACAGCGGAGAGGGGAAGAGAAAAAATAAGGGGAGGCCTCGCAAGTACACAGAAAAGGACAAAAGGGAACTTAGAGAGAAGAACTGGTGCATAGGCCATAGTGTGGATGCAATAAAAGGATTTACTGAACAACGCAGTGAAAAATGGGACGTGCATGAGCCGAGATGAGAAGGCTGCGAATTGTGAACTCGACTAGGACGAAATCGCGAAACGATATAGCAATGCCACATCGAGGCAAAAAAAAGCTAGTATCTTTTAGTGCACTGGATTTATGAGGTAACCGATCGATCATTTCGACGTCCTGCATTTATGAAGCACCGCGGTATTCGTTGAGTTTCCTTAATGTTTCTTCTGTTTTTGGGACAGCACAAACCCTTCCTTACTCTCCAGATCGGCTATCCAGCGTGCTATCCCTGCATGAAAATACTCCGCATTTATATAACCGGATAGCACCCATAACTGCAGAATGATTTTCACATCCCCATCTTTCAATTTCTTGGGCGCTCCCCTCTTTCCCTTGAGCTCCTTCTTGCTCTTTCCTAGCTGCCTGATGACGTACTTGCGACTGTACTTGAATATCCTTGCTACTTTCGTGATAAAAGTACTTCGCTCCTTGCGAGTGCGTAGCATTCTGTATTTATTGCGTGCTTCAATGATGTTCGCAATACCTTCTTGGCCTTTGTCTGTGTTTATCATACAGACATTATGGTACACTATTTTTGTCCAAACGATAAATCTCTTGCCATCTTTTCCCCCGTTCGGTGCTCTCATTTTTGTCCGATTGCGGGATGGCGAGCGGAGAAAATGATACTTGACAAAAAGAAAGGAGAAGCATAGAATACCCGCATGTAAGTTCCGGTCTGGCAGGATTGGGGCGGGTTGAGAACCCGCTCTTTTTTGTGGGTGACTGGTGAACGAACATCTAACTTCCACAGAACATGGCTACTACCGATATTACCGCTCTGATCGATTTTTACGTACGCGAGAAGGATCTGACACGCGAAAGTGTGCTTCAGGCACTGGAGGCGTCGTTTCTAACAGCTTATGCCAAGATGGTGCCGGGAGCGGATCGCATTCGGCATTTGCGAGCTGTGGTAAATCCTCAAAAGGGCTCGGTTAAAATCAAAGCGGAGATGTTGGTGGTGGAGGATGCAAAGATGCGAGATCCTTTCAATGAGATCAAGCTCAGCACAGCCCTGAGTATGTGCGCTCCCAAGGGTAGGGATGTAAAGCCGGGTGATACATTGAGTGTGAATGTGACCCCAAAAGACTTCGGACGCATCGCCATTCAGACGGCTCGCCAGACCATGCAACAGCGCATCCGTCGTGCTGAGCAGGAAATGCTGGCAGACGCATTCAAGGATCGTGTGGGGGAGGTGGTGACTGGTACGGTGAAACGCTACGACAAGGGGGATGTGATAGTGGAAGTGGAGAGGTTTGAGGGGATACTGCCTTCGCGCCAGAGGATTCCGGGCGAGGAGTACAACACAGGCGATAAGTTGAGATTCTATGTGGTTGAAGTGAAAGATGGTGCGCGTGGGCATGAGCTTATACTCTCGCGCAGCCACCCGAACTTGGTGCGTCGCTTGTTCGAAAGTGAGGTGATCGAAATAGCAGAGCACTCTGTGGAGATAGTGATGGTTGTGCGCGAGGCTGGCTACCGGAGCAAGTTGGTGGTGCGTAGTCATGATGCAAACGTCGATCCTATTGGGGCCTGTGTGGGTATCCGTGGTTCTCGGGTAAAGAATGTGGTGAATGAACTGAATCATGAGAAGGTAGATATCCTCGAGTATTCAGAGGACAAGCGCGTGATGGTGCAAGAATCTTTGGCGCCTATTGACCCAGTAGAAATAGAGGTGGACGAGACCCAGAGGCTGGTGACCGTGTACGTGGAGGACGACAAGGCCGCTGCTAAAGCGAAAGGTCGCAAGGGGCAGAATGTGCGGCTCACTGCCCGTCTCATTTCTGAATCGAATGATCGTTGGGATGTACGAGTGGAAGCGCGCGGCGGAGAGAATGGAGCGCACGAGCAGATGCAGGAGGCTGCCGAAGAACTGATGCAAGCTCTCAGGATCAGCGATGAGCTGGCAAAATCCATGGTGGAAGCGGGCTTCACTCGTGTGCAGGATATCGTGACATGGGATGTGCAGAAGGAGGATTTGATTGATACATTGGGTATCACGGAGGAACAAGCGGAGCACATCCTCTCCGCTGCAAAAAAAGCGTAACTTGAACCTGAAGAAAGAGACTCATGTCTGTAGAAAAACCTAAAAAGGAAGTTCTGGATTTGCTGGGGGGGAAAAGAAAGACGGTTGAAACCACGCCCCAAGCCCCAAGCCCTACGCCTTCTCCAAAAAAAGTGGCGCTGGATTTGCTAACACCGCAGCGGAAAAAAACTCCAAAGCCTAAGATTCTCACGGCGTCAGAAACGCCCTCTTCAGAGCAGTCAGAACCGACTCCGGCATCTTCTCAGCCAAAACATACCTCTGAGCCTGCCCCTTCCCCGGCGTCCGCTGTGACCGCACTTGTGGCCCCAGGGGGTGTGATCAATGTGAAAGCGCCTGTATCCGTGGCTGACCTCTCAGCACTTATGGGGGTGAAGCCTTTCAAATTGATAGCAGATCTGATGCGCATGGGGGTGTTCGCAAACACGGACACCCTGCTGGATAGCGATCAGGTGGCGGCATTGTGTGAAAAGCATGGTTTCTCATATGAACGGGTGAAGCGCGAAAAGGGTGCAGGAGTAAAAGCCCCGGTGGATGTAGTCGAACCGGAAGCGGTAGCACCAGAGGCTGAACCAGAGGAGCATCTCAAGGTGCGTACGCCCATCATCACCGTGATGGGTCACGTAGATCACGGTAAAACATCTTTGCTTGACTACATCCGACGTACCAAGGTGGTGGCAGGTGAGGCTGGTGGCATCACCCAGCACATCGGTGCTTACACGGTGAGACACGGTGAGCATACTATTACCTTCATTGACACCCCCGGGCACGCTATCTTCACGGAAATGCGCGCACGCGGCGCCGATGTTACAGACATAGTGGTGCTTGTGGTGGCTGCCAATGATGGAATTATGCCTCAGACGAAGGAAGCTATTATGCACGCTAAAGCAGCAGGCAAGACCATTGTTGTGGCGGTGAATAAATGTGATTTACCAGCGGCAGACCCAATGCGAGTACGCACGCAGCTTATGGAGGAAGGACTGGTTCCCACCGACTTCGGCGGGGAGCTGGAGTGCGTGAACGTATCTGCCGCCACTGGAGAGGGTGTTGATGACTTGTTGGAGTTACTCTGCCTACAAGCCGAAGTACTCGAACTGCGCGCCAATCCGCGTGCCAACTGCCGAGCTTCAATTATTGAAGCCCGTATGGAACAAGGTAAAGGCAGCTCGGCCACTGTTATTGTGCAAAGCGGCACACTTAAGGTGGGGATGCCCTTCATTTGCGGTCCCTATGCTGGTAAAATTAAAACGCTCGTGAATGATCGAGGAGAGAGTATCAAACGCGTTCTGCCAGGCATGCCGGCAGAAGTATCTGGTTTCCTAGAAACCCCCAATGTGGGTGATGAATTGGTGGAAATGGAAAGCGAGCGTGCCGCGCGCAAGCTTTCTGAAGAACGCATGGAAGAACAACGCCGCGAGCGGCTGGCTGTACCTAAACGTTCGCGTATGGAAGATGTGCTCGCCATGATCGGTGAAACTAACCACAAAGCAGTGCTTAGACTCTTCTTAAAGGGCGATGTACAAGGTTCTGTGGAGGCTATTCGAAAGGCGATTATGGATATTAAGAGTGAAAAGGTTGTGTGCGAATTTATTGGCGCAGCAGCCGGATCAATTTCTGAGAATGATGTGCTACTTGCCTCATCTTCAAATGCGGTAATACTGGGCTTTAATGTGAAAGTGGAGACCAACGCGGTAAAAACTGTGAAGCGCGAGGGTGTACAGGTGAAAATCTTCTCCATTGTATATGAGCTCATCGATCAAGTGAAGGATGCTATGTTAGGCATGCTGGAGCCGGAGACCCGAGAGACTGTGCTGGGGCATGCCGAAATCAGGCAGATCTATAAATTGAACAAAGGGAAGGCTGCGGGGTCATACGTGACAGACGGCAAGATGCTGCGTATTGCTGAAGCTCGTGTGCTACGGGATGGGCAAGTAGTTTTCGATGGTCGCATGTCAACTTTGCGCCGCTTCAAAGATGAAGTGGAGGAAGTGAAAAGCGGGCTGGAATGTGGCATTCGTCTGGCAGATTACGATGACTATGAGGAAGGCGATGTGATCGAATGTTACACGCTTGAAAAGATTAAACAGACACTATAAACTACCATGACACCGCACCGCTTAGAAAAAGTAAACGAACTACTCAAGCGGGAAATTGGTACATTTGTGCAGCGTGAGTTTGAGTGGCCGGGTACGATTGTGTCCATTTTGGGCGTGGAGGTGACAGAAGATCTGCGTGAAGCGCGCGTGTGGGTAGGAGTTGTGGGTTGCATGAGAGCGGAAGTAGTGCTTGAAAAGCTCATGCGTGCACGCGGCAACATTCAGAACGCAGTGAGTCGGCGAATAGTACTGCGTAACACGCCGCGCCTCATCTTCCGCCGCGATGATTCAGCGCAGCGTGGAGTGGATATGGTCAATCTTTTGGATGACATTGAGAAAAATCTACCAAAGGCTCCCCGGTTGCCTGAAGGAGAGGAGGACCCGAAATTGTGATCCCCTAAAGCATCCACAAACATGCCATGGCGGGAAAGATTACCATACGCCGAGTAGGCTCCATGATACCAACGGTATGCTTGCTTCTCTTTCTTGCATGTTGTATTAGTTTGGCATGGCTGAGCACACAGGGATTGCCAGCCTGCGCTGTTCGTTTCCTAGAGCAGCGGGCCGCTATGCAGGGTGTGTACCTGAGCATCGATAAGGTGCGGTTGGCTCCCATGCGCGGCGTTGCCGCACGAGCACAGAATGTACGGCTTTACACTGATGCAGATCACAGCGATATGCTCGGCAGTGTGCGCGAGGCTGCTGTTGGAATCAATCTCGGCGCACTTTTGACTGGACAATTGTGTATCTCATTCGCACATGTGGCGGATGCGACGCTATTTATGCCCGTGACAGCTCCCGCCGAAACAGATCTGCCAGTGCGGATAGAAAATGTGGAGTTGCGTACGACTCGCGATGGGCTAATACGCATAGCGAACGGTCGAGTCAACATAATGGGAGTACCCGTGAAATTAGCTGGCAGCTTAGATCCGGCCGTGCTGACGCCAAGGAACCACGGTGCCGAGTCCTTGAACATACCGAAGCTTATTAACGAGTATCAGGGCACAATTAACAGCATCTACAGCACCGTACACAATCAGCAATGGAAGCCCGAAGAGATCCCCTCAATGGACGTTCGCGCAGACTGGCGTACAAAGCCGCGTATTGCACTGCATGCGAGTGTACCTCGCTACGATATAGGCTCATTCCATTTCCGTGATGTTGTGGCAGACCTTGGCTACAACAAGGAAGTTATCACCATTAATTCCTTAAACTTCCGCACAGAGGACCCAGATGCTTTGGCTTCACTGCAGGGGGGGTATGACATGGGAGAACGCCACTTGGCTTTCAATATGCGCAGCACAGTGGCATTGATGAGAATGATTCACCGGGTTAGCCACCCGAGGACGCGCGAGTTTTTGGGGAAGTTTCACCATCCGGATAGCAATCCGCCAAACATCAAACTGGGCGGGGATGTGGTGTTTGAGAAAGATTTTACTCTGCGGAGCGCGCGCGTGCGCGGTCACGTGTCCCAGAAGAATTTGACGGCAGGAAGCACTAAGATAGACGAGATTGAACTTTCGTTCTTTTACGATAATGGAGACTTTAACATTGACAAACTAGAACTACGCTTTCCGGATGGCTCGCTGCAAGCTCTGGCAAGCGCGAAAAATCGCGCAGGCCAAGCGCAATTGGCCGCTAATATGCCAATTCAAAAGGTACTTACACTGGTAAATGAGTTCTCATCCACACATGTTGAATTGCCGAGAGACATGGAGCTGGGAAAGCGTGTAAATTTACAGCTGCAGGCCCAATTGGATGCTCCTTCTTTTAAACCCGGCCAAGATGAGTGGCAGGACTTTGTGCCCACCATTCACATGATCGGGGCATGGTTGAGCACGGATACGCTTAGCTATAATGGTTATCTATTGGACAGACCTCGCTTGCAAATTCAACTAGATGAAATTCAGCAAAAGGCGAATTATGTGCCGGAGGTAGTGCGGCAAATGAAGTTATCTCTCGAAGCAGCAGTGGCAAAACTTCCCGCAGGTGACACGAAACGCTCCGTGCGCATCGTTTCACCTTGCATCAACGCTGATGTAAGCACAATTACCTTCAATGAAGACGGGTTGCCAAACGATGCTGAAAGCGTAGTTTTCTCTTCAACAGCAGATATCCTTCAATATGAGCTGGGGCCTGTCCCTGCAGAGCATGCAACTGAGCGACAGGATCCCCAGGAAGCGCCAGCAGACGATTGCCTTACTCCTAAAGCAAGAGCACATGATGAGCAACTCTCACTACGTACACCCCAACTGCAGTTGATGGCAAAGAAGGTGCATCTTGACTCATACAAAAAACTGGATACACTGGATGTACAGGAGGCGCAAGTACAGATAAAAATATCCGATTTGCACGTGAAGGATCTACAGGTAGGAAGTGGAGAGATCTTGGCAAGTGGGCTCAGGCAAGTGACCCCGTTGGGGAGTCTGAATCGCTTGTTCTCCGCCGGACAACTCCAAGCAAATTTTGATGACGTGAAGTATGGAGAGCGTGAAATGGGTAAAATCAGCTTGAGCGCCGGGCTGAGCGAATACACCAGCGGCCACGCTGTCCTAAAAATTGATGGACCAAACGACCAACAACCTTGCCTTGTGAGTGCTAAACCCAATTGGAGCGATCCACAGCAAATTGTCTTGGAAGATGTGCAAATGCAGGTGCCAGGCGGGTTCCTTGAAGCGCTGCTGCACGTTACCGGAACGCGGATGGACGATATAGAAGTACCCGAACTAGTACGTGCGGGGGGGCGACTGAGGCTTTCTCCAAGGATGCTAGTGCAAGAGGCCAAGCTACATGTAGAAATTCCAAACTTGGTGCGCACACCGCAACGCGTTACTGTTTTTCAAGGCAAGCGAATCCCGTTGAGTCTATCGACAGATGCAGCAGTCCAACGTACGCCTGACAACAAAAACCTGCTCTACGATGTGCGTTTGAAGGCTATGCATAGCACTGGTAGTTTTATAGGCCGCATTACGGGTTCTACCGCTGGCAATCTGCAAGTGAATGGGCACAACACAATACGCCCGGACATCATAGATCAACTCATTGACAACAAACGTGCCCATTCCGTCATTCGTGACTTCCGTTTTACTGATGCATCTCGAGCCACCATTTCTGACATTTCTGTGCAGGTGAATTATACAAATGGAATACGAGTGGATTCATTCTGCCGTACAGAGCTGCGCAATACAGAGTATCAAATGAGCGTTCTACTGGATAACCCTGATGGCACAGAACGTGTACGCACTGATGTTGGTCCCAATCCGTACACTCTCGTAAATCTTGCCACCTGCGATGTGGCTGCACACGTGCTTATCGGATGCAAGACCCCCCAAGGCTCTCCCATTCCAGATGAAACGGTTGTGACTATTAGTAATCCCACGCTTTTCTACAACAATGAGCCTTGGCTGCGCCGCAATAAATGGAAAAACGGTCCCCGGGAAACAAAACTGAGCGGTGAATCTGTCATCATAGATGTGGAGCGTAGTTTTGTTGAACTAAACAAAGTGGGCGGTACCGTGTACCCGTCCTACTCGTTGGGCATGTTTTACCCAGAACTGTACGGCTTTTTAGAGGATGTGGTGCTGCCGTTACCAGCTTTAGTGCAAACAAATCAGTGTGTGTTCCCAATTTATGATGATTGCGAGCGACCGATGAGCGGCGTAATCAGTGTAAGATCCGAAAAGAACGCAGGTTTCCGATTCATTGGTGCTACCATACCATTGGATGAATTTTCAGGCTTCATCAGCCTCTCGGATGATGCGGTGCTCCTTGATCGCATGAATGCGCTGAGCTGGGAAGGTGTCATCAATGCCATGGTGCGTATCGGCATTCATAACTCTGGAACAACGTTTGACGGCGTTGTACGCGCCAACTGTATGAATATGCGGAAAATTGCTTCTGCATACAAAAGCCAGCAGTCTGATGCTCTATGCAGCGGTGAGATCCGCTTTCGCTCACCGGACGCCAATCTCAATAGCATGACGGCATACGGACGCGTGGACATTGAGGATGGTGATCTAATGTCGTTGAGCCTCTTTCGCCCAGTGGGAGAAATGATTACTGACCTGCCGAAACATTTGGAACGTATGGAAAAACAAGCAAGGGGTGAGCCATCGCCCGAGAGCCGCCCCGGCTTCTTCATGCGCCTCTTTTCAAGCATATTCCGCGGTCTTGGCAAAATTGTAGGGCGCACAGGAGGCAGCATCACTAGTACCGCCAGCAATATACCCGGCATGAATCATCTCATCGCCTATGATTTGAAGGAGGCGCACGCCAACTTTCAAATTGCTAATGGACATATCTTCACGAGAAATATGAAGGCGACCGGCAGTAATCTGAATGTGCATCTCAACGCAGATATTGACTTGAATACACTCGAAGTCCACGGCAACCTGTGGCCCAAAATTTCAAGTTTACCGACCATCCTGTTATCGCCGGTAACGGTACTTTCCGATTTCATGATGGATATCGTGATCTATGGACCACTGAATGATGTAAAATGGCGCATCGCCTTGGACAGGTCGATCAAAAAAAGGAAACCTAGGCAAGCAGCGTGCAAAAAAGGGGAAGCAGAACAGGTTCCGGCAGCCGCGCACTGATGTATTGCACGGCGCTTATACCTTACGGCGCGCCCATGTGAGGTCATGTAACATCCCTTCCAAAATAATGTATTCTATGAGAAGATCGGCTACGATGAGATACCAGATGCCGGTAAGTGTGAGCGTTTGTGGCCAAAACGTATTCCAAATCATAAGGCAAACCACACGAATGAATCCCATACATCCATAGGATACATACATGACGCGTCGTGTATCGCCCGCCCCTCGCAGGCACATTTTAATCATGAGCATGCCAGCATAGAATGGTTCTGCAAGGAGGAACACCTGCACTACTGGCACCGCCACTACCATGAGGCTTGGTGAATCCGAGGCAAAAATTCGCACAAAAAACTCTGGAAACAAGTAGAACACCAGTCCCATGGATCCGGTAAACATGGCACTGTAGATGATACACTTGCGTATAGTGGCCATAGCAAGTCGTACGCTTCCACTTCCTAAGTATTGCCCCACGAGCGAGGCTCCAGCCACACCAATTGCAAAGCTGGGTAAAAAGCTGAGCGATTCAATGCGGATGGCGATGGTATGAGCCCCTACAGAAGCATCTCCAAGACGGGAGATGACGTGTAGCACATAAATCTGAATAAGCCATATTCCTCCCACTTCCACAGCTTGAGGCAAACCGATACGCAAAATACGCATCATCATACCCCAGTCTGGCAGTACAGACCTCACATCCAAAAAGAGTGGCGGTACATAGGTGCAGCCTTGCGAGGCAGCATACTTATCCAAAGAAGTGTGCCGAAGTTGGGTGTGCATTTGCGCTGTGTGCCTCAACAGCCAACATACAAGTATGCAGGCAGAAATCGCCATACCCAAAACCATACCGAACGCTAATCCCTCTACAAATAGACCGCACACATGCACCAGAAAAATACTGAGTACCACATTCAAACCATCTACCGCCAGCATGATGAAAAAAGGTGTTTTTGTATCCCCTGCGCCGCGCAGAGCCGCATTCATTGCGAAAACCACCCCAGAAAAAACCGCCACCCAGCATCCTGTGTACATAAAGCGCAGAGCTACTTCCTGTGCAAAATCAGACAAATCAACCACCCGTGTCACCAGGAAATTGGTCGTAGCATACATCAGTGCCGCAGAGAGTATTCCAGCGATAAATCCCAGCATTGCTGCCTGATTGGCAGCGTAATTTGCCTCACCAAAACGGCGCGCACCTGTCATACGGCTTACAATCGCTGTAGCGCCCATACCGACAGCACCTTGCATTAGAAAACCAAGCCACATTACATAGGTAGTCACCCCAATGCCAGAAGCGAGCTGCTCTTTCACAACGCCATCGTTGCTCATACCTGTAGCGAGAATCAGTGATGTAGATGAACAGATAAAGCTCATCACCTGCTCCAAAAGCGGCCATAGCGCAATCGTGATAATTTGGCGTGGCAGACTCAGACCAGCAAGCTTCCCACCGAGCTGTCCTTTTGCTAACGCAGCGCGTATCTTTCCTTCTCGCCCGTCTCCTATGCTCATCGCATGCCTATTAAAGCACATTTCTCCTCTTATGAACAGTCCCAATCATGGCTGCCTGGGAAAGCGCGATGGAAAAACGTCAAGCGAGAAACAAGTTGGTTGACATCGCTTATTTTTTAAGGGCCAAATGCCATGAAACAAACCTTTTCATAGTGATAGTCAAAAGGCTTCTTCTTTTCGTCTCCCGCAGGCATTGCCTGATTAAAACGTATTATTTCCATATTATCAATAAATTATAAATATTTTTACCTTTCGAATCAACGCCCTCCTCATTGTATCAAAGCACTGGCATCCCATAAGAAATTTTGGGGAGATATAAAATCGTGTTTGTTTTCATGGCACTCATCGTGGAGTTATAAAACACAAGCACCATTAAGAATCTGTTGGGATAAGCGCCTATTTCGAACTTCCTGCTCCATAAGCATACGTGTTCCCAAGATCGGTGAGCATAGAATCTCCGAGGAAGGCTAGCTGTCATTCCTCGGCCATTTGTCGCATCATCGGGTCCACGGCATGACTGAAATAGGGAGTAGCGCAATCAGAAAAAGTATTTGCAAGGCAAGACAAGACGCGAAGACCCGCCTGGCATATCAAAAAAAATACGCAAGGCCCCACCATGTTGTGACGTCACCTGTACCCCCCTTGAAAAAAGTTCAGTAAGGCAAACCTGCAGTGATATTATCGCTTGCTGAATTGGAAACGCTTTCGAGCGCCGGGACGACCAGCCTTTTTACGTTCCTTCATTCGGGAGTCGCGTGTGAGTAGCTTCTGTTCACGCAGCACCGAACGAAAAGCCTCATCGATCATCACCAGTGCACGCGCAATTGCCAAGCTCATAGCAGCGGTTTGCCCGTGAATTCCACCACCTTTTGTGACAAGAAGAACATCATATTTCTTGATCGTGTTGGTGGCATAGAAAGGTTGAAGCACGACATTCTGCAAAGCATCGGTCGGGAGGTACTCCTCCATGCTGCGACGATTAATGGTAATTTTGCCGGACTTGCCTTCCCCAGCTGGAGTAAGCCATGCGTGGGCAATAGCTTCCTTACGGCGACCTGTAGCATTGTAGGGTGTAGTAGCCATGGTAGTGAGAGTAAATCAGGAAAGAGTAACAAGGACGGGATTCTGGGCAGCATGGGGGTGCTGGTCCCCAGCGTACACCTTGAGGCGCACAGCTTGAGCACGCCCTTGACGGGTGTGGGGTACCATACCCAGCACAGCGTGCTCTAGCAGGTACGTTGGTTTTCTGTGGCGGACCTTGGCAGGAGTAAGCACCACCTGGTTACCCACGTAGCCAGTGTAACGCGTGTAAATCTTAGCTCGCTCCTTGTTGCCGGTGAGAAGCACCTTGTCCGCATTCACAATCACAACGTAATCCCCGCAATCTGTATGGGGCGTGAAGATAGTCTTATTTTTACCGCGAAGAATATTGGCGGCTTGCACGGCTACCTGGCCGAGCACCTTATCAGCAGCATCAATCACATACCATTTGCGCTCAATATCCCGGGCTTTGGCAGAAAAGGTCTTCATAAATCTAGCTAATTCCGTTCGTCAGGCACCCGCCAGGACAGGCCCCCGGGGGATGCGGTGCGAGACCTTACTCTTGTTTACATCATTTGTCAACCGTATTTTTTGAATTCGTCAGTTTTTTTCAATTTTTCAGTAAAGAGAGACAGAATGCGCTTGCAAAATTTCCTCTATCGCTCTAAACTGGGAGGGCTGTGTGGCATATGCCGCTGCAGTCCTTAATCAATCAAATGTCATCTATGCCCAACCTTAACGGACGTAAACCGAACTCTCAGCGCAATGTCTCTTTTCGCGTGCCCCAAAATAGCAACCGAACGACGCAGGTTCCTGTGAAGCAGAAGAAGAGCCAAGACGATAGTGAAGGGGAAATTGAGATGGAGGGGGTGGTCTCCGCAGTGTTGGCGGGTACGATGTTTCGCGTCCGCGTGGCGAGCGGGCACGAATTCTTGGCTCACATTTCCGGCAAGATGCGTAAGCGTTTCATTCGCTTGGTAGTAGGGGATAAGGTGCGCATTGAGGTGTCGCCTTACGACATGAGCAAAGCCCGCATCACATTTCGCTTGAATTGAGCTTTCCGCACTTTCCTCTGCGAAGGTAGGGGCGTAGGGGCGCGCATGCAGACAATGAGCAAAAGCATCGAGCAAGTGCTGCACGACAGCTTTGGCTTTCTTCGGCTGCGGCCGGGACAAGATGCCGTGGTGGGCGCTGTCATGCGGGGCCGCGATACGCTGGCTATTATGCCCACCGGTGGTGGTAAGTCGCTTTGCTACCAGTTGCCTGCTCTTTGTCGCGAGGGTCTCACCGTGGTGGTTTCCCCGCTCATTGCCTTGATGAAGGATCAGGTGGATGCGTTGAGGGCACGCGGAATAGCGGCGGCGGCGGTCAACTCATCTTTGGGAGCAGCAGAATACCGGCAAGTGTTGCATACGCTTCGGCAGGGAGCTCTGAAAATACTGTACGTGGCGCCGGAACGCTTTGCGCAGTCGGGTTTCATGAGTACGCTGGCAGAGCAACATATTACCTTACTGGCAATAGATGAAGCGCATTGCCTGAGCCAATGGGGGCACGATTTTCGCCCGGATTATCTACGTCTCGGTCGCGTTCGCGAGTTGCTTGGCAGCCCGCCCATTGTGGCGCTGACTGCGACTGCAACGGACGTGGTGCGCGCGGACATTGTTGAGGCGCTGCGTTTGCAGGATCCTGCCGTCATCATTAGCGGGTTCGGTCGCGCGAATTTGCGCTTTGCAATCTCGCCTTGCGAGGGGAGGCGCGAAAAACTGGCGCGCATTGAACGCACGGTTGAGCAGTGGAAAAAGGGTATCATATACTGCTCCACGCGCAAGAATGTGATGAACGTCTTTGAGCAACTGAGCGCCCAACATGTGAAAGCCGTGGCTTACCACGCCGGCATGACTGACGAGGAGAGAGAATTCTCGCAGAATGCTTTTATCACCGGGCAAGCGGATGTGGTGGTGGCTACGAATGCTTTTGGCATGGGCATTGACCGGTCTGATGTACGTTTCGTCATCCATTTCGAGATACCCGGGAGCGTGGAAGCCTATTACCAGGAGGCCGGGCGCGCCGGACGCGATGGCGAGCCTGCCTACTGCGAGTTGCTCTTCAACCACGCCGATCTGAAGACGCAGGAGTTCTTTTTTGAGGGGAGTAACCCCAGTATCAACCTCATCCGTTCGCTCTACAATATGCTCGTGCTGCGCAGCGATCCCCAGACGGGTGAGTTAGAGATGACCGTGGACGACATGGCCAGGCAGCTTGGGAATGATGTGAACCCCATGGCTGTGGGGTCGGCGCTTTCAGTTTTGATGCATGCCAATGCCCTCACGCGCACGGATGTGCCAGGCAAAAATATAAAATGCACGCGACTGACGAATCTGGAAGCTCCTTTCAACAGCTTGAATATCGATCGTGAGCGCCTCGAAGAAAAAGCCAGTCGCGACCATAAGAAAATCGAGGCCATGGTTCGCTATGCCTACAGCACCGGCTGCCGTCAAAAATGGATCTTGGACTATTTTGGGGAAACAGATAGTCAGCCTTGCGGTTGCTGCGATGTCTGCCTTGCTCAACCGGCGGAAAACACGCGACAACTTACCGGAGAGGCGGCAGAAACCGTGCGCAAAGCTCTTTCTGGCGTGGCGCGCGCATGCGGCAAAAACGCGGATGGTTCATGGCGGGCCATATACGGACGCAGTAAAATTATGGCTATGCTGCGCGGAGCAAAATCCGCCCTGCTCAATGGCCATCTGATGGGGCTTTCAACCTATGGCTTGCTTTCTCATTTCACGGACACCCGCATGCGTGCTCTTTTCCGTGCCATGCAGGATGCTGGTTTGCTGGAGAGTACCGGTGGGGAACTCCCTTTGCTTTCGCTTTCTGCGCTTGGTGAACGCGTGATGCGCGGAAAAGCCCCCGTGAATATTACTGTCACCGGGTGGCTTGACGAAACGTCTCCTCCCCACACGGCGCAGCCTTCAAGCCATACGCGCCGTATTCTGCAAACCCTCCAATCCGTCCGCGAGGACCGCGCACTCTACGCAAAACTTACATCTCTACGTGCTGAGCTTGCCAAGGAATATCACGTGCCGCCCTACCGTATTCTCTCCAATGCAACTTTGCACGCTCTGTCCACCATACGACCCACCACCGAGGCGGGAGCAATGCGCATCAAAGGCATTGGGGAATGGACGCGCCTGCACACTCTCCCAGCTATTTTGGAGGTGATACAGGACCACATCGAGTAGCCCCGCTCAGGATCGGACGCGAGGAATCCGTCCTCATGAAACGAGCCGCCAAGAGGTCTGGAAAGGGAGGAAGCAGCAAAGCACCCATTTTGAACAGCTATACGTAGAGCGGGCTGTCACGGGGCCTGATGGGCAGGGGGCGGAGATTTTTCTAAAAGCGCCGCGCGTATACTTGGCAGCAGCTTCTGTATCATGAGGATGGACCCGTAGGTGCTTAGATGATTGCCGTCGCGCATTAAGTATTGCCCATCGCTCACGCACGAAAAGGCGTCTTCGTCCGGTCGTAACGTGCTGAGCGGCTCGACGATCGCTTCGCATAACCCTTCATCACGGAGCTGGCGAAAGGCTTTGAACACTTGATCATTGTATGCAAGGTAAAGTTCTCGCGAACAGTTCAACGTTGCCTTAGTAAGGGCTGGCTCATTACGCCATTGAAGGACTTTATTGAACAACAGGGCGCTGCCGAATTCGGGTGTGGGGGCGATGAGAATGACTTTCTTGCCCATATCCCGCAACACGGTGAGGTACTCACGCAAAGCCTCAGTAATGCGCCTTCTGCTCCGAAGTTCATCAGGCGTATATTTTCGATTCCGAAGATAAGAGACATCACTGAGGAGGGTCCAAGCGCGGAGTTTTTTGTCGCCCCAGTAATACCCGTCCCAGCGGGAAATCCATCTTTGGGCAATAATGACGTGAGTGAGGTGCGGATTGGCACGCAACCACTCAAAGGTAGCTTGGATAGTGCCCGGGTTCACATTGAACTTACGGAGAGGAATGTCATAGAAGGGGACTGTGTAAGGCATGAAGTAAACGCCGGAAAGCTTTTCCTTACGCATCGCTTGATCCAGACCTGCGTATAAATGTTCGGCATGGCTATCCCCCATCAACACAAAGAAAGGAATCTTAGACTTATCCCCTATGTGCAACAGAGGCAGGGGCACGGCGTTTTTGCCATCGCCACCAGCACGAGATTGTGTAGGATTCCAGTGTTTCGTGGTAGTCGGATCATCGAAAGATTGTTTCTCGTTGTAGGGGAGATTGCTCGTACCCTCCTCAATATGGAGAGTAGCATTCACCCAATCACTGAACCCGTCACTCTTTCGGCCTAGACGGCACAGCAGAAGTGTACCGACCCAAAGTAACAGAATGATCCAAAATGCTGGTTTCCGAGTCTCTATGAGGCACCAGAAGCACCAGGCGAGCACTATGCTCAACACAAAGGCCGTAAGTTGATAAGGCCATCCAAAGAGTCCTAATGACCACAGACGCAAAGAAACAATCACGGGCATGTGGACCAAATAGAGTGAGAAGGAAATCGAGCCGAGCCAAATGAGAACGCTGTTTGAAAGGACGCGATTGAGCGAACACAAGGGTGCGTAGCGAATTACAAGCAACGTACCGATGATGCACAGCAACTTGGCTATTTCATCCGGGCAACCCGGGAGTAACCCGAGAGCCGGAAGTAAAATGAATGTGCAACCGATGAAACTGTACAAGCAGACTCGGCGGGGAGAACTGCCAACAGGAGCTGCCAGGCACGCGAGCCATCCACCCGCCATGACCTCCCATATTCTCGGGAGGGTGGAGTAATAAGAAAACTCACTCTCCTACTCCCAAACAGGGAGCCCTAACTCCTCAAGAACATTATGCGCTAAGAAACTGAAATCAAGCGCAAAAGAAAAGAATGCCGTCAAACCGAGTACGACACTGAGCCAAAGCCGAGGAAGACGCTGCAGAAGAGCATTGCCCGTGATAAATAAGAGGTACACTTGGAAGAGTACGGAGAGATACCACATGGGTAGTAGGGGCATATACGAGGAATCGGGGGCAAAGTAATCCCCGAGACGCTTTGTCAAAAAGAAGTTCGCTCGAAAAATACATGCCCACCACCCTTCGTCACAGGTCAGATCTTCTTGTCCATTGCCAAGTAGGAAGAAACCGACGAGGATGGCCAGCAGAATAGCGACCAACATCGGAAACACAATGCGCTGGACGCGTCTCAGAACGAAAGAGAAGGTCTCAGAAAATCGCCAGGGGGCACATAAACGTTTCATCATAAGCAAGTAACCACTTATGACTAGGAAAATGTCCACTCCGAGGTACCCATGCGCCCACATATTGCCATCCATATGGAACAAGACAATCAAAATGATCGCCAAACCACGAAGCCCGTCAATATGCAACAAATGTTTTTCTTTCTGCATCTCTTGCACTATACGTTAGAGAGAACGGCAGTATTACTACCATCCCATGACGAAAAAGTCAAGTCAAATGTTACCGAACAATATCCCGGCTACACATCCGTCCCAAGAAAATTATGAGGGAGGGTAAGAGAAGACAAAAAAAAGGAAGGTTGATTTGTTTCCTCAGAAA
>CANQAD010000024.1 GCA_947588735.1 uncultured Akkermansia sp.
TGACTCTAGCATACTTTGAACTTCTTGGCACCCTTTTTTGTGCCAAGAACCTGTTGCATTTAATTTTGCGATCCACAGAGCCAAACGTTTTTTCAATTAGGTCTTGACTATCGAGCGTACATGTAGTTCCTGCGAGGTCTATAAGACCGCTAGATATTTGAGCTGGTCTTCGGACTAGGCTCGTGGTGCGACGCAGGCGCACTCATAGGGGCAGCGATTTCGCTGCCCCTTCCTTTTTCCTCTCAAAGCCTTTTCTCAGCACACCAGCAGGGAGTCCTCACGGCGGTACACGCCCTCCATGGCGATGTAGCGCGTGCGCAACAGATCCGCGGAGCGGTGCCCCATTTCCAGCTGCAGCTCGGCGTAGTTGCGGAAGGTGGCCAGGTGATGCGTGGCAAAGGTGTGCCGCAGGACGTCCGGCTGCCAACTCTTGAAGCCCGCCTCCCGGTGCAGGCGTGTGCGTCGTCGTCGCCAGTTTGGCGGGCAGATCCTCTCGTCCCCGGGACGCCGGACGCGTTGCAGAATGCGCGCCAGCGGCGGAAAGATGGTGACGTGCCGTGCGCCGCCGGTCTTGCTGTGGTGCGGTGCGATGCAGATGACGCCGTCGTCGAGCCGCACATCGCTCCAGCGCAACCTCTCCACCTCGGTCGGGCGCACGCCCGCGCAGAGCATGATGGCGGTTGCGGCGAGACAGGTTCCGCCCTCGAAGGTCTCGGCGGTGTGCATGAGTCTCCCGATTTCTTCCTTGCTCAGGATGCTGATGCGCTTTTCCTCCAATCTCTCCGGCTCCACTTTGCGCACCGGGTTCTCCGCGCACCAGCCCCGCTTGCACGCCGTGGAGAAGACCCCGCTGAGGATGAGTCTCGCTTTGTTCCGCTGCCTCGGCGTGTCGAAAGCCTCTCGGATATAGCCCCGACATTCCTCGGCGGAGATGCTGCGTATACGCCGATTCGCCAGCCCCTTGCAACGTCTCATGAACCGCCTCGCGATGCCGTGGAAGTCTCTCAACGTTCGCGACCGTCGGTCCTTCCTCGCCTCCAATGCCTCTTCCACGGCTCGGTCAAATGTGACCGTCTTTTCGCGGCGTCGCAGCTCTTCCTCCCCTGCCGCAATGCACGCCACGGCGCGCTTCACGCGTCCCCTCCCCGCTTCCAGCGCCCTCTTGGCCACCAACGCAGCTTCCAGTACATCCACACCCGTCTGCCGCAGCACCTCCATCGCCGCCAGCTCCGTCTTTCTATCTGATTTCGTCTTCATATCGGTACGTATTCATAATCCGCATGCAAGAAGAAAATATGACAGTCCGACAAAATTTTGCAAGCCGTGCATGCAAGGCTCTACGTTCACCCAAATGAATAGTCACAGAATGCTGAAATTTAAGCCTGATTGTCAATATTAAACTAACTAATAATCAACAAAATGAATCAGAAGAAGTACGGATTATGAATTCGTTAAACTCCTCTCCGGTTCCTCCAATGAGGACGCAAAAAAATATCTAATCACTTATATGAATACAGATCGCATACATTATTTGCTCAATCATCTAAAAGCTATTGCGCTTCTTAGGGCGAAAGAAGCACTTTCCGCTCTGTACGAACAACCCTATGAGGAGCTGTCTCAAAAAGAGAAGGGAGAGTATAGGAATAAGTTTTTAGGCCTACGCTCTAAATTCTTTCCTATAATACAGATCGAGAATAATTTAATATCTTTAAGTAGAAACAACCGTCTATGTATATCTGTTTATCGTAGTCTGGATGCACGGAACATTCTTCTTCGTGATATGGAGGGAGGTGAACCGCTCGACCAAAAGTTGAAACAATACAAGGAAAGTATTGAGAGAATTTTTGATGAATCAGGCAATGAGACAAATATAGATTTTTACGTACAAAAAGTTCACGCATCCAAGTATTGTAGTTATTACTGGTTGTCTGTGAAACAGTCTGAAGTTAAATGACGCTTTTCTTTGATCTTGCATGTTTTTCATATGAGGGAAGTGCTGTACTGAATCGAATTCCTATAATGATGCAAAACCATGAATAAAGGAAATGCTACAGCAATCCGTGATGTTGAGGCGGAAAATGCTTCCATCATTGAGGAGAATATTTGTACTCCTCCAGAAATTACACCCACGCAAATAGACCAAGAAGCCACTCCTGTATCGAGTCAAAAAATAGAGGTTTCGGCAGAAACAGCAGATGTAACAGAGGGGAAAATTGCTGAACCGAAAAAGCCTTTTCCTTGGAAGAATGTTCTTCTTTTCCCTTTTAAATTGTGCGAGTGGATTATAGTCTGGCTTTCCATTGCGGTTTGGCGGATAACAAAGTATTCTTCAATTATTGTATGGTGGATAACAAAGTATACGTTTTTTGTTACTTGGTGGCTAGTAAAATTTGCCGTGTTTCTCATCGTATTTTGTTGGGGAATTTTTGTCGGTTTCTTCGAAGTGCTTAATGTAGGAGACACCCCCCCTGAAAATCCACTCAGTAGCCGACAACCAGGAGAGACCTATGGTGAATACAGGCAGAGGCGACGAGAAGAATACGCACGCGCGAAGAAAAAGTTGACAGGAGCAAGGAAGGGTTCTTTCCGCCTTGCTGGTAAGATATGGCGCAGTTTATGGGGAATATCCGAGGCGGAAGAAGAAGAATAGATGTATTTGGCTTGATCATGATCCTGAAAGGAAAAGGGAAAACATCATGGAGATCGCTGGGAAAGTGGAAAAATCAGTAATACTGCATGAAAAAGCTCATTTGGTTCGTATTTATTATGGCTGTGCTCGTTGGTCTGGCTTTCATCTTCTACCCGGAGAAGAGCGCGGAAGCAGAGCAATCACTGGAGGCGGCGGGGGCAGTAGCGGTGCAGAAGACGATATCCGCACTGGAAAAGCGTGTTGGGAAAGCGGATGTAGCCCTGGAACACTACAAGACGGCACTGCAGGCGAAGCGGGCATCTCTCATTGAGCTCAAAACGCTAAAAGCCGATTGTGAGCGACAGATCCGAGATTGTAAGGCGGTCATAGCGGAAGCGGAGGGTCACGGAGGCGACACCTCAGTCAAGCGGGCTGAGCTCAAGATGCTAGAGGAGCGACTTCCCTCGCTCACGGCGGCCGCAGCGAAAGCGGAGAGAGGGTACAAGCGGTTCCAGCTTGTGCTTAAACAGAAGAAGATTGAGCTGGATACGTTGAAAGCAAAAACGCAAAGTCTTGGAGCAGAGCTTCGGGCAGCGGGAGGGAGCGATGCCGGGTTTGCGCTCCAAAAGGCGCGCCAGCTGGAAGAGGAGGTGCGTAGTTCGTGCAACCGTTTGGAGGCAGAGTTGGAGGTGCAGGCGATGGATGAATCCAATTAGTAAAGAGCCATGCAGAAAATAGTTGGGGCTATTATTGGAGCAGCGATTCTTCTGGTGCTGTGCATTTTGGCATTTTCGCCGGAGGCGCGCACTGAGTTAGGAATCGTTTTTAAGGTTGCAACAGGGCAATCCGTGGCAGCCTTGGAATCTAAACTCGACCAGGGGACACTCGCCTTGCAACGCTTCGATACGGAATACGTCAAAGCAGAACAAAAGCTGACAACACTTAAACATCTCCAATTGGACGCACGGCTATGTTTGCGACGCGCACAAGAGAAGGCCGCAGACTATCGTAATCAGGGCAAGGAGGAACTTGCGCTACGCAATGATGAACAAGCAGTTTTTTATGAGAATCAGCTGATCGGTTATGAGAAGTCGATCGAATCACGCACGAAAAAATTACAGGAGCTGCGTACGATTCGTGAACGTGCTCGTGAGGACGTGCGACTCGCCCGGGAGCGTATTGCCATGCTGAAAGCAACGAGAGATGCACTCAATGACGCCGAACAAGAGGAAATGCTTGAGAAAGCAAATAAAAACGTGCAAAATTTACAAAGTCACTGCAACAAGTTAAGTGCAGAAATCGATATTTTGAATATAGAGGACTGAGATGGAATACTTCCTGACATCCGAGTTCTGGTGTAATATGTTGTGGGTGGGACTTATAGTTGTGTGTGTACTTGTATTCATCAGCGGATTCTTTTTCTGCAATAAATTATCAGAGGTTGGAGGCGGAGGATTATTTATAGCATTGTCTGTTGTTGCTTTCCTGTTTATCTCGGTTATATCACTTTTGGATGAGATCAAATTTCCATGTTTGTGGGATCATTACCGCGGGCCAGTCATTATTTTGGCAAAAGAAGCTCCACTGCTGCACAACTATTTCATGGCGGTGAATAGATATCTTGCGCGTACGGAGGGAGAAATAAAAAAACTCAACGCAGAGAGAGAAAATTCAGCTATGACCGAGGCAAAAGATGTCTATGATGACCAAATAAAGAATCAAGAGAACAGGAAAAAGGAACTGGAAAATATGGGATATCGGGTTGAACAACTTGCGCAACGATTGTATTTTTCAAAGTATCTGACCCGCTTGGGAAACCTGTCGGCTGATTCCGATATAGAGCAAGAACTGAGAGAAGTTCAGGAAGCCTGTGCACAGTTGGTTAATGAGGAATAAGATTGGTAAGCAATCGTATTATGTTGGATGATAGGAAACACATAATAGCGGGAGTAGCTCTCTTCCTCTTCATCTTTATTCCCTCAGGTGGGTATAACATGTGGAAGTATGTAGAAGCACGTTCTCTGCAAGCCACTATTCGGGAGTGTTCCTTACTGAACGAACAAACCGTGAATGATGACAAGCCATTAAAGAACTCTGAATACGTCCAACGGCTTCAGGTAAGCTCTCTTAAAGAAAGAGCAGACCAGATACGCCGCAGGTACAATCGAGGTTGGCAGAAGTGTCAGGCTGTACGGGAACACCTGATGGAATTGAGCAGGCATGGGTATGTGTATTCAGATGTAAGAGAGCAGGTGGAGGAACAATTGAAAGAGGTCGAAGAGAGAAATGAGGAGTTAAAGAAGCAATACAATGAGATTGTCCTCTTTGCGGAAAAATACTACGCTGAGGCGATGACAAAACGGATTTCTAAAGAGACGGAACGGACAGCACAATTACTCGATGAGGAGAATCAGATGCTTCTCCAATCAGTCGAACTGCCCAAGGGAATGCAGGAAAGAAGCAGTAGTGTGGAGCGGGTCGAACAGGAAACGAAGAGCTCTTCACGTCAGAGTATACCCGAGTCGGACATGGAGCAGCTCGATGCCATGATAGATCGGCTGCGAGCGTTAAAATGCAAGAGTGCCGAATCTGCCTTATACCAGAGGAGGCTTCTTGTGTTGCTCCCGCTTATTCGCAATGGTGCTGATGTGGATATTACTTTGCCGGAGACGAAAGGAAACACAGCTTTGCATTATGCTTGCGGGATTGGAAGCTGGAGCATCACGCAGTGGCTCGTGGAGCATGGAGCGAATGTGAATGCCGTGACGGATAAGGGAGCAACGCCGCTGGATTGTGTGGGAGTCGATAATGCCGAACGCATTCGCGCCCTGCTGATTTCGCGGGGAGCGAGGAAAAATAAATGATGAGACGGTAGCGTTTCAAAATTGGTGTCAGCTGGTGAAAAATACACGCAAATGAGGGGAATCTCCCGCGCGCGCGTCGCGGGAGCCAGCGCGCGAGCGCGTGCGCGCGAGAAGCAACTTTTTTCTTGACCCGAAAAACGAAAAGAAATAGGATGGGGTCGTTATGAAATCCAACGACCGCGTCTTGATATTCGACACCACCCTGCGGGATGGCGAGCAATGCCCCGGAGCTTCCATGAATCTGCGCCAGAAGCTGGAAGTGGCGCGTCAGCTCGAGAAGCTCGGAGTGGATATCATTGAAGCAGGATTTCCCTGCATCTCGGATGGGGACTTTGAGGCGGTGTCCACCATAGCCCGCACGCTCAAGAACACGCGGATAGCGGGCCTGGCGCGCTGTGTGGAGAACGATGTGCGGCAGGCGGCGGCAGCTGTGGCGCCGGCGGGAGATCGCGGACGCATCCACACTTTTTTGGCCACCAGTCCCCTGCACCGCGAATACAAGCTTAAAAAGACCAAGGAGGAGGTGCTGGACATGGCCGTGCGCTACGTGAAGATGGCCGCCAGCCTGGTGAAGGACGTGGAGTTTTCCCCGGAAGATGCGAGCCGCACGGAGCTGGATTACCTGGCACAGGTGATTGAAGCCGTCATCGATGCCGGAGCTACGACGGTGAACATTCCGGACACGGTGGGCTTCACCACGCCGGGGGAGTACAGCAACATGATCCGCTACCTCATCGACCACGTGTCCAACATCAACAAGGCCGTCATTTCAGTACATTGCCACAACGACATCGGGCTGGCCGTGGCGAACTCGCTGGCTGCCGTGACGGCCGGTGCGCGCCAGGTGGAAGGAGCGATCAACGGCATTGGCGAACGCGCCGGCAACGCCGCCCTCGAGGAGGTCATCATGGCGCTCACCTTGCGTCCGGAGGCTTTCGGCTTTGCTCCCGGCAGCAAGGTGGTGGGAGTGAATACGCGGGAAATCGTCAAGACGAGCCGCGTGGTGTCCCGCATGAGCGGCATGGCGGTGCAGCGATCCAAAGCCATTGTCGGGGAGAACGCCTTTGCCCACAGCTCGGGCATCCACCAGCACGGCATCCTGGCCAAGCGCGAAACCTACGAGGTGATCAACCCGGCGGATGTGGGCTGGGGCGAGACGGAGCTGCCGCTCACGAAGCACTCCGGACGCGCGGCCGTGAAGGCTCGCCTGGAAAAATTGGGACACGAACTGTCAGAAGAGGAGCTCACGCAGGTGTTTGAACGCTTCAAGAAGGTGGGCGACAGCAAAAAGTTTGTGTACGATGATGACCTGGCGGCGCTGGTGAATGATTCTCTTGACACGCACGAAGGGAAGTGGAAGATGGTGATGCTGCAATTCACGGCCGGCAGCTCCGCCAAACCCACCGCCACCGTCACTTTGGAAAAAGATGGCAAGAGCTATACCGACTGCGCGATCGGCAACGGTCCCGTCAATGCCAGCTTCAAAGCCATCGACCGTATCACCCGCACGCGCGGGGATCTGGTGGATTACGCGGTGCGCTCCACCACGGCCGGGCAGGACGCCCTCGGCGAAGTCTCCGTGAAGGTGCAGTTCGGCGACGATTGCAGGCCGGTGTCCGGCAAGGGCGCGGCCAGCGATGTGGTGGAGGCCTCCGCCCGCGCTTACCTCAACGCCGTCAACCGCAGCATCGTGCTCTCTGAACAAAGCGCCTGCCAATGATGGATTCCGTGCGCATCATTGCCGGTCTGGGCAACCCGGGCGCTTCTTACGTCGGTACGCGGCACAACGTGGGCTTTGCCGTGCTGGATGCCTTTGCGGAGCTCTGCAGGGCGATCTGGAAGCCGGATTCCGCGCGCAAGGGGCTCGTGGCGCGGGGACCGGGCGTGTTGTTGGTGAAGCCTCAAACGTACATGAACGAATCCGGCCGGTGCCTGGGCGCGCTGATGCGCTATTTCAAGTTCATTCCGGAGCAAGTGTTGGTCGTGTACGATGATATTGCGCTTCCCGTGGGGTCTCTGCGCTTGCGACAGGGAGGCAGCGCGGGCGGCCACAATGGCATGAAATCCGTCATTGCTCATTTGGGCACGGAGTCCTTCCCACGCCTGCGCGTGGGTATAGGCTCACATGGGCGTCAGGCCCTCATTTCCCACGTGCTCGGCGGGTTTGCGCCGGAGGAGAAAGAGGCGATGCAAACCGCCATCTCTCGCGCGGCAGAAGCGTTGCAATGCCTGTTGCAGGAGGGATTTTCCACCGCCGCCAATCGCTACAACACGCCGCGGCAACCGCAAGCTTCCCAAGTGGCCCCCCCGGGGGAGAATCAGATGCCATCGCGATAGGAAAACTCGCCCGGCGGGGACTTTGCCAAGTCTTCCAGGGTAATGGACTCCAGATACTCGCGCACGACGCGCTGCAATCCGCGCCACACCGGCTGCGTGGGACACAGCTTTTCCATCGGGCAGCTGTACTTCCCGGAGTCCAGGCAGTTCACCGGTTCCAACTCGCCCTCCGTGGCTTGCAAAATCTCGTACACGGTGTAGCGAGAGGCCGGGCGGGAAAGCCGATAGCCGCCGGATTTGCCGCGCAGGCTCACCACGAGGCGCTCGCGCAGGAGCAGCGCAATGATGGTTTCCAGATATTTGAGTGTGAGGCGTTGTTGTTCCGCCACAGCGCGAAGGGACATAGGCTGCGCGCCCGGCTGGCTCGCCAGGGCGACCATCAGACGCAGGGCGTAGCGCCCCTTTGTGGAAATTTTCATCATACTCATTGAGGAAAAAGCGATGAGGAGCTCCGCGAAGGGCAGAGTTTTCCCTCTCTTCGCTACCGAAAAGGAGCCGTGGCTCAGAGCTTACGGCAGAAGTCCTCCAGACGGTCGAGCCCCTCCTTGAGCACATCCAGCGATGTGCAGTAGGAGATGCGGATGGCCTGATCGTTCCCGAAAGCGACACCCGGCACGGCCGCCACCTTGTAACGCTCCAGCAAACGCTCACAGAATGCCATGGAATCCAATCCGGTGGCGCTGATATCCGGGAAGAAATAGAAAGCCCCCATCGGTTCCACAACCTTCACCTTGGGCATCCTGGAGAGTCGGTCGTACACGTACTGGCGGCGAAAATCATACTCCTCGCGCAAGTCGCTGACGAACGTTTGGTCCCCGGCGAGCGCCTCGATGGCTCCGTACTGAGCAAAGGTCGTGGCGTTGGATGCCGTATGGTCCTGGATGAGGCGAATGGCCTTGGCAATCGCATCCGGCGCAGCGGAGTATCCCAGGCGCCAACCGGTCATGGCATAGCTCTTGGAGAAGCCGTTGATGGTGATGGTGAGGTTATTAAGTTCTGCAGAGAGAGAGGCAATGGAAACGTGCCTGGCCTCGCCGTAGATGAGATGCTCGTAAATTTCATCCGACAAGATGAGGATGTCTTCGTCCACGGCCACTTCACCAAGGGCGCGCAGCTCCTCCTCGCTGTACACGGCTCCGGTGGGATTGTGCGGCGTGGTAAGGATAATCATCTTCGTGCGCGGCGTCATGGCATCCGCAAACTCCTCTGCGGTGATTTTCCATCCATTTTCCGGTTTGGTGCGTACATACACCGGCGTCCCTCCGCATAGTTCCACCATGGCCGGGTAACTCACCCAGTAAGGCGAAGGAATGATCACCTCATCCCCTGCGCTGACAGTAGCACGCAACGCACTGTACACCGCCGGCTTAGCTCCCGAGCACACACAGATCTGCTCCGGTGCGCAGGTCAAATGATTGTCGCGCTGCAGCTTGTCAGCAATGGCCTGGCGCAGGGCGGGCAGGCCGGCAGATGGCGTGTATTTGGTGGCGCCACCCTGCAAGGCTTGGATGGCGGCTTGCTTGATGTTTTCCGGGGTGTCTTTGTCGGGCTCTCCCCCGGCGAGCCCATATACCTGCTCTCCCTTCGCTTTCATTTCCTTGGCACGGTTCGTTACGGCGAGCGTAAGCGACGGGCTCAGGGCGGCAGCATTCGATGATATAAAGTCCATTGCTCGAAGTTGGTATGTAAAATGGTAATTTGGCGCACGACCATGCGCCGCCGCGATGATACTCCTCTTGATGAGGTATTGCAAGGTTAAAAAACTCCGTTATTCTGAATAATCCTCTAAGTGCTTCACAGGGAAACCGCTTGGGAAAAGCGTTTTTCATTTTCGATTTTCGATGGACGAATTACCATTTGGGAAGTTCGGCGAGCACAGCTCACGAAGATGCGGAGTGTACTGCCTTTGCTGTTTTCGTGTTCGGGAACAGGCATGATCAGGCAGCTGGAGAGTTTTTGCCCCCTTTATCCAAATACAGTTGCCCTGCAGGGCAAACGCATTTGAAAGAAGTTCATCAACGGAGAAAATGGCCTTGTTGGCTGATATTATCGTTGATACGCATCATAAAATGACAACAAGCAGTCATCGTGATGATGGCTCTCAAGAACTCTCCTGCCTACGTTCATGATTCGAAAAAAAACTGCGCAACGCGCACATGATCAATAAATCGTAATTCGTAACTCGTCAATCGTCAATAGCAACCGCATTTCCTAATGCGGTTGCCCTGGGTTGCCCTGCACACCCTCCCCCAAAAAACAGCCACCGGCAGATCGCCGGTGGCCGTTTTCGCATAAACTCAATGGAAAAAATCAGAGAAATCCGATCAGAAACGGACGCCAACGCCAACGACGATACCGTGCTGCCCGAAGTTGATATGAGAGATTCCGCAATCCTGGAAGAACGTGCGGTTAAACTCATAGCCAACTTTCACATAGATGGAATCCGAGCACTTTACCTTGATGCCGGCACCCAGCCCAAAGGTGAAACCACCCATTGATTCTTTCCAATCGAAAAGCTCATTCTCTTCTTTGCCCCATCCCCATGCATAACCGCCCCTGGCTCCCAAATCCAGCATCACATGGTCTGTGAGGGCGATATTGGCGTCGTACCCCAGCGTCAGCGGCAGGCGTATGCCCGTTATGCGGACCTCCTCGTACGTTTCTTTCCCGTATTCATAGCCGGCGGAAATCGTAACCTGATGACGCACCGTGGAAACGGCATCGCTGTACAAGCTGAAATTCAGACGAGCCCCCGCCATGTCGGGGATGCCATCTTTGTCCGAAAAATTGTAGGTACCCTCCAAGGAATACACCGGCTGCCAATCATAAGGGGTAAGCTCGCCGGGAGCAGGCTGCGGCAGATAGTACGGAGCAGCAGAGGCGGTGCTGACCACCATGGCCGTGAGGGCAACAAGGGAAAGAAGTTTTTTCATAGCAACCCGTTTTTACCACATTGCCAGCCTGTTGGCAAGCAAGTTTTTTCCCTTCCCGGAAAAATCTCATGTTTGTCCCAAGAAAAAGCAATCCCAACAGGTCGTTATTGCCGCATCATGAAGGATAACCCATTGGTAATTTTCGATTTACGGATTAAGATTTGGAACGATGGCGAGTCGGAAGCTCAGGAAATGCGAAGCGTGGGCGACGGGAAAGGGCGGAAGCAAGCGCAGATTGGTTAGAAAGCTTAGTGGAATTTTCGAAGTCGAGATGCGATGATCAAGGGAAAGCATCCAGAGTGATGCCATGCCGGGTTTCCCGCTTTGCTGGATCGGCCCATAGTTTTCTGTCTCGCTGGCTTCCTTCTTTCGTCCATCGAAAAGGATGGAAAATGGATTCAATGAGCCCGGAGAATATTTTTTTGAGACACGTGTGGAAAAATCTCCGAAAAAGGAAAAACCTGCTGCAGGCTCGAGAGCCGGCAGCAGGCTGAAAGAAGACGTTGAGCGGGCTTCAGTCCTTCTTTTCGTTTCCTTCCGACGGACTCCACTCCTCGGCGGCCTGCAGAGAAGCAAGGTTGAAGGCTTGCTCCAGGCCGACCATATCGCCGGCGCGCACTGTCTCGAAAGCTGCCGTTTCGCGGCGCAGCTGCTCGGCATCGTAGTTCACCGCTTTCACGGAAAGTCCGATGCGGCGCTCCAGCTTGTCCACCTTGATGACGCGGGCCTGAATCTCGTCGCCCACCTTGATGACATCCTTCACGCGCTCCACATGTTCCTCGGAAAGCTGGGAGATGTGAATGAGGCCGTCGATATCGCCATTCAAGTTCACGAACGCGCCGAAGGAGGCAATCTTGGCCACCTGCCCGGTTACCAAATCGCCCACCTTGAAGCAGGTGTCGATGGTCTCCCACGGGTCCTCGCCAAGCTGCTTGATGCCCAGAGAAACACGCTGATTTTCCTTATCGATGCTCAGCACGCGAGCCTCCACCACATCGCCCTTCTTGAGCACTTCGGAGGGGTGGTTGATCTTGCGCGTCCAGCTCATGTCCGACACGTGGATCATGCCGTCAATTCCCTCCTCAAGCGCCACAAACGCGCCGTAGGGCGTCAGGTTGCGCACGGCTCCGGAAATAATGGTGCCCACGGGGAAGCGAGCCTCGATGGCATCCCACGGATTTTCTTCCAGCTGACGCACGCCCAGCGATATCTTCTGCTCTTCCACAGAAATGTTGAGCACCACGGCTTCAATTTCCTGATCCAGCGAAAGCACGTCGCTCGGGCGCGTAATCCTCTTGGTCCAGGAGAGCTCGGAAACGTGCACAAGTCCTTCCACGCCGCGCTCCAGCTCCACAAAGGCGCCGTAGGCGAGCAGCTTGGTGACGCGTCCCTTCACGTGGGAGCCAATCGGGTACTTCTTCTCAATGTCGGCCCAAGGATTGTCCGAAAGCTGCTTGAGCCCGAGTGACACGCGCTCCTTGTCGCGATCCACATCCAGAATGAGTACCTCCAGCTCCTGTCCGATATGCAGCAGTTCTGAGGGATGATTCACGCGTCCCCAGCTCATATCCGTGATGTGCAGCAGGCCATCCATGCCGGAGAGGTCCACGAAAGCGCCAAAGTCCGTGAGATTTTTCACGATGCCACGCACTCTGTCCCCCGCCTTCACGGTTTCCAGGAACCGCTGGCGCAACTCGCTGCGCTCCGCCTCAATCACCTCGCGGCGCGACAGCACGATGTTCTTGCGCTCATCGTTGACTTTCACAATCTTAAACTCATATATCTTACCCACGTACTCGTTGAGATCCTTCGGGGGTATGATGTCCACCTGCGATCCGGGCAGGAAGGCTTCCACGCCCACATTCACCATCAGTCCGCCCTTCACGATACTCTTCACTTTGCCCTTCACCAGGCCTCCCTCCTTGAAGACGGCCACGATCTTGTCCCAGTTCTGCTTGTGGGCCGCTTTTTCTTTGGAAAGCACCACATGCCCATCCTCGTTCTCCAAACTTTCCAGCAGCACTTCGATCTGGTCGCCTACTTCAATTTCTTCGTCCTCAAATTCGGAGATAGGTATCTCTCCCTCGGACTTGTACCCGATGTCCACCAAGACGACTTGCGGACGAATTTCAAGGATGGTACCGTTAACGATATCCCCCTTGCGGAATGACGGAAGCTTCGACTCAATCAAAGCCTCCAGTTCAACATTACTCATTGATTTTGTTGGTTAGTTTTATCGTTCCTCTCGCATTTCTCTGGCCCATACTCCGGTAGTTGTGCGGGCGCCTGTGAGCTACCGGGCAATGCGTGAGCGCGCGCATTTTACACCTCGAACCCCATTTTGGCAAGCAATTTTGTTCAGTCCAGGCAGAAAACTTTTTTGCTCGTAAATCTTCCGTCAGTGAGGCATTTTTTTGTTGCAAAGAAGCGATTGCGCCGCTATGATGAGACGCGGGGAAGGACTGCCCGTGCAGAATGCCGTCCCCTCCCGTCTAACACGAAGGAATTTGATACAATGTCAAGCAACAACGAGACAAACATTATTGTGACCGGGCGCCATATCGAGGTGACGGATGCCATCCGCGAGTTTGCCCGCAAGAAGATCGAGGCTATCCACATCGACTACCCGCGCATCGTGGAAGCACGCGTGGTGGTGGATGTGCAGAAGGACAGGCACATGGCGGAAATTGTCCTGTTCTGCGCGGATCACATCACAATCCAAGCCTCCACGACCGGGACGGATTTGTACGCGGCGCTGGATGAAACGGTCACCAAGATTATGCGCCGCATGCGCAAGCACAAGACCCGCCTGATGAAGCATTTTCGACCGCACCGTTCGCAGAGCATCCGCAAATTGGAGGAAAAAGTGTACGATGAAGATGTCCTCGACCACGATGTGGATATTGATGCGCCCGAGGATCCCAAGCCGGTGCGCATCACCCGCGAGGGATATGAGTTGAAGACCATGTACAAGGAGGATGCCATCATGGAGCTGGAAATTTCCGGCAAGCCCTTTGTGCTGTACCGCAATGCGCGTCGCAATGTGCTGCAAATTGTGTACCGCCTGCACGAGGGGGAATACTCCATCATTGAGCTGGGCAATGAGCTGAAAGCCTGAGGTCGCGAACTCACCTGCTTCTAAAAGATTCGGCTTCGCTGCATGACCGCGGCGAAGCCTCTTTTGCATTTTCGAACGACGATTTGGGAAATTCGGCGAGCATCGCAGCTCCGCGCGCCAGCGCGCATTCTTTCCAAATCGTCAATCGTAACTCGTCAATCGAAAATCAGAAATCCACTCTATATCCTGCCGATGCGTTGACGTTTGTCCAGCCGCGGCTTATCAGCTCCGCTCCTCCACTGACCTTTCGAACCATTGACCACGCACGACTCCGTCCACCGCCGCCGCTGAAGCTCCGCAGCTCCGCGCGCAAGCGCGAATTCTTTCCAAATCGTCAATCGTAACTCGTCAATCGAAAATCAGAAATTCACTCTATATCCTGCCGATACGTTGACGCTTGTCCAGCCGCAGCTTATCAGCTCTGCTCCTCCACTGACCTTTCGAACCATTGACCACCCACGGCTCCGTCCACCGCCGCCGCTGAAGCTCCGCACGCAAGCGCGCCAAATTTCCCAAATCGTCAATCGTAACTCGTCAATCGAAAATCAGAAATCCACTCTATATCCTGCCGATACGTTGACGCTTGTCCAGCCGCGGCTTATCAGCTCTGCTCCTCCACTGACCTTTCGAACCATTGACCACCCACGGCTCCGTCCACCGCCGCCGCTGAAGCTCCGCGCGCAAGCGCGCCAAATTTCCCAAATCGTCAATCGTAACTCGTCAATCGAAAATCAGAAGTCCACTCTATATCCTGCCGATACGTTGACGCTTGTCCAGCCGCGACGATATTCCAGCGACGCGTCCAGGAACAGACTGCCGGACTGCGACCCCAACGGTATCGTCAGACCCGCTCCCGCTTCCACTCCCACCGCGCCCACTTCCGCACTCTCCACCTCCGCCATCTTCGTCGTGCCGACAATCCCGTTCTTGGCAACGCCGGAACGGTCGCCCGCATCCATTTTCAGCAGCAGGCGCGCCTCGAAGATGGAGGACCGGTTGAAGGCATTTTCCCCAACGGCGCTCTGCAAGCGCGCTCCCATGCCGAACGTCACGATGTTCTGCTCCATGTCGTCCACACGCAGCCCGGCATCGCTGTCCGTCTCGTTGTATCCGCTGATGCCGGCGTGGCGCACCTCCACATTGAACACAGGCTGCAGCGCCAGGGTTCCCTTCTTGTTGGTGAATCCGGTGTAGCCGACCTCATACAGGGCGCCCAGCGCATAGCCATCGGTGCTGCCTTTCGTGCGGTAGCTGCCGCCGCCGTAGTTCACCGTGCGATCCAGCTTCACATCCGCCAGACCCCCGCTGACCACGAACGTGTGGATCCAGCGGCCGCTGCCGGCGCGCAGGAATGCGCTCAGGTACATCGTATCCAGGTGCCCGGTCGCCGAATCGGCGGAATCCGGCTTCAGATTGCCGTACATCGCGGAAAGCGCCAGACCCAGGGTCCGCTGCGCGCTCACGTCGACATCCACGCCCACCGTGCCGCCCCAGTTGTTGAGCGTGTAGCCCGGCGCAAAGCTATCCGCGTCCATCTTGTGATAGCCTCCCTCGCCGCTGATCCAGGCGTGCCAGAGCGGCAGATTGTCGTAGCCGTCGTAGCGCATCTCGCCGCCCATGGTGGTTGTGCGGTTGCGCATGGCTTTGAGCTGGCGGTGCATGTCTTCCGCCAACGCCGGACCAAGCGTTGCGATGGAGGGACCCGCCACGGAGGTGAGCGTACGCTCCATGTCGCCGGTTTCCCCGTTGTCAAACTTGCAGATCAGGTCATTGATCAAGCGTTTGTAGTCTGAATCCGGGTCGAGCAACGCCTCAAAGAATCCGTCTGACTGCGATTTATCCTTCAGCGAATCCCACAGCATCGTCGCGCCTGCCAGTCCATTCTTGCCCGCGTTGGGCATCACCCGTTCCAGCTTGTTTTCCGCGGCTTCCGTCGTCGTTACCTGAATCTCGCCGTCCACGATCTTCACCTCGTGATCCTTCAGGAAATTGGCTGCTCCGGTGAACTTCACCTGCTCCTTGAAAGCGTCATGGATTACTCCTTCGCTTACCCTGATACCGGTCTTCACGGTGGAGTCGTTTTCATTCACGCCGGCATCGCTGTGGAACTCCAGCACGGCTCCCTCACCGGCCTCCACAATGACCGCCCCCAGCGCGTCGCCGTTGAGAGCCCGCTCCCGGAAGTCCACGGTCATGTTGCCGCCATCGCCCAAGCTCACCTCTCCGAGCCACAAACGCTCTTCACTGCTTCCCACATCCAGGGTGAGCTTCGAATCCTCTCCCACCTTCACCTTCCAGGCGGATGCATCTTCGGAATACTGCGCCGTGCCCTTGGCATTGTCCAAGGTAAAGCGCTTCCCATCGGCCACGACCAGCGTGCCGGCAGGGCCTCTGCCATCTTTCCCGGAGCCGGACAGCGTGCCGGAGAAACTGCCGTCCTCGACCGTCAGGACGCCACTGCCCTCCACGTCGCTGCTGCCATTGCTCTTGAGCGTTCCGCTGCCGTTCAGTGCCGTCAGGTAGTCCTGTCCCCTGCCCACATCCAAGGTCGTGCCTTGCGCCATCTCGACTGCCACACCGGAGAGGTGCGTATCCGCCATCCCGTCGCCGTCGGCATCTGCCTCGTCGGCAAAGGTCAAACTCGCCTCCGTGTCCTTCTTCAAGATAATTGTCCCGCCTCCCTCACTGCCGGTGATGGAGGTCCCGTGCTTCAGCTCACTCTTCCCCTCCAGCGCCAGCTTCGCGCCACCGCTCAACAGAATGTCGCCGCCCGTCTTACCCTCCGTCTCACGGATGCTTCCACGCACCGTGGTGGTAGAAGCTCCGCGGAGCAGCAGCCCGCGCTCCTCTTCGCCCTGGCCAATCTGCTGCTCGGCAGTCTCGTAAGCAAACACCAAGTCATCCATCGCGTTGTTCTTGCCATAGAGTTCCAGCGCTCCGGCGCCAATCGTGGTGTCGCCCTGATCCAGCTGATAATTGCCCCGCACCGACAACTTTCCGTGCCCATTCTTCATTACATCCACCCCGGCATCCGCCTGTATCGTTCCTCCGAATTCCGTGTCCAGCCCGTACACGTCAGTACCATTGATCTCAACGTCCGGAGCATACTTGCCATCGATCACATCCCTGGCATCGTAATTACGGAAGTTCACGGTATATCCCTCCTCATCCTGCCCTTTCTTGAAGTGGAGTGTCGTATCCGGCACGCCCAACAGGTTATTGATCCGGAACTGATCCTTCCCCTCGTCCTCCTCAGAACGCTCCACATGGAGGATGTCGCCTTCGTTCGCCATCAGGATCGCTTTGGCATCGCTGAGCACGCTGAAATACTCCGTCTGCTCGCCCGGCATGGAGACATAGACATCTTTGACATCTCCCGTCAGCTTGATGTTGTTGCCTTCCACACAGGCCTCGATCTCCGCCACCATGTTGAGCAGGCGAGCTGCATCGCCTTCAAAATCCTCTTTCGCGGACAGAGGACCTGTGATCAATGTCCCGTTGTCCAGCGCCCGCAGATAAACCCACGGTCGCTCAAGAGGATTATTTTCAGCGGCGTTGCGCAGTTTAACGATGATGGACGTAACCGCACTCCCTCCCAGGAAGAAGCGCCGATTTTCGGCATCGGTTGCATCCAGGGTGAACGGGGCTGTTTCACCGCCCACGATAAGCGCATACCCGCCGTCAGGGGTCACAGATACATTTTCTTCGCTGAAGATCAACGACAGAACGTGATCCTGACCCACCTTGAATTCGCCGACAACGCCGATGAGTTGCCCGTTTGCGTTGATGCGGATATCTCGGAGTCTCGCGGCGTCCAGACCGGAGGAGAAACGGACAATGACCTGCGGTGCGGCGGCACGGCTCAACCTGCCGATACTGCCGGTGGCGGAAATGGCCGTATTCACGCTGAGGAAAGTCGTGCCGGCAACCTCCTTCGCCGTGAACTCCACATTGGCAAGTTCCACGGTACCGGTACCTTTCAATGTGCTGCCATTCCATGTAATCGATTTCTCCACACTGCCCAATATAATGCTGCCGTCAGACTCATTGGTGAAAAGGGCCACATCATGACCTTCTCCTTCACCTACCTCAGAGGTGATGACAAGGGCGCCCGCTCCGCTGTTTCGCAGAGTGCCGGAGAAGTCGTCGATATTGCCACTGTACGCCTTTTTCGCGTCTCCGGAGAAGTTGACGGAGCCGCTGCCATCGGCGGAGGCTCGTATTTCTTTCGTCAGCGCACCCGCCGTGAGCGTCCAGGCCCTTCCATTCCCGGTATTCAGAGAACCGTCAAATTCGCTCATGTCGCCGCTCACTGTTCCCGTGCCCTTTTCTCCCAGCGCCAGGCTTCCTTCGCTGCCGGTCAGCTTGCCGGTCACTTGGACCTTTCCTTCGAAGGTAGCGTCGGCGTCTGCTTTCACCGTGCCGCTCAAGGTTGTTTCGTCCTGGAATGTCGCCGCCCCGTCCACATGCAGCTCACCGCTCACAGTCACCTTCCCGTTCACGATCGAACCCTCCTGCACATGCAGCTTGCTTGCCACATCCACAGGCGCTCCCTCAGCGTTGCTCAGCTGCAGTTTACCGGCCAGCATCACTTCTTCCGTTCCTTTGATTCCCAACGCTTCACCGTTGGAGACGCTCGTTACAGTGTCCTCCCCCAGCTCGATGCGGCTCACGCTGTTGGAGCCGCTGAGGGTCACCTGCCCTTCACTCACGCGCAGAGTGCCGCCGCCACTGACAGCGCCGGAATAGTCCATTCCTCTCGTCCCCCCGGCTCTCAACTCCAGGACACCATTTTCCTCCACACTCGAGTCGCCACTCATCTCCGTACGGCCCTTACTGGTGTCCACATCCAGCGTGAGCGTACCTTCCTCCACCTTCATGCGTCCCTCGTGCTTTCTGGTTTTCGCTTGCTCCTTCCAGGCAAGGGTAAAATTGCCTGCACCCGTCTTGACGGTTCCCCCGTTCACTGCCAGTTTCATGCCCCCATTATCGCCTATCTCATCGCTCGCTGCGCCCCATGTTGCCTTTCCGCCCTCAATGCCGCCCGCCTCGGAAGTCACCTCCACATGCAGCTGCGTGCTTGTGTCCGTCCCGCTCACCACCAGCTTGCTCACATCCTGCGCGGGCGCGGAATCGTATTTCAACGTACCGGCGCCTCGAAACTGCAGCTTCGTCTCTTCAGGTAAGGCGCTCTCATGTCCCAGAGCCAGGACTCCATACACGGTAACGGTAGAGATACTCGTATTATGGTTATTCAAGTGCAGCTTGGCGTCTGGATATATCATCAGATTTCCTTCAGAACCATCCTCGGACATCGCCATGTTCAGACCTTGTCCGCCCTCGCTCGTAAAGGTGAATTCTCCATGAGACACATACACATTCTTCGGGCTTACACCGGCTGAATCTATCTGCACTACGTTGTCGTTTTCAGAGGAATCCTCGAAGATGACGTCTTGACCGCGCGGAGGTTGCGTCGGCAGACCCGGAGATGGCTCAAATCTGCCTTCCGGATCCGCATCAGTCCAAGTACCTCCCTCATTTTTCCAATAGTAGCCATCCCTACGACCCGAGATAAGCCTCCCACTATCGGTGAGTTGAACCGAGGGGTAGCTTTTATCGACGGATTCAATGTTAAAGTACTGGCTCCATCCCTCATCCAAAGTAACCCCATCCAAGTGGAAGAAGTTCACCCCTCCGTTTATCAGCTGCTCATACACGGCCGCCATGTATTCACTGGAGAGCAAGATATGCAGTTTGTTCTCTGCACCCACGCCTTCGGCAAAACTGAAGCCGCTCGAGAGTGTAATTTGCTTCTGTCCATCCCAGTTGAGTTCCAGGTTTGAACCTTCGCCCCACCCCCAGGCTCCCGCTCCCGCCAAGCTGAAAGCATCGCCCATTTTCAGCGTGCTGCCGCCCCCCAGTTGCAATTTGCTCAGCGAGCCGCTGCCTCCCGTAGTTTTTTCCACCGTCAGCGTTGTCTTCGCGCCCAATTCCAGTCCGCCACCGTTCATGACAAGGGTGCGGAGACGGGCGTCGGAAGACGTCAATTTCACGGTGCCACTGGTTGCAGTGAGGGTCTGGATGTTTGTTTCACCGCTGAGCGTCAAAACGCCTCCGTCTTGTCCCCGGTAAGTCAAATTTGCGGTCAACCGTCCGCCGTAGGTGCCATCTTTCGTCACCACCAACGTTCCACCGCCATCGACCACGGCGCCACTGTCACCCGTCAGCGTTGCAATACTTAACTCGCCGTTGTTAAAGCCTTCCTTGTTGTCACGCGCATCCCAGACCTCGTCCGCCTCCTTCTCGATTGTCAGGCGCCCGCTTACCCCCAAGACAAGCTCTCGGCTGCTGCTCCCCGCCGCAACTGTCATGACCCCGTCAGCCGTCTTCAGTCCCAACAGAGTCACCTCATCGGCATCGGATGATGCCCTGAAGCTCAAGAGCGGCGCGCTCCCGTTCCCGTAATACGCAAGAGCAACGCCATGATCTCCCCCCCCCCTGCGCACCAACTTGCCGAGGTGCAAGCCTTCATACAGGCTCAAGGTGCGCGTTTTCTCCACAGTCACCGTCCCCTCCACGCGCGTGTTCCAGAGGGTTGTCGCATGTCCTCCGCTGGCAAACGTCATGTCTCCACCTACCTCCAATCGCGCATGGGCATTCATGGTGAGGCTCTGCCCCACATTCACGCTTCCGCCCACGCTCAGCAAACTCTCTTTCCCTCCCGACGTCCCGGATCCATTTATCGTCAAAGTGTTCGCATAAACACTCCCATCCACCTTCACCTCCCCCCAGCTTTCCGCGCTGCCAATCGTCAGACTGGCCATATTGGTCGTGTAGTTGTTTGCGTTGACAAATTTTGCCAAGTTCCCGCCTACGCTCAACGTTGCTCCTCCGTCAACCCTTATTGTTGTCGCCGTGAGCAACGAGCCGCGTACCGTTGCCTTACTCTGCCCGTCGATACTAAAGCTGTTCACCCACGCATCTTTGATGGTCTCGCTTCCTGCCATTACGCCTGCCGATGCATCGTCATGCCCCACAGTGAACGTGCTGCCGCCCGTGATGGTGATGTCCCCAATACAGTTTAGATTGTTCCTGAGATCTCGCCTCAATACCGAGCCATTCACGGTGAAACTGGCTCCTTCCGTCAACTCAATGGAGGCATTGCTACCAACATAACAAAAAGCAAGCTTATACTGCTCAGGGGCACTGTATTGACCTAGCGATGTGAATGAACCGCCTTTCACTTTCAATGTGAAAGGCGTATCGGTCAGATATCCATTAACGATGAAACTCCCCACGGATACGACTGTCCCATGACCGATGACGATTTCGTTTTTTTCCGCTTCTGTATGAGTTGTTGGTAAAAAGGCTTGTCTCACGATCGCCAACCTTGCACCGTCCTGTAGAGTAAGTGTGCCCGACACCAAGCTGAGATTAAGAGCCGAGAATTCACCTCTACTACCTACTGTCAAGCTCTTCCCACTATACGAGCTGGTACCCAAGTCAAGACTCCCATCCGCACGGATTGATGCACTGCTACTGATTGTAGGCCCCGAATTGATGAACAACAGTGAAGCCCCGTCTTTGACGGTCAGGTCACCAAGTACTGACAAAGAGGATCCACTGTTGAGGGTGATATTCCACGCACCGCGCTCAATTGACCACGTGCTCACAACGATGGGGCCCAAGACATTGATCTCTCCCCCAGTCGCGTTGTTGAAGGTTACGTTGGATTTTTGGACATAAGTTGTCTGTCCTCCACCATCCAGTTGCCATCGTCCTTCAGTCGCGCTGCCGAATTGCCACGTGAAGCTCGTTCCATTCCACGTCAAATCACTCAAATCCAGCGAGTAGGAGACACTCCCCGTGCTTCCGTCCACATTGAAGACGCCCTGCCACCCCGTCAGATTATCCAAGAACGTAAACGCGGCAGCTTCCCATGCGGCCTTGGAAGACTCCTCAAACAGATCAACCACATCAAAAAGTCGGTACGTCCATGCGGTATTTTGGTCGATTCTCGTGCTGCCTGTTCCGGTTAAGTCAAACTTAATCCCCCCAATTCTTGTTGACCCAGTGTATTTAAGTTTTGCAAGACTCGTCAAGGCATCCGCATCTAGCCTGAGCTTGCCTCCTCCAGTCATACTGGTTGCAACAACGCGCAACGTAAGCGGCTGGCTGGCAGAGGACGTTACTCCTGCCAGAGGTGTCTTATTCCCGACAATTTCAAGCTTGCCAGTTGCACCGATGACCCAATTCGTCCCGGAAAGCCCCGTCACTGAACCATTGATTTTCAGTGTCCCGAGGACATCGAGCGAACTATTCACCTTGGCTTCATCTCCAAGAATAAAAACGCCGTCGACGGCGACCTCAACGTTTGCTCCAAGGGTGCCGGTAAAGGCAGCATCTGTCGGCTTTTTCGTCCATGCATCACCATACCCCCCAATGACAAGCGTACCGGTGCCGGATACGGTACCGCTGCCGCTCAGAGCCGCAATCGTACGACGGCCTGCTGCAGCAGCCTCCCCTATATCAAGAACACCCCCAGAGAGAATGAAATCATAATTTTTCAACACATCCTCGCCACATCGCAACTCCATGGTGCCGCCCGCAATTTCAAATGAACCAATTGACCCCTCTTTTGTTGTAAAGTTAGAGCCTAACTGAATAATGCCAACATTCGCACCTTTTGTGAGCTTGTGTGAATTTCCATCGTATTCGTTGGTGAGGGTGAGACGATGACCGCCACTAAAGTTGACGGTAGCATCGGCCTCTAACTTCATCTTCCACGCCATGGTCATACTCTTTTCTACACGGAGCGCACCACCTGCAGTGCCGTCTCCTCCCGTTCCGGCAAGGTGCAATGTCTTATTTGCTCCATCTGCGGTCGTGGAAAAGATACCATCTCGCTCGACTGACAACGACCCTCCATCCAAGATCCACAAATCACTGCCAATGTGTTCGAAAATGAAGTGATCACCGCTCGACCCCGTCTTGATGTAACTGCCATTGTCTATCTTGACCGTGGCGATGTTATTTCCGTTCCCATTATACTGCAAAAAGGCTCGCAGCAAACCGTTCAAACCGTCATCACCCCATGTGTATGTCTCACCGACACCTCTTAATACCAGCGTGCCATCACCACGTACTGAATTGTTTGTTTGATTCGCTTCCACCCCCCACCCACTCGCCACCGTCACAACAAGCTCCGTGTTTGCACCCACCTCTATGCCGGTACCGAAGTTTTTGGCGCCGGAGGAACTAATGATCAACTTACCGCCCGTCACAGAAACTCCGTTTGTCACGGTAAGTGCTCCCGAGCCTTGGAAGGTTACATTCCCGCTGTTTACCGTGATACTTCCGGCAGAAAGAGAAAGTGCATTGGTTCCTGAACCAAAGGTGACGTCTCCCGCGCGGAACGTGAGAGCCCCGGTGACGGTGAGCATCTGAGGCATACCGCCACCCGCCTGGAAGGTGTAGGAGGTGATGTCGCTGCTCGTTTTACCCACGGTCAGGTTCTGCATTGAGACACCGTCCCCTACACCACTCACCGTCACCTCAATCGGGCCTCCCCCAACACTCGGAGTGCCCTCCAAGTACACATCCTGACCGGCTAGTTCCGTATCGTCCTGCGACCATCCATCCCCCGTTCCCGTTCGATCACCGAGCGTCAGGGTGCTTCCTGTCCCCGTCCATCTCAGGCTTCCCGTTTGCAAAGCCAGATTCATCACCCCCCTCACACTCATCAGCCTGCTGCCACATGCAAGTGAAGCAACCACCCCCATCGCGCGCGGCTCCGCTCCGGCTTCCATAACTAGAACCGTGCCGTCCTCCTGCAGTTGGACAGAATACCCCGCCTCATTTATCCAATATTCTTCTTCTCCATCCGTCCAAGCGGAAGCATTGATGTCGAGCGGCTCCGACGCGAGCTCGTTGCACGCAGGGAGCGCCGACGGAAACTTTACGTTCGCATGAGTGGGTGTCGCCGTGTTCCACAACACGGAAAAGACTCCTAAAAGAGTCGTCCCGGATGCTACTGTCCGCCGCAGAGTGCGGCATCCAGCTAAGGAAGCCAGGCAGGCCATCAAAGCCCTTCTTAATCTGTGAGGAAGATGCAATTTCATAGCCGAGGCGATGGAGGAGGGAGTTCTCGTTCCCCGCGCGCGAGTGCGCGCGCTCTCCTCCACGCATGGGTGAGCTTATCTCTTTTTAAAAGAGATATACAGCACTATTCTTCAAAAAGCACTGAACGTGAGTTCGTATGATACTTGAAGAGTAAACGCGTTTTCAGAAAGGGAAAGTAGCGTTTTTTCTGTGTCATACTTAATTGAAGAGCATTTAAGGGAGGCTCGAGTATATCTCTTTTAAAAAGAGATGACCCGTTGTTTTTCTCCTTAAATAATTTATAATAAATTATCAATAAATTTAGTCAGCCGAATTTCCTCCTGTCAAGAAAATATGTTTGATTCAAAAAGAAGCTCGACATCTCTTTTAAAAAGAGATGAACAACTTGAGGAACATGCGGTTGCCATTTACGATTACGATGGACGATAATTCATTTACGATTGATGATGTATGAATTACGATTTACAAAGATAGCGAGCCGGAGGCTCGGGAAATGCGGGTCACGCGCGGAGGGAGGGGGAATAATGCGTTTGCCGCGGGAGCGTCAAGCCTAGAACTTGTACTGGGAGGGGTCGATGCGGAGGCGGCGGACGCGGTAGTTGAGCTTGCGGAGGGTCGTATGAAGCTCGCGGGCAGCGGCTGAGATATTGCCGCGGGTACGTTTGAGAGCAGCGGTGATGAGCTCGGATTCAAAGGACGCTGTGAGGGCCTCCATAGGGGTATCAATCTCCGGGGCGGCGGAGCGGTTGGGGAGCATAGATTCCGTGCCGGTGGCGGCGGCAGTTTGAAGCGAGGCGGGGAGATCAATGGCGTTGATGACACTGCTGTTGGACATGATGACGAGGCGTTCGATCATGTTTTCGAGCTCGCGGACATTGCCGGGCCAATGGTAGCTCATGAGCATATCAATAGCAGGAGTGGAAAGGCGGCGGACATTCTTGTGGTGCAACTTGTTGTACTTGGCGAGGAAAAAGTCCGCCAGCGAGATGATATCCACCTTACGGGAGCGGAGAGGAGGCACCACAATGGGAAGGACAGCGAGGCGGTAGTAGAGATCCTCCCGGAAGAGGCCGTTAGTCATCATGCTCTGGAGGTCGCGAGATGTGGCGGCGATGATGCGCGCTTGGGTGCGGATGGGCTGCTGAGAGCCGACACGTTCGAACACTTTTTCCTGGAGGACGCGCAGGAGCTTCACCTGTGTCTGCACGGGCAAATCGCCGATTTCATCGAGGAAAAGGGTGCCGGCAGAGGCCTCTTCGAAGCGGCCGATACGTTGTTTGATGGCGCCGGTGAAAGCGCCTTTTTCGTGACCGAAGAGTTCGGATTCGATGAGGCCTTCCGGCAGGGCGGCGCAGTTGACGGCCACGAACGGGCCATCACGGCGATCCGAAGCGTAGTGAATGGCCTGGGCGAGGAGCTCTTTACCTGTGCCGGACTCGCCGAGAAGGAGGACGGTGGCGGTGGAGCGTGCAACCTTGGCCGTCTCTATGTACACGGAACGCATGGCCGAAGAATGGCCAATGATATTCGAAAAGCCGGCGTTTTCCCCGAGTTCGTAGCGCATGCGCACGTTTTCGCGCTCGCGCAGCTGACGTTCGGCGACCTGCTCGCGCACGCTGGCAACGGCATCCGCCAGAATGTTGGCAACGATCTCAAGCAGGCGAGCTAATTTGTCGAGCGTACTCTGCGGCTGCACGGGAAAAGAGAGCGAGAGCGTGCCGATGACGGAGCCGCTGTGCTTGATGGCAACGCAGAGGAAGGATTCGGACTGAGCGCCATGAAGAGCGCCGGTGCGGTTGAGGAAGGTGTGACTGGAAGCCGTGTCGCGCAGCACGGCGGAGACTCCGGTTTGTCCCACGCGCCCCGTGATGCCCTCCCCCAGGCGGTAGGTGCCGCGCGACTTCTCGGTTTCCGAAAGGCCGTAGGAGGCTTCGATCACCAAATCTTCCCCCTGCAGTAAGCAGAGCGCCCCTTGAGGGAAGCGCAGATTCTGGCGTAGCACGAGCATGATCTGCTCGAGCAAATCAGCTACGTCGCGCTGTCCCACAAGAACCTTGGATACGCCGGAAAGAACGCGCAGTTCCAGGCTGTCGCCGGAGAGTTCATGGAGCGGAGAATCGGAGGGGGAATGAGGCATGGGGAGAGGGAATCAGAAGAACTTGACAGGGAGAGACGTGCCTGTTTCTCCGAGGGTGAAGGAGATGCCGAGCCCCGTTTCGCGTTTGCCGCCGTTGTCGCGCAACATGACGGTGGCCCCCAAGTACCAGGGGCCAAATTTACGGGTGATGGAAAATTGTTGGATGGGGATGCGATCCCCCTGCACGTCCCAGCTGACGCGAGCGGCGGCGCTGTAGCGTTCGTTGATGCGCAAGTTCACGCGAAAATAGGCATAATTGGCATCGTGTTGAATGGGGTGATTGCTGATGTAGCGGTGGCCAATCTGGGTCTCCAGCCAGGGCATGGGGACCATGGAAAGCGAGGTGTTGTACTGATTGAAGCCATCGCCGCCACGCACGGTGGGGGTCTGCGTCTCCAGACGCAACGTGCATTGGCTGGTGATATTCATCATGATGAGTGAATAAAGGTTGGAAAAGCGGGTTTCAGTGTTGGGATTATCGATATTGTAATCCAGGAAAAGATTCCAGTCGATGAAGGTGCGGCTTTCGCCGTCGTAAACGGTGCTCAGCGTGTTGCGCATGCCCAGGCGCCATACCGTCCAGTTCGCCCAGCCGTCAATGCCGGTGAAATCCATGAGATCCATGGGCATGGGGCAAACCGTGCTGTTGCCCATTGTGGTGGACCAGGTATCCACTTGGGGCACATAGGGGTTGGAGGACGAAATGCTGCCGTGTGAAATCTCCGCGTAGGGGTGAATCACGTGATAGAGGCCGCGCAGGCCAAGACGAGGAAGGCGCACGCTGGGGAAATGGCGGTAAAATTTGATGTCGAAATCACAGCCCAAATATCCCAGTAGTCGGTTATCCGCCCCCACATCCTCCACATTGTAATAGCCCGTATAGCCGCCTCCCACTTTCGGAGTGACGTTCAGGAAGCGAAATATTTTGACGCTTGACGAGAACTCATGCGTGGAATTGACGCGTACGTAGCTGCCGCTGTTGAGCAAGCGGGTATAGTATTCCTTCAGATCCGCCTGGCGGATTCTGGAGAGTCTGGCGCGGTAGAGCTCGCGTTGCTCGGCGGGGATATTCTGGTGCAGCAGGCCGGCGGTATTGCGCGTCTCATAAGCGATGCCGGAAGATCCCAGCACCGTCCGCGGGCGATAGTAGGAGAGCTCGGCGCGTTCATCGGTGCTGTAAAAATGATTGGGGGCGAAGCGAGTGAGGAGCATGGTGCTGCTGCGCGGCGTGAGACGGTCCAGACGCACGCTGTTGTCCGGTTTGTCATTCAGGCGTGCCTCTTCCTCAAAATAATCCTGCAGCACATAGCGGTCGCTCAGCAAGTTCAGGTCGGTGACGAGAGTCCAACGAGGGGGCGATTTTTTGCGAGTCGAGGGGATCGGCACATCCCAAAAGCCCTGCATGGCCACGCGGTAGCGACGATGACTCAAGTTTTCGCGGGGAACCGAAAGGGGGTTGATATCGGGGCGCCTGTCGGCGATGCCATACACCTGCAATCCCCGGGAATCGGAATACTCCTTGCGCATTTCATTGCTGACGAAGTCGAAGCCGCCTGCCAGACCGCGTCGCGAACGGAAATCTCCACGAGCCGTAAGAAGGTAATCCGCCGTAGGCATGCCGCGCTCGACACGGCGATTGCCCAGCAGAAAGCCGTACCGATTCAGCAGGTAAGTGCCCCAGCTGGACTTGACGCCCGGAATGGGCATGTAGCCCTCCTCCGGATTCAGGGAATGCGACAGGGTCATCCATCCCAAAATCGGAACGGGGACGTCATGCTCGCTCCCGGACAAGCTCAGTCGCGACACAACGCCGTAATCTCCCGGGTACACGGTGAGGGTGCCGGTGCCCACCCACATTGCGGGTTTCTGCACGTCTTCCGTGGTGATGAAGGCATGGTGGATCGTGATGCGATTTTTGTCGGAGGGCAGCTTGTCATACGTGGCCGACGAGCCGCGGATAATCGTTCCATTGGCTTTGGAGCGAATATGGGTGACATGGGCGATGCCGTTCTTCCAGTCGTAGGTGCCATCCTCTGCATGAGTGAGGGTGTCGCCTTGGTAGATGACAAGAGGCCCGCTCAGCTCGGCAATGCATGTATCGACATTGGCGACAAGGCGCCGGGCAAAGATCTCCTGCCCCTCTGCGGTGCGCACATAAATGGGGGATGAACCGGCGGTGTAGGTGATGATGCGTTTTTCGCTGTCGTAGTCCACCTGTCCATGCTGATTGCGGACGATTAAAGAATCCGGCACCTTGAATCCTGCGGTGGAGCCGAGGCTGGAAACCGCCTGATCCACGTGCTGCATGACGGGATTGCGTGAGATTGCCTGATCCGGCAGAGGGATGAAGTCTGCCCCCTGCTCCGCCGGGAGTAAAGACGCCAAAGCCAGAAAGCCAAGCGCAGCAGCAAGAGCACGCTTTTCCGGCAGGACCCGCAGGAGGGAGATGGAGTGGGGCATCGACGTCATGAAGTCACATTCCGAGGTGCGGGAGCGCCGGGCTCCGTGTATTCCTTTCCGCGATAGCGGCGACGCGCGCGTTCGGGGGTGGTCGCCAGGTCCACCACCACAAAACAATCTAACGTCCCGCCAAAAGCCTCATCAATGCCAAAGCTCACCATCTTCCCGCCAAGGCGCAGGTATTGCTTGAGCAGAATCGGTATGCCGGTGCCTTCTTCCAATTCGCTCACCATGGCGGAGAGAGCACGCACATCCGGCAAGGCTACAGGTATCAGTCGGGCATCCTCACTCAACAGATCCAAGTGAGTCGAGACATTCAGGGCACGAATTCCCTTGCTGAGCTCCGCATCCATGCAGCATTGTTTCATGAAAGAAAGCATCAATGTACGCGCCGCGGGACTGTAGTTGGGAGAAATGCTGACTGTACCATACAGGTATTTGTACTGCGGATTTTTGTTGAGGAAGCGGCCGATGCCCATCCAGAGCGTATCAAGCGAGGCGGGCTGGCGCTGGTATTCCGGGGCAATGAAAGCGCGTCCCATTTCCAAGCCCCGCGAGATGGTTTGCAGGAACCGGGAGTTGAAGCGGAAAAAGCACGAGTTGTATATGCCCTTCACCCCATATTTTTTGAGGATTTCATCCGTGCGACCAATGCGGTAGGCTCCGGCCAGGCGTGCAGCCTCCGCATCCCACATGATCAGGTGCGTATAATGCTCGTCCCATTCATCGAGATCGCGCTCCATTCCTGAGCCCTCCCCCACGCAGCGGTACGTACGCTCCCGCTGCACGCCGATTTCTTGCATCAGGTGGGGAATTTGCTCCTTTTGCACCGCATACACCCGGAGCGGCGAGACCTCGCTGGCGTAGCAGAGGCATTCCTGGGGCAAAGCGTCAATTTCTGCGCGGAGAGACTCCGCCGTTTCACCGGGAGCAATGGGGCGCAACACGCGCCGAGGCGGCTCGGGGCAGGCAGAATGGGGCGCAGCGAGAGGATAGCGCAGCAACATGGAGCGCAAGCGCATATAGGCGTTCAACTGCCCCGCCTCCATGTCAGCATAGGACGACGGGGAAATGGGAGGCCCCAGACGGATGGTATGGCGCATCCGGCCATCGCGCAAGATTTCACGCGGCAGAAAGTTAGCGCGCCATGAGCGTGAAATCATGCTTATCACCTGAAAAAAAATACCTGTTCGCCCGGAAATGTGCATGGGCACGACCGTAGCCCCCGTCTTAAGCGCGAGCGCAGCAATGTTTTGCTGCCACGGATCATCTACCACACGTCCATCCCCCGGTGAAAATGTGGCGGCGGAACCGCTGGGAAACACCAGGAGACAATGACCCTCCCTCAGCCAGTGCAGCATTTCACGCATTCCCGTCATATTCGCGCGTTTCGCCGACTCGCCTCCGTAAACATCCACCGTAATTTCGTAGGGACGCATACCGCGCACGCATCGCAGAAACTCATTCACTACAATGCGTATGTCCTCTCGCCGTTGCATCACGATATCCCCGAACATCAGCCCATCCGACATGCCATGCGGGTGATTGGACACAACGATGCACGGTCCCTCCGCCGGTATGTATTCCAAGCCCTCCAAATCGTAGAGGAGGTTGAGGTATTTGCAGGCCAAGCGGAAAAAATTCTCCCGGGATCCCTCATCCCAATCGTTGTCTATGTGTTCATGTGCCACATTGAGCGCGTGCAAGCCGAGCCACTTCTCTGCGGCTTCCAGCAGAAAGCCGGGTACATGGCGACCTCCCGCTATTTCATCGGCCAGATTCACCATCTTGGGTCTTTTAAACTTCATAAGATCATGCCCTGCTCTTACGCACGCGTATTCGCGCGCATTGTATCACGCCGATATCCATCGGTCAAGCTCTCTATGTTCCGCCGCAGGTCAAACGCATTTTCGATTAACAATTTGGGAAATTTGCGTGCTGGCGCGCGGGGAGGCGGAACGGGTGCGGAGGAAGTGGGAGAGGAGGCGGGGGTGGTGGATTGTTCGAAAGGGGAAGAGTATTTGCCATTTTGGCACCTCTAAAAACTCGACTTTTCAAACCGAATTGCCTCAAAAAAGTCACCGAAGGGTCCCCAAAAACAGGAAAAAGTTTTCCCTCAACTGAATATTGACTCATCCTCGATTACCTTTGCGGCATCATGCATCTACGTTGCCTATACTGCCTGTAGAGACATGCTGCATAAAATTAATAAAAGATGTCCCAGTGGGGGGATTAGTAGTAGTCAGAGTTGTTAGTACATTCTTCAGCGGATGTCTCTGCTTTTTGTGCAGCTTCTTCTGCATCGTCAGCATGCCTCTCTGCCTTGTTTGCGTATTCCTCTGCTCGTTCCGCCTCATAACTTGCCTCACTCTCCGATCGTGACACTTGTTTTGCTGTCAGGCAGATATCCACCCACATGTACAACAAGAAAAAGAAAAAATACGATGAAAAGCAATCTATAAATTTTCAAAATCTTTCAAAATAGTTTATAAGCGGCGTCCACCTCAAGACCGAACCCGCTCTTCTGCTGTTCCTCCTGACCGTACGCGATGCCGAGCGAAGCACACGCCAACAATGTAATAGCTGTCTTTTTCATAAAATGATTTTTCCACTCGGACAAGGTGAGTATAAAGCTCTCAGAATACGCATGTCAAGCCCATTGATTCGGCGAGTGAAAATGAAAAAAGGCGAGGCATGTTATGCCTCGCCTGCTTGTTGATCATACTATCAAGACCATCAGAACTGGCAGCTGTAGCCGAGACGCACGCCGAGGTTGAGTTGATTCTCCGGCTTTCCGTCGGCCAGCTCTTCATACTTAGGACGTCCGCAGAGCCCCTGCAATTGGAGGGCGAGAGTCACGGATCCGGTCTTAGTCACTTTCTGACTCAACCCGATTTCTGCGCTCCACGCGAAGCCCCACTTGCTCTTGCTCTCGCTGAAGCTCCCTTCCAGCCAGGAATCCTCAATCTTTCCTTTTGTCTGAGCAAGGCCCATATTGACACCACCGAAGAAACTGAGGGAGTCATTCAGCGGCGTCGTCAGACGATACCCGGGCATGATGTAGATATTTTCCAATTCCACCTTAATCCTCTCTGAGACAAATTTGTCGTCGTAGTCATAACCATACAAAGTATGCTCATCATCTCCCGTTGTGTAACCGAAGCGGATGTTCACGGCATGATGCTCGTTGAAGGCGTACACAGCGGTCAAATCCACCCCATACGTATCTACTGAATAAGCCGGTACCCCTTCCTCGGCTTTCACGATATCCTTCAACGCGAAGTTATAAGCAGCATTCACCTCAAGCCCGAATCCGCTCTTCTGCTGCTCTTCCTGTCCGTATGCGGCGCCGAGCGCGGCACACGCCAATAATGTAATAGCTGTCTTTTTCATAGGATTGTTGTCCACTTGGACGAGGGAAGTATAGCGTATTTGGAATACGCACAGCTTTGGGCATATCCCTCACGTCATGAAGCAACAAGCCAACCACTAATTGCACTCATTTCTCTGCCGGTGGCAATGACCTGACTTTGCAAGTCCCTGAAAAGAAAAGATTATTTTTTCTGACTGATGGCTTGACATACGTATTCCAAATACGTTAGTCATTCATTCAAGCAGATATCCCACCATTCACGCGTCCCGAGAATTCTCTCCTTGCGGAGGGGCGTCAGGGCTGTCCTTTTTCTTGCAGTGCTCCTCCAATTCCAGCAGATAGCGGTCGTAGTCCGAAAGATACTCGCGATCCTGAATCACCCGGTATTTCTCGAACTCGCTTTCAGCGTACAGCCGCGCAATCTCCGCCGTCACCTTACCCGCATCGGCGAGCACACCGTATTCAAACATGCGGATGAATCCGTTGAGCCGTTGTTCCCAGTCCTGCATCGTCATGGGAATCTTACGTTGAGCCATCGTTTCAGCAAAATCCAGGTAAGCATTCACCAGGCGATTGAGCTGCCCCATTTCTTCCTCTGACAGGTAATTTTTCGCTACGACAACATCGCTCTTGATGATTTTGCCCTCCGGCGCATCCTTCCATGTAGTCAATCCCATGTGCTTTTTGGAAGCATCTGCGCGATCCACAATCAACTCCGCCGCCGTGTGCCCATGCACAGCGTAGTGCAGCTTATTTTGCACGGA
>CANQAD010000025.1 GCA_947588735.1 uncultured Akkermansia sp.
GATTTGCCCAAAAATCGCCAACTCCTGCCCTCATCATGCTTCCCGCCCATGAATTACATTTTCTTGGGACGGATGTGGAAAGACCCACACGTGTCCCAAGAAAATATTCTCCGGTCTTATTGAACCCATTTCCCATGCGTTTTCCAAGGGCGAAAGAAGCAGGCCAGCAAGACAGCAAACCATGGACGATTCAGCAAAGCGGTCAACGCTCCCCGGTAGGGCGCACGCGCAGCGGTGGTAAGACCGATGAGTCAGCCCGGCATAGCGTAACACCGGATGCTTTCCCTTGATCATCGCATCTTGACTTAGAAAATTGAGCTTCGCTTTCTAACCAATCTGCGCCTGGTTCCGCCCTCCCCCGTCGCTCCAGCTCCGCATTTCCCGAGCCTCCGGCTCGCTTTTTTTCCAAATCGTCAATCGTCATTCGTAAATGAGTCGCATGGCCTTGGAACAACTTTATCGTAACAAATGTGTCTATTCTGTGCTTTCCCCGCAAAAAAAGGCGCACCGTTAAGTGCGCCTTTTGCATCCGGTTCGTCTGAAAGCTGCATGTCACGGATTCACCAAGCCATCCTCTGGGAAAAGGCCCGGCGTGGCAGCGCTACCGGCAGGCGCTTCTTCTGCGCTGCGGTTGCGTACCGGCTTGCCGGCAGCATCGATGATGTCGGCCGTCACGAACACCGTGAGATTCTTACGAGTATGAGACTCCGCATTGCTACGGAAGAAGCGTCCGATAAGCGGCAGGTCGCCAAAGACAGGAACCTTGTCTTCCACTTTCTGCACTTTGTCCTCTATCATGCCGCCAATGGCCACCGTATGCCCATCAAAGAGGGAAAGTCGAGTATTGACCAATTTGCGAGCAAAGACCGGCTGGTCGATGCGGTTTTCCGTGAGCACAATCTGCTCCACAACATTATTGGTCGCCACACCGGAAACAATCGGGGAACCGTAGTTCACGAAGCCCTCGAAGTCTACGATGCGAACGATGAAACGAGAGAACTTAATGATGTTGTTACGGGGAGCCTCCTCCACTTTCACCACCATCACGAGGCCCACCTCCTCCACGCCCCAGTCATCCGGGTTAGACGGAGCAGCCACAGGCACCGACATTGTCACGTTTGTGGTGCTGCCCACGGAGCTGCCACCCTCATCCGGAATCTGTGGCTCCGTGTAACCGGTCGGGTAGATGAAACGACGTATCACCTCAATACGAGCGCCACCCTCATCTACTATCGGGGAGAGGATGCTGCTGTCCTCCGGGGAGTCATCCACGTTCTCCGCCGGTGTCAGCACGAGAGAAGGAGCATTCATCATATCAACGCCCTGCTTCTGCGACAACCCGCGCATAATCATCTGGAACGAACCCTCATCATAAATGCCGGAGAGAGAGAGGATCCCAGGCGCCGGGCGCGAATTGTCGTTGCTTGTAGCAGACGGAGAACCGCCGGCAAGCAAGCTGTCCATATTGGAGGAAGTAATGGCGCCGGAGCCGGAACGCAGCCCCCCCGTCACGAGCGACTGACTTATAGGATCGGAACTAGACGCCAGATTGCTGCTGTTGGAGACAGGCCAAGAACCGTTGTTGTTATGATTGTTGCCATAGCCAGCGCCCGGGTTCGTCACAAAATCCTGATAGGTGCGGGTGGGAGAGCCGCTGGATCCTGTCCCGCCTCCCAAGTAGGTCGTCCCATTGTTCGATACGGAGAAAGGATTGATCACCCAGTCAAATGAAAGCTCCTCATCATTCATCTGCGAAACTTCCACAAACTTTGTCGTCACCTTGATCATCTGCGGCTGCGCTTCCTGGAACTCCAGCAAGGCGTCCTCCACGGCATCGAGATCCTCCGGCGTGCTGTACACGGTGAGCTGCTGCAGCTTACGGCTGTACCATGCGTTGGCTCCCTTCGGTTCAAATTTGGCCCCGGCAAGTTTGAGCACCTTCTTGGCATCCACCTTCGCGGAACGCGTCTTACTGCCGGACGCGAAAGCGCTGTCTTCGTCATCGCTGCTCTCTTCCTCGTCTCCATCCTCCCCTTGGAAGAAGGAGAGAGGAACATTGCGCCACACGCGAGTCTCCAGCACCTTGGAGGACGGATCGTTCGCCATGTAGATGTTGATGCCGCGGTCGCTCACATTGAACACGCAATCGGCATTCATGCATACCTCCTGCAGGAGTTCGCGCATTGTCACATCGGAAAGCGACAACGTTACCTCCGGCTCGGGAACGGGCCCCGCAGCCACCGGCGCAGGTGCAGGCGCAGACGCCTCGGTCTCATCTTCATCACTTCCGCTCTCTTCGTCATCCTCTTCGTCATCCTCTTCTTCATCGGAAGCAGCAGGCGCCGCGACCGCCGCAACCGGCACAGCCGATGGCGCACGGTAGTTGATGTTCAGCGAGGACTCGCCACTCTTGCGCAACTCGCCGCGCAGGAAATCCACCACATCGCTGATAGGCGTTTTATCAAAGTTCACGCGCGGGATCTTCACATTGTCCAGAGTGGAGTTCACTTTGATCGCCTTCTCCGTCTGCTGGGCCGTTTCCTTGGCCGTCGATGTGAAAGCCGCATTGTTGCTCTCTATCACTGGAACTCCCTCTTCCCACATGGCATCGACATCTGCCAGCGCCTTGGCACGATACGAATTATACGCCGTCTCGTAATAATGCGAGCGACGCTTGGTGACTGCCTCCTGCCCGCGGCGCGCGGCCTCATTGTACGGGTCAATACGCAGAACAGCGTTGAACGTGTCATACGCCGAATTGAATTGCCCAAGGTCGTAGTACCCGTATCCCAGCTGGAGAAGCCGACTCACCTCCTCCACATCTTTCACATGCTCGGGGGTAAGCGCGGGATTGTTGCGTACCGGGTCGCGCAACAACGAAAGCTCCTTGCGGGCGCGAGCATTGCCCGGCTCACGGGACAGCACATCCAGCAAGAGTTGCTCAGCGTCATCGTACCGCCCCACCTTGGCATATTCCATAGCCACAGCTATGGATGCATCCGATATGCACGAACGTATATACTCCTGCAGCTTGCGCGTGACCGGTGCGTGCGGAACCCTGTCCCACGCCTGACGGTACTTCTCCAACGCTACCGAGTATTTTCCCTCGCTGTACGCCTGGCGTCCTTCCTCCAGCAGCTGCACGGCCGCGTCGCGCTCGGCCGTCCGACGAGCCGCTTCCCGCGCGTTAATGCCGCTTTGCTGTCCCTCCTGTCCGGCGTAAATGGCGGTAGGTCCTACTTCGCTTAAGCCTGCAGCGGTTGACGTGGTTAGATAGCCCTCGGTACCGGCATACACGAACGAACATGCGAACGAGAATCCTATCGCAAGCATCTTGTGAGTAGAGGTGATGAGAGATGCGTTATTCATGGTGGTGTTTTTATTTATGACAGAATTTTTTGTCTTTGTAAAGCCTACAATTAAAAAAAATGCATATTTTATTTTGAGGAACTTATCAATTCTTCTTTTCCGGAGCGTCAGGATCTCCCGCAGATACGGCTATTTCATCGCCTCCATTGACGCTTACCTTCGCCTGCGTCCTTTTCTTGCCGGCATCTGTGAGGACGCAATGCGTATCCTTGAAGCCGGGCACATCGAACTGCTGTCCCAGCTGGACGGCAATCTCCTTGCCTTTTTCCGGACCGGCCGTGATGCGGAATTTGAGCGCAGTATCGCACACCAGACGTCGGCTTTTACTACCCGCCACCAAGTCAAATTCCTTGGCATCGTTCAGCGCGGTGTACGCGTCCTTCACGCGGATAAAGTTAGCGGTGTTTCCAGACGCATCCGTCTTCTTGTCGATTTTCTCCAGAGTAAACCGATCTTTTGCCATGGGACCGGACGCCTTATCCCCCAAGCCAAATTTTTGGCCTGGCTTGAGTTCTTTGTGCTGCAAAAGACGCTGTCCATTCTCAGAAAAGATGCTGATGTTGGCGCTGTTCTCATCAAAGTACGAGGCGGAACTTAACTCCATCCAATGCGTGGACACGCTCTTCTCTCCTATGGTAGCGAGTTTAACGGTACGCCCCATCACAAAAGGCGGCATGCTGGCGGCATCCGTCGGATCCGTACCCGCCACAAATTCCTCCGCATTGGAAAAGCCATCTCCATCCGGATCCTGCTGCAAAGCATCGGCCATGCAGAGCGAACCCTCCATCCCGTACGCATAAAACCAGCTGTTTGGCACGGCTTTGGACCCGGGCGCGCCCTCGGATGAAGCTACGAAATGCAAGGGGCGCGCGCCCTCCTCCAGTAAATCGACAGCCACGTTCTTCTTCTGCCCTGCATCCGGCACCTGCCAAATTGCAGGTGCAAAGAACAGTGGTGTGTAGCGCGGAACCTTTTTGCCCTCCACTTTATCGCGCGGGATGTAGGCCGCTTCCAATGGAGGCGCCGCATCAACCATGCGTCGCCGAGTGAGAGCATCCTGTGTCATCCGAGAAGCCTCCTGAGTAAGATCAGCAGCCTGCGAACTTTCGTTCGCCATGTTGACAACAAGCGATTCAGGAGCTGGAGAGTTAAGCACGTATACACCAGTTGCAGCTGCGCCCACGCCAAGTATGATACCGGCTATGAGAAAATTTCTACCTGTGTTGGATGAATCTGCCATAATGTGGAATGAATCTGTACGTTGTGGTAAAATCAGAGCTTATCAGTCGTAAAGTAGAGTACCTGAAGCGTGAGGCTCACATCCACCTCGCTATCCGGAGAGCCGGTAATCATCTTCGCCACCGGCTCTGCAGGCGCAGGAGCATTGCTTTCTTCATTCCCACTCATCGGATCCGTTCCGGCGGCCGCGGAAGCTTTGTACGGCGCCAGCATCGGTAAATTTCCCTCCGTCTTTACCGAAAGTCCGGTAATAATGAAGAAGTGCCCTTTATCCGCAAGGAGCGAGTTGATCACGCGGGGCAACACGCTGAGGGTCTCCTCCTTTGCAGTGTCAATGTCCTGCTTGCTGCGCCGCGTCACAAAGGTTATCTCCATCTCCAACGGGAAAAACGCGGGCTGTTTACGTGCCTTCACCCTATCTTCCGGAGGAGGAGGGCAATACAGACGTTTGACAGCCGGCGAACCGGAATCTATCACGTGGCGCACGAGTGCGTCAGCCGCATGCAGAATGAAGTTCAGGTACGGCACCTCTTGATCGTTAGGACTCGCCGTCTTGTATTCATTCAAACCAAGCGCCGCCGCATCCGCAGAAAGCTTGGTGTTCTTCTGAGCCGCATAAGCCGTCACCTTTGCCGTCATATCGGTCACCTCTTTTGGGAACACGGCCGCTGGTATCGGGTTTCCTTTGGCATCCTTGCCCAAAGATAAGCACGCCTTGGCGTAGCCCTCCATGTCATGGCGCAACTTACCGGCAAGCTCATCCGCGGCGCCAGACGCTTGCACGAGCGCCTTGCTGTTTTCGCGAGTTGGCGACAGATCCTCGCTTGCATACCCCTCCAGCTTGGAACGCTCCTGGTCAATCCGCTCCTGAGCTCGCACATACGCCTGGTAGCGACCATAGGCGTAATGGCATATACCGCCAAAAGCTATCGCCATGAGCAATGCTATGGCCGTCACTCGCTTGTTTTCCATGATATTCATATCGCGTGATGAAAAGCGTAGAGTTTTTTCTTTTACTTCTTTACAGGCATTTCTCCAGGAACCGGCAAAGGTTTCTTGAGTGGCATGACCATGTAGAATTTATCAGCATACTCCGGAATGAGATTATGCCCCTTGGACTTCTCAGCATCCTGCACTACAAAGTAATGTCCGCCCGTGTTCTGCACGCTCTTCGAGTCAAACAGGAATAATGAATCCGCGCTGCGTTCGTCAAACTTAGAGGCTACCAGCTCATTGAGACGCTGCAACTGTTTGCCCTGATCTTCCTTGCTTTTCTTGTAGAAGTAGCCGCTCACCAACAAAGCTGTAACCTGCGGCGCCTTGGCGCGCTCCGTCATCTCGAAGGAGCGTACCATTGAACCTGCGCGCGTGTCGCGCGTGTCGAGCAAAACGTGGCGGTCTGTCCCGTCCGGACCTACATTCAGCGTCGTGTTTACCGCATCATAGCCAACCAACGGATCCATATCCGTAATCCAAAACGTTGGAGAGGTCGTCTTCTGCGCTATTTGTATGAGCAGATCCGGATACGCATTTCGCGCGGCGTACAGAGCGGAATACCGCTTGATGTCGTCGAGGCTGCGATCGTACTTCTCTCGGTTACGTTCCATGATGGAATGGATGCTATCCACCTGTTCAATGTGGATCGCAGCACGGTGCAACTCCCCTTCCGCTTCCTTTGCCTTCTTGTCGGTAGCATAGGCGCAGAAGGCGGCGCCGACCAGCGCAATGAAGCCGGCCGCCACTACTTTGGGAATGAGCTTCTTTTCTGCCCGGTCTTTGCCTACGCTCGTCGGAACCAGATCGATTTGGAACGCCCCCGCCTTTGCCCCGGTAATAGCTGCGCCCACAACCGGACCCAGGCACAACGCATCCGCCGCCAGCACTTCCTTATTGACTTTGGATCCCACTCCCATCGATCCAAGCGGATTGAACACTTCCACCGGCAAGTCCAGCGAATTGTGCAGAAAATCCGTGATGTATGCCAGGCGCGCGCCACCGCCGCAGACATACATCTTTGCAGGCTGGGTCCCTCTGTACTGCGCACGATAGTGGTTGATCGTACGCTGTACTTCCGAGCTCAAACGGGTCATAGCATTGCGGATGACCGATGCAAGATTCGCCTGTTCTTCTGGCAACGTATCCGTGTGCCCGTTACCGAGCGACACAACCCCCTGCTCTATCTTCAATTGCTCGGCTTCACGGAAGCTGAGGTTGAGCTCTCGTGCAATGGAGTTCGTAACGAAGGCACCTGCTGCTGTGACCGATCGAGTGAAAAAGCGTCCCTCTTCAATGAAAAGTATGTCCGTTGTTTTGGCGCCAATATCCAACAGCATTACCGGCTCCGTCTCGTCCGGATATGCCGCCTTGAAAGCATTGTAAAGCGATGTAATGGAACAGTCCACACTGCGCGTCCGGAGCGTATTAGCCTCCACCTGCCCGTTCAAATCGTCCAGCTCATCTTTCTTAATGGCCACCAGCAACACCTCTCTCTCCCCATCTTCGACGCCTAAAAGCTGGTAATCAAATACGATATCCTGCAGAGGAAAAGGAATGTGCTGCTGCGCTTCATAGCCCACCTGCTCCGCCATGTCGTCCACCGTGTCAAGCTCAGGCAACTTGATAAACCTCATGAAGACTTTCTGACCCGATACCACATCACGCACATCCTTTCCGCGCACCCTGAGCTCTTTTACAAGCTCTCCCACTGCATGACTCACATAATCGATGCGCATGCCCTCTTCTACCGGGTCGAGCAGAATGTCCTTGCGTGCGTAGCGGGACAGGACAAATCCTTTGGATGTCGGAGTGAAGACGGCCATCGTCACACTCTGAGCACCAATTTCGAGTGCTACTGTTGTCTTGTACTCAGCCATATGATAAGATTGGGAAAATGAGAGATAGGATGAATTGATCAGAGGGGCGAATCGTAGTCCGCGGAGCTTGATGAAGAAGTGGTATCTGATGTCTCAGGAGAAGAACTGCCCTTGCCTGAGCTTCTTCTGCCCGTGGAACTTGACGGAACCGATGCAGGAGAGGTACTGCTGCCCATTGCCGAATCTGCGGATGAGGAGACCTCCGCCGCAGCCGAACCGTACGCAGGCTTCACGCGCGGGTAGCATCTGCTGTAGAACGGGGCGTACGGGGACTCTGCGATGCTGCAAACATCGACGTCAGGCTCATCGTAGTTGTTTCGGCTACGCGATTTCCACCAAGCCTTGGAAGAAAATTGACTTTGAACCGCCTTCTCAAAAATTTTGGAGTTACGGGTCTCGCCCGGGCCGAGTTTTGGAGCGTTGGAAGAGGTGAAGTCGCTGCACGGTTCGCCATTGAAGGTTGCTTCCACAGCGTAGCCGACCAGCGCTTTCCTGATCTGCGGTTCCGGAGCTTTAAACGAATCGGTCAAAATGCAGGCCGTGGAGCGAGGGATGAACACCGCCACATTGAAACTCGCCTGCCCCATCTCGCGACCATCCCCGGACAGGGGCGTTTCATCCATCGGAATATCCACGTAGGTGATCTCCTTTTTCACCATATTGTATTTCACGGCGCCTCCGCCAGAGCTCGATGATCCGGAAGACGGTTTCCTGAACAATAAATATACAGTGACCTTCATCTCCCTCACGTAGTGTGCCGGCGCCAGAGTACGCGTTGCATCGCGTCCCATCGCATACACGCGCACGGGGATGTTGAGCACGAACCACAACTTCGCCTTATTCTGCACCCCCGATTGCTGCAGTTGCTTCATCTTGGCATCCTTGAAAAGTTCCTCCACTCCTGGCAAGTCCTCTGCCCCCTGCAGCGACACAATGTTCGGGGATGTCGCTTTTGCCAAATCCAAGGAAAACGCCACTTGAGTGGCAGTCGTGGCCCACGCATTAGCAGCACACACCTGCGGCAAGGCCGCCAGAAGCACGACTCCCATAAGTAGCAGGAGAGATTTCATTTTCATGACCTCAAAAACGAGTGTTCGCTCTATCTATATACACCCCGACAAGCCTCTTGGCGAGAAAAATCTTACACATCTTTGCTTTTTTTCAAATTTTTGACCCCGTCCCTCACCGAAATACACAGTTGCGGGAGCCCTATGTCCACCATATCCGCAGCCTGAACCGTCAAGAGCCAACGCATTTGGATGAAGGGGAAAAGCAAAGGAAGCCCCCAGTCTCCAAATCACATTTGTTCCCGAACACAAAACCTCAATGGCAGTACACTCCGCGATGTGAACGAAGTTGACCCTCTCCCCCTTCCTAGGCTTGTCCTCTATCCAGAAAAAACTGCGCAACGCACGCGTTGTCAACAAATCGTAAATCGAAAAACGTTAATCGTAAATAGCAATCGCTTTTCCCAATGCGATTGCCCTGCCGGATCCCACTCCGGACTTGTGCACGGACCCGTTTTATGCTATAAAGCGCCCTACCCATGAATCCCTTACTTGCTACCTACATCCATCACCTCGACCCTGTCATCGTCAATCTGCCGATTGAACATTTGGCTCTCCGATGGTATGGCCTGGCCTACGTGGCAGGCTTCGTGCTCGGCTATTGGGTGCTGCTTCGGCTTTCCAAATGCGGTTTGTATTGTGTTGAACCGCAGAAACTCGGGGATTTCATCACGCTGATATGCCTGGTCGGAGTTATCGTGGGCGGGCGTCTTGGCGAGTTCTTCTTCTACTGGCTGCCGGCTCGGGGATGGCAAGGGCTGTGCGAGGATCCACTGTGGGTGTTGCGCGTGTGGGAGGGCGGCATGGCATCTCACGGTGGCATTGCCGCAGTATTGCTGGTCGCCGTCATTTACGCTTGGCGGCGCCGCCTTTCCATCCCGGGCGTTTGTGACGGTCTCGCCATCGTGTGCCCCATCGGTTTGTTTTTCGGTCGCATCGCAAACTTTATCAACGGTGAGCTGTACGGGCGTGTCTGCTCACCGGATAACCCCTTGGCCATGAAGTTCCCTCTGGAGTACCTCGACTTCCCTGAGCCATTGCGGCGCTCCGCCGATATGGCCATGAGCCAGGCCGTCGGCATACCGGTGAACGGCTGGGGAAACTTCGAGTTTATCGCTGAGTTATGCCGCCACAACGAAGTTGCACGCGAGACTCTTGGCCGTTTCCTTGCGCCACGTTTCCCTTCTCAGCTTTTTGAAGCGGTCGGCGAAGGACTCATCATCTTCGCCGTGCTCATCACATTGCGCCTCCTCTGGAGGAAGGCGCCAGACGGTATATTCAGCGCTCTATTCTGCTTTCTGTATGCAGCCGCTCGCATCTCCGCAGAGTGCTTCAAAGAACCGGATGCGCCCATGTGGGGCAGTATCACTCGCGGGCAATACCTTTCCTTTGCGGTGATTGCTTTGGGCATCGCTTTTCTCATCATTGCGCTGCGCCACCCGTCTTGTAAACACTCTCGCTCCTGAAATTCCCCGGATTCACGCGTTTCCGATACAAAAAAATTGAGAGTCTGCGCACATTTTGTCTTGTCAAGTCGCATTTTTGCGTGTATCATGCCTCCGCGGTCGCCCCACGCCAGGGGCGCTCCATCGGCTCGGTAGCTCAGTTGGCAGAGCAGGGGACTGAAAATCCCCGTGTCGGCGGTTCGATTCCGTCCCGAGCCATTTTTTGTGCCCACTGTGGCAACGGGGCGTAGCTCAGCTTGGTAGAGCGCCAGCTTTGGGAGCTGGATGTCGTAGGTTCGAATCCTGTCGCCCCGACTACCAGATCAGGGGTCAACCCCAGTTTTTACGCTCTTCGCAATTTTTGCGTTCTTCGTATAATTTTGTGGAATGGCACCACGAAGCAATTTCGCAAAGTCGGCGGAATACGCAGCAAACACGAAAATACGCCATTCTCTTCCCCTCGAAAAATCGGGATGGTCGCGAAACTTCACGGATCGAAAATTGCAAATGAACCGAATCATCAACGGCAAATGAACTCTCACTCTCGCTTGTCTCGTGTGGGGCGTGTTTGCTCTTGACTTTGCGTGGAGCGTGGTGTAACCTAAGCGCGCCTCAAAAAAGGGGGCAAAACATCACCATTAAGCACATGGAAACGCAGAAAATTGAACGCGCCCTGTTGTCAGTATCGGACAAGACAGGACTTGACACATTTGCGAAAGGCTTAGCCGACATGGGCGTACAGCTCATCTCCACGGGCGGTACCTGCAAATACCTGCGCGAGCTCGGTTTACCAGTTACGGAAATATCGGACTACACTGGGGCGCCGGAGCTTTTTGACGGGCGAGTGAAGACGCTGCACCCAAAGGTACACGGCGGACTGTTGCAGCGCCGTGACCTGCCCGAGCATCAAGAGCAGGCCAAGCAGCACAACATCCCCACTATCGACCTCGTTTGCGTCAATCTGTACCCTTTTGAACAGACAATTGCCAAAAGCGGCGTCACTCTTGAAGAAGCCATTGAAAAAATCGATATCGGCGGTCCGTCCATGCTGCGCTCGGCTGCCAAAAATTATGCTTCGGTCACAGTCGTGACGGATCCGGCGGACTACGAGGCGGTGCTTTCAGAGATGCGATCGCATGTGGGCGGCACCATCCTTAAGACACGTGAAAAACTTGCGATTAAAGTCTTCCTGCGCACGTCCGCCTACGATACCGCCATCTCCAACTATTTGGGGCACCAGGCAGCGGACAGCACCAAGACCAATTTCTCGCTCACCCTACCCTTCGCGCAGACGTTGCGTTATGGCGACAACCCTCACCAGCCAAGCGTGCTCTACGGCAGCTTCGAAAAAATCTTCCGTCAGCTGCAAGGTAAAGAACTTTCCTACACCAATGTTCTGGATCTGGATGCTGCCGCCTCTCTCATCTCTAATTTCCGCCGTCCCACTGTCGGTATCCTCAAGCATACCAACCCTTGCGGCGTGGGACAAGATGACGATGACTTGGTGGCTGCTTGGAAACGAGCCTACAAGACTGATACTCAAGCTCCTTTCGGCGGTGTTATTGTGATGAACAGACCGATGACGGAAGCTCTCGCGCGTATCGTGGGCGCCATCTTTACAGACGTAATAATCGCCCCGGATTATGAGCCGGAGGCTCGAGCTCTGCTGCAGAAAAAGAAGAATTGTCGCATCATGCGTATCAATATGGACGCATGGAAGGAATACTGCAAAACCCCCATGGTTCGCTCTGCTCCCGGCGGAGTTATGACCATGAAACGCGATGACGAGGTAATGGGGCTGGACGGACTGGAGGGTAAAGTCGTGACCAAGCGTGTACCCACCGCAGACGAGATGGAGGCCATGCGCTTCGCTTGGCGTGTCTGCAAGCAGGTGCATTCCAACGCGATTGTTTTCACCGACAAAAACGGCACCTTGGGAATTGGCGCCGGGCAGATGAGCCGCGTGGACTCCGCCAAAATTGCCGTCTGGAAAGCCGGGCAGGCTGGTCTCTCCTTAAAAGGCAGCGTTATTGCCTCCGATGGGCTCTTCCCCTTTGCCGATGGTCTTCAAACCGCCATTGATGCCGGTGCCACCGCTTGCATTCAACCCGGCGGCTCCATCCGTGACCAGGAAGTGATTGAGGCTGCTGACGCGGCAGGTATCGCTATGGTTTTCACTGGAGCCAGGCATTTCCTGCACTGAATTTCCCAACTCTGCCATGGTACGTCTGGGTGTCAATATCGACCACGTGGCGACGCTGCGCCAAGCGCGCTATGCCGGGGAAGCCACTTGTGCCGTCCCCGAACCATCCGTGCTTGATGCCGCACGCGAAGCCTTGCAAGGTGGAGCGGACTCCATCACCCTGCACGTGCGCGAGGATCGCCGCCACATGCAGGAGGAAGACGCCTTGGCCGTCCGTCGCGATATTCCACTGCCTCTCAATCTGGAAATGGGAGCCACGGATTCTATGCTCGCAGTGGCTTCTTGCGTACGCCCAGATTTCATTTGCCTCGTACCCGAACGACGGCAGGAGCTTACGACCGAGGGAGGACTGGATGTTGCTGCGCGCCGTCGGCAACTTCGTGAACTCGTTGCAAAACTTTCTGATCAAGGCGCTCGTGTAAGCATGTTCATCGACCCTGATCCCGTGCAAGTTCAAGCCTCTGCCTCTATTGGCGCCCCCATGGTGGAACTGCACACCGGACGTTTTGCCAATACTTCCGGCCACAATCGGGAGCAGGAGCTGCAGCGTCTTATTGCTGCCGCCTCCCTGGCTCATTCTATGGGACTGGAGGTGCACGCCGGTCATGGCATCCGCCTCTTCCACATCCCGCAAATTGCACGCATTTCCCATCTCGCCGAGCTCAATATCGGCCACACCCTGATCGCCCGAGCTATCTTCATCGGCCTCGCTCAGGCTGTCCGTGAGATGAAATCGGCCATAAGCAATTTGTAAATCTTCCGGTTTACGCAGCAACGCCCCAGCACAGCAAAAGGCACAAGGATTCTGTCGGTGAGGGCCGCAGATGCCAGAAATCGCAACGCTGCCGACGGAGGCCTGCCAAGCTGAGTTCCCCCGACGGAACTCAGCACAGGTATGCAGGTAAAGAAGAACCTGTTCAGAGGCAGGAATGTGCGATGCAGCGCCGGTGAGCAAGGCAGTACACGCTATCGGGGTCCTTGCACACTACAACTGTTTTCCGGATTCGCTTGCAGAATAGCTTCCGTGCTACCCTGATCATCCGCTTTCCAATGATCTACCATCCACAATTTCGCCAATCCTTGCCACTGAAGCATCTCTGTTTTGCGCACGGGCGCTCGTTGTTCCCCGGCCACAAACGAGCCATATTTACCTGTCCGAAGACTTGGCTCTTACCTCGAAAGTTGAATTTTCATTGAGATACACATAATGAAATTGTGTCAGCTTGAATTTTTGCCTTGAGTTTTTTGTAAATAAGTTATAGACTACGGCGTCAATGAACCACGAGTCGGCGAACAGGCGGCTCTACAAAACAAGACGACAGAAAATGGGTCAACAGCATCGCAAAGTTACGAAGCGCCGCCGACGCAGCGCCTACATCAAGCGCCAGAAAGAGCTGCGTAAAAACAGCCGTGCAACTGCGCCCTTGGCCAGGAAGATATTGCCAGCAACGGCAGTGACCGAGAAAGCCGAGGTTGTAGCTGCCACTGTGGTGAACGCAACGTCGGCGAAGAAGGCGCCGGCTAAAAAGGCCGCAGCCGACAAGCCTAAGAAGGCGCCGACAAAGAAAGCGGTCGACAAGACGGCTGAAGACACCCCCAAGAAAACGACTACGAAGAAGGTGACCCCAGCCAAATCAGCCGAGGGAAAAGCCAAGAAGGCTCCGGCTAAAAAAGCCCCGGCCAAGAAGTCCGCAGCCAAGAAGGCTGACGCTTAAGTTTAACAGCCAAACTTCACGGCGCGTCCGCAACCCCGGACGCGCCTTTTTTACGCATGAGAAAGTGGAATCGTCGGGTGTCGCACGTGCTGTGTGCAGGGGTGTTGATATGTGCGACAAACTGTGTACAGCAACACGACTCTGTGCGTCCGCTGGCAAAACGTACTGTCCTGCCCGAAGAATTTTGCTACGTGGACGATGAAGTACCGCAGCTTCGCGCGGATTTGAAATATGCAGGGAGCGATAATTTTGTAGGGCGATCCATCTCCGGCTACATAGGCAAAAGACCCATATTGAGACGGGATGCGGCGGCAGCACTTCGGCATGCTGCCGATGAACTGCGCCCGCTCGGTTACGGGCTCATCATCTGGGACGCCTACCGCCCGGCGCGTGCCATGCGCGATTTCCGCGCTTGGTCCCGCACTCCGGATGATTCCGCCCAAGCCACCTTCTACCCGCGTCTCACCAAGGAAGGCATCTATGCAGGACACTATATCGGCGACATCTCCGAGCACTCCTGGGGCATTGCGGTGGATATATCCCTCTATCGCTTGGCGGACGGCAAGCTTGTGGACATGGGAGGGCGACACGATCTTCTTGATCCTTCATCCGCCACTGATTCAACGGAGGTGACCCCTGCCCAGCGTGCGAACCGCTACCTGCTGCGCGACGCCATGCAACGCGCAGGGTTTGAAAACTACCCCAAAGAATGGTGGCATTATCGCCTGAGCAACTCCCGTCCATGGTTCAGCTACGATTTTTGCACTTGATGCGATCTGTTTTGTCTTGTACTTTCGTTAGCTTTCTGATAGGCTGGCGCGCGACTGAAAAAAGCCAGTTACACGAACCGATGAAGCTCAAAAAATTACTCATGAGTGCCATGTTGACGGCAGGAATTTTAGGCGCTGAACAAGATGCGAGTGTTCCTGCGCCGACGGATCAGCTTTCACCTCAGATGGCGGCAACTTCAACGAGCAATGTGCCAGTGATGGAGGAGATCCCGGCAACGAGCGAGGACTCCGTTGCATGGCCAAGTGGTGTGTTTGCGGATCTTTCGGTAGGCACGCAAGGGCTCGGACTGGACATAGGCTACTCTTTCAACCGCTATCTCAAGCTGCGTGCGCGCGGCACATTTCTTACCTACGACCGGAACGATAACTGGGACGAAGTCAATATGACCAGCAAGCTGAAAAGTTCCAGCTGTGGCTTGATCATGGATTATCATCCTTTCGGCGAATCCTTCCGCCTGTCCATTGGTCTCAACGTCTCGCCGCTGAAGGTGCAGACCGAGGGAACGATGGAGGGCGTCAATGGCTTCGCTGGAGTGTACACCTTGGGCGACTACGACTACAGGGTAAGCGGCGTTGGAAAAGTCCGCGGTGAATACAAGTGGCATACCGTTCAACCCTACATCGGCATCGGCTGGTCTTGCAGCTCCCAAAGCGAACACGCCTGGTTCTTCACCGCAGACCTTGGTGTGAACGTGATGGGCAAAGGCAAATTGCGTGTAGATTCCTCCGGCGAAATCCAGCAGAAAAAGGTCGGTGAGCCTGATTCCGCTTACCACGCTGTTGACAACTCGCTCCTCGAGGATTCCCTGCGTGAAGAAGGCAAAGATTTCTTCAAAATTGCCGACAAGATAGTGGTCTATCCCGTTGTACACATCGGCGTGGGGTGCCGATTCTAAAACCGGCCTGACTCTCCCTAGTTCGATCCGCCCCAAAGCGCCGTCTGGAAAGCGACGCATTCAACTTCCATGGTTGCTTCCCACGTCTTTTGCTCATCGAAAAAGAGTGACAATCAACCTGTGACTTCTTCTTGCATCAGGAGAGGCTTGTAAAAATATTTTTAGTGTAAGGGGCGTTAGAGGCGCTTCTTTTGCCTCTTGTTGGTGGAAAATGTGCGTCGCGGTATGGCGAAGTAGCGAGCGGCGCCGAAAGATGCTCGCCACCGTCCGCATCGCTGGATGCGGGAATATGGGTCGATCGACGGAGCTTTTTTCTGCAGCTGTTTATCTCCATGGCGCAATCCAACACGGAGACATTTCTCCTTGCAAAGGAGTACATCTTTGAATTCTTTGCTTACTCATGTTCGTCAAGCGTTTTCTCGTGCTGCCACTCGTGCTATTCCTGTGCTTCATAACACCCTTATTAAACACTCCTACCTCTCCTCAAATCAATAAAAAAGAGCTAGATACGTTTCCTAAACATACCTAGCTCCATAGGGCTACAGGGACTCGAACCCCGAATAGCGGTGCCAGAAACCGATGTGTTGCCAATTACACCATAGCCCTGACAGATGGGCGGAGTATAGGAGAGTACGGACGAAATGTCAAGGCGATTTTTTACCAAAGGAGAAAAAGGCACACGTGTCCCAATAAAGATATTCTCCGGGCTCATGGAACCCATTTCCCATGCGTTTTCTATGGACGAAAAAAGGAAGCCAGCGAGACAGCAAACCATGGACGATTCGGCAAAGCGGAGAAAGCCCCCGAGGGCGCGCAGGAGGATTAGACAAAGGCGCAGCTTTTGCCCGAAGGGAGAAGCGCCGACGGGGCGGCGCCGAGTCAACCCGGCATGGCATCACTCCGGATGCGTTCCCTTGATCATCGCTTCTCGACTTCGCAAATCCCGCTCGCTTTTACTGCGCGCCTCGCGCGCAGTGCGCCAGCATCCAAATCGTCATTCAAAAAATCGAAAATTACCAATAGGTTATGCTACGTTATGCAACGATAACCGCCTGTTGGGATTGCTTTTTCTTGGGACAAATGTGAGAAAAAGGAAGCAGTCATTCCCCAAAAAAATGCCTGCGCTTCTTTACCAGTCGAGCGATGTCCGTGCTTCTGGCTAGGCGGCTTTTGCAACGAGCGACGATTGATTGGAAAACTCAATGGATTCTGCAAATCGCCCCCACGGTTTAGCCAAGTCATAAAATGAGATGCCGGGGATGAGACTCACGCAAGATGGGGCCCGATTGTCCCCATTGCCCGACTTTTTCTCGTGCGCATTCCCTGTGATGTCGTTTGATAAGCTTGCCAAATGGCAGTGAGGGACGTATAATAGAGCGCGCGGCGGGCGCGGAAGAAGAAACACGGAGCCAATAAGCGAGAAAAAGATGATCAAGTGGATACTCAACAAAATTGTGGGGTCAAAGAACCAGCGTGAAGTGCGCCGGTTGCAGCCGGTGGTCAAAAAGATTTTGGAAAAAGAGAGGGAATGGGCGGAGAAGGATGCTGATTTTTTGCGCACAAAAACGCGAGAATGGCAAGAATATTTGCACCGCTTCAAGCCGCTGGATATGCCTCCTCGCGGGATCATTATGGCCGCCGACAAGGAGTCTCTGCGAGAGTACGCAGCGCGACTAAATTCGCGCTTTGGAGCCCTCAAGGAGCTCTTCCCGAAACTTCCTGACGTGGAAGCCACGGCAGAAAGCATTGAAGCTGGAAAGAAAGCATTTTTGGAGGTTGAACCAAAGTTTGATAAATTACGCGCCAAATATCTGGAAGGCATCCTGCCGGAGGCCTTTGCAGCAGTGAAGCTGGGTGCACGCCAGCTCTGCGGCAAGACGATTGATGTTTGCGGCACAGCCACGGAGTGGAACATGGTGCATTTCGATGTGCAGCTGCTAGGGGGCGTGGCTCTGCATCGAGGCTTCATCGCAGAAATGGCAACGGGTGAAGGTAAAACGCTGGTGGCCACGCTGCCGGTGTATCTGAATGCACTCACCGGTCTGGGGGTGCACGTTGTGACGGTAAATGATTACCTGGCGAAACGCGACTCAATGTGGATGGGGGCTCTTTTCAGCCACTTGGGGCTCACGGTGGGCTGCATCCAGAGCCTCATGCCAAACGACCTGCGCCGGGATCAATACGCCTGCGACATCACGTATGGCACAAACGCTGAGTTCGGCTTCGATTACCTGCGCGACAACGGCATGGCCTCCACTCGCGAAGCCCAGGTGCAGCGCGGCCACTATTTTGCCATTATTGATGAGGTGGATTCGATCCTGATTGATGAAGCTCGCACGCCGCTCATCATCTCTGGTCCTGCTGTGGTGGAAGTGGAACAGCAATACGATACCCTCAAACCTACTATTGAAAAAGTGGTAAAGGCTCAGGTGGAACTGTGCAACCGCCTGATGACAGAAGCTATGGAACACGCCAAAGTCGGCAATACGGACGCCGCCGGGCGTTGCCTCTACAAGGTCAAGATGGGGATGCCTCGCAACCGCGCCTACATGCGCAGCCAACAAGATCCCGAGTACCGCCGCATGGTGGAGAAGTACGAGATGTTCCTGCTCCAGGATCCGCGCAAACTTGAGCAGTACAAACTCAAGGAAGAGCTCTATTTCTGCGTGGACGAAAAAACGCATGATGCCGACCTGATGGAACAGGGGAGACAACTCATCAGCCCCGGTCACCCCGAAGATTTTGTGCTGCCCGACATCGGTACTGAGTTCGTCAACATTGACGAGGATGAGCGCCTGAGCGAGCGCGAAAAGGAGCTGCGTAAGCAGGCGCTCACCCGCAAACTGGAAGAAACAGGCATCCGCCTGCATACCACCAGCCAGCTGCTCAAGGCCTACACCATTTATGAACGTGACAAAGAGTATGTGGTCAAGGAAGGCAAGATCATCATTATTGACCAGAACACCGGGCGTGAAATGCCTGGCCGTCGCTGGAGTGAGGGTCTGCATCAGGCAGTGGAAGCCAAAGAAGGCGTGACGGTGGAAGAGGAGAACATGACCTACGCCACCATCACCATCCAGAACTATTTCCGCTTGTACTCCCGGCTCGCAGGCATGACCGGCACCGCAGAAACCGAAGCTGCTGAATTCCACGACATTTACCGATTGGACGTGCTTCCCATTCCCACCAACAAGCCCTGCATCCGTCAGGACTTCAATGATCTCATCTTTAAAAGCCGTCGCGAAAAATTCAACGCTGTGGTTGCCAAAATTGTCGAGCTGCACAAGAAAGGCCAGCCCGTACTGGTGGGCACCGCCAGCGTGGAAGCTTCCGAAACTCTCTCTCGCATGCTTAAAATCGCCAAAGTACCCCACGAAGTGCTCAATGCGAAAAATCACCAACGTGAGGCAGAAATCATCGCGCTGGCCGGTCAACGCGGCGCTGTCACCGTATCCACGAACATGGCAGGCCGCGGTACGGACATCAAACTCGGCGATGGTGTGGCCGAACTGGGCGGGCTCTTTGTGCTGGGCACAGAGCGCTATGAAGCGCGGCGCATCGACCGACAGCTGCGCGGGCGCTGCTCGCGCCAAGGCGATCCGGGGGCCTCACAGTTCTTCCTGTCTTTTGAAGATGACCTGATGCGCAACTTCGGGGGCAGCGAGCGCATGACGCGTATCATGGATCGCTTTGGCATGGAAGAAGGCGAAGCCGTGGAGAATCGCCTCATGAACAAGGTTATTGAAGGGGCGCAAAAACGTGTAGAGCAGCGCAATTACATGTGGCGCAAACATGTGTTGGATTACGATGACGTGATGAATCAGCAACGCACGATTGTGTACGCCATGCGCAACGACGCCCTGCTCTGCGAGGAACCTCGCATCATGCTTTATGAGAATATGGAGGAAGCAGTGGGCTACAAGTGTGAAAGCTATGTAAACGATGAGCACGACGGGTCTGTGCACGCCGAAAGCCTCAACCAATGGGCCAACTCCATCTTCCCCATCGCTACCGCCAGCGATTTCTCCTGGCTGGAGGGTAAGCGCTGGGACGATGCCAAAAAACTTATCTGCGAGCGCGTGAAGGAACTCTACGAAAAAAAGGTGAGCGGCGAACGTCCTGACTATGTGGATCGCATGGAGCGCAGCCTGATGCTGCAAGCTATTGATAAAATGTGGCAGCGGCACATTAACGACATGGATGCTCTCCGCGAAGGAGTGCGCTTGCGCGCCCAAGGTCAGCGCGACCCGCTGGTGGAGTACAAACGCGAGGCGTACGGCTTGTTTGAAACGCTCATGCAGGATATTCAGCTCGACATGATAGCCCGTATGTTCCGTAGTACAACTAATCTGAGCGCTTTTGAGGATTTTCTTGCCTCCTTGCCCGTGGATGACGGTACGGCAGGCGCCGCCGCGAGCGGCATGGAGGGGGACTTGTTGGCAAGCCTGCGAGAACAGTTGCAACAGCTCCACGAGCGCGAGCAGGCAGCTCTGCCGGGGGATGAGGCTGCTTCCGGCGCTCTGCTAGGAGGTGTGTTGACATCCAAAGAGAAAAAGGTGAATCTCCCCAACCGGAAAAAACGTTTTGTAAACATTAAACCTGAGAAAACAGCAGGACCAGCCAACGGTGCAAGCCCGGTCTATAACCCGGAGGATAGCAACCCGACCATTTGATCATTCTCTACTCCGCGCAGCATGGCTGTGAACATCCGATCTGTTTTGGAATATGTGCCCTGCTTTCAGGGGAAACTGATGGTGGTGCATATAGCGCGTAGCCTGCTCAAAGCCGATGAGCTGGTGGATGCTCTGCTGGATGCCGATGCACTACATGAAATTGGCGTACGCCTGGTGCTGGTGGCCGAGGGCGATGACGTTTCTGCCCTGCAGCACCGGGCCGATAAATGCGAAATGCACGCTGCGGTCGCAGATATCCCGCTGAGCAAAGGTCAAGCGGCCATAAGCCGCGTCAGTGAGATTGTTGAACGTCGCCAAGTTGCCATCGTAGCCTCTGGTACTCGCGGTCGTTTTGATGAAGGCAGTGTCAATTTAGCTGTGCAACTTGGCGCCGCCAAATACATTTGCCTGCAAACGGATGAAGTTCCCTGCCACGCAGGACAACCTATCTTCGCCATTCCCGAAAGCGAAGTGACAAATGCCGCGCTGAGCTCCTGCTCCCACCCCGGGGAGCTCATGGCGGCCGCGGAAGTATGTCGGCGAGGTGTAGCCCGTGTGCATCTCCTGAACGGCAGACAGCGTGGCGTGCTGCTCGATGAGCTGTTCTCCGAGGAAGGAGTGGGCACTATGGTGCATACCGACTCCTACCGCGAAATTCGCCCTCTGAGCGAGGAGGACATTCCTGAACTGCTCTCCATGATTGCCCGTTGCGTGGCCGATGCTAAACTTGTACAGCGTACCTACGAGAACATTCGCGATAATCTGCATAGCTACTATGTGCACACGTTGGACGATACCATCGTTGGCTGTGTGGCCCTCTACCCGTATCCTGAGGACGGATGCGCAGAGTTGGGTTGTCTTTTCATCAAAAAAAACTACGAGGGGCATGGTTACGGGCGTGCCATGTGTCGGTTTGTGGAGCAGAAAGCGCGTGAATTGGGTTTTAAACGAATTTTTGCCGTCTCGCAGAGTGCGGTAGATTATTTCCGCACGCGTCTGCGCTACACCCAGCTACCCCGCACGGAGCTGCCCGCTGCGCGATTGCAAGCTCTGGAAGAAAGCGGGCGAAGTTCCGTAGTTTTCGGAAGAAAACTGTAAAATTCCACAAGACAAGCACATCAGAAAGAGAGCTTGTCATTTACGGACAAAATTCGGCGAGCTCAGCTCGCAGAAATGCAAATTGCAAATAGCTGAGATCAAGCGGAGTATTTGAAACCACGCGGTCGCTCTGGTTAAGCTCAGCTGTGCACACGAACACGAAAGAGGCGCATCTCTTCCCGGACGCGCCTCAATATAAGACAAAAGCTCGATAAGTCCGTCAACTCTCGGGGGTCAGCACCAAATGATCCGCCGCCGTCTGACGCCCGCGTTTTGTCTCCGGGAAGATGTCCTTGCCTTCCTTAAACACGCCTACGGTCTCATCATCCTCTGACTCTTGGATGTTATCCTCCTGATCGCTCACGGAGCCATCACAGAAGAGTACAAAGAAATGCCCCCGGAAGGACGTCATGTCGATCTGCACTTTATCGCCAGCGTACGGAGTAGCAGCCGGGTACACGGAGCACATAGAAAGCGGAGCATTGCTTTTTTCTACGGCAATCTTCACGTTGTCATCACCTTTATCACGACGCATCACGTAGGACATGGCGTTTTCACCAGGAGCCAAGGCTCTGCCGCCGGCCAGCTTTTCATCGCCTTCCCTCTGGATGTTGAGTCCGGGGGCCGAAAGCTTGGCAAAGAAAGGCTTCTCGGATTCCACACCGCTCTTGAAATAAAGTTGGCGGAAATAGGCGTTCGAGTGATCTCCCTTCAGGTCACCAAAATCGCGATCGGAATTGTCCTCCTGCAGGCGATCACCTGTGGCATCGCAGGGAAAGCTGCCATTATCCATCTTGAACTGCTGAAGCAGCGTGAAAACGCTCTTGAGGTTCGTATTGGCTTTCTGACGATCGCCATCATTCATGTGGTCGAGAATCGGACCGTAGCCAATGGAGGCAAGCGTTGCCAAGATGGCTATCACGACCATCAGTTCGATAAGGGTGAATCCACCTTTGCGGTTTTTCTTAGGGATAGAGGTTTTCATAAAGCTGTTTTGACTTCGGAAACAAGTTAGCATGACAAGACCAGGATTGCAAGAAAGAAATTAAAAAAGCGCCGAAAAACTGCGAAATCACTCAGCGTAAATTGCCGCCCAACATAGTCCGAATTCCGGCCTCGTAAAGCTCCGGCTCAAGAAGGAAAGAATCGTGTCCCTTGCGGGAGCGAATGCGAATGTAGCGTGAATCAACGCCGGCCCTGAGCAGACGGCGATGAAATTGCGAGATAACGCGCGGCGTAAAGCAGCAATCTGTGTCAATTGAGTAGATGAGGAAGGGTATCTTATGCTCTGCGTATCTGGAAAAGGCCGCAGCAACCGATGATTCGGCGGTAAGTGTCGGCAAATCGAAGGAAGCCCACATATTGACGATTCGAATGTAGGCATTGGCATCAAACCGCTTCGCAAACTTGGTGCCTTGATGAATCATATAGCTTTGCGTGTTTCGGGTGGGGCGAAACCATGTGAGCAGCTCATTGGGCTCGCAAATGCCTCGACGGGCACGTTTTTCCAACCCTCGCTGGTACACAAAAAGCTTGTGGCAGATGATGCGCGCAAGGGCAAGCCCGCGACTTGGCGGATCATCTAAGGGATAGCGCCCCTTTCGATATTTGGCATCAAGTTCGATAGCGGCGATTTGTTCGAAGACAGAGAGCTTGTGCTCAATGGGAGGAGCATCCGACACACCAATAACAATGACGCTTTTCACGCGCTGCGGATACATATGCGCCAGGGCCAGCGAAAGCATCCCCCCCACGCTGGGTCCAACGACACTGAAGCGCTCAATTCCCAACGACTCAAGCAGACGCGCCTGGGCACGCGCCTGATCATTGGCGGTAACCAACGGGAATCGGCTGCCCCACGGCTCCCCATCCGGCGCTATGCTCGCGGGACCTGAGCTGCCATAGCAACTGCCTAAAAAATTAGCGCATACGATGAAGTAACGCTCAGTATCCAGCGGTCTTCCCGGGCCGATCATGCGATCCCACCAACCATCGTAGTTTTCCGGCTGCCAAAATCTGGCGGCCTCCGGCAGACTCTCGTTTCGTCCATGCGCGTGGTGGCTTCCGGTAAGCGCGTGAAAAAGCAGAACAGCATTACTCGCATCCGGCGCCAGCGTGCCGTATGTTTCGTACGCAAGCCGCACATCGGGCAGAGTCTCCCCATTCTCGAAGCGGAACTCGCCGAGCGAAAAAATGCGGCTGATGACGGAAGGCGACATGGCTTACACTTGGTACGAAAAGAGGCCGGTGAAGCTCCACCGACCTCCGGGAAAAGCAAAGCAGGGCAACCCGGTATTACTTGACGCCTTTTTTGCTGAGGCGCGTGCCGGCAGTCGCGCCTTGGCGGGCTTTGAACTTGGGGTTGCTCTTGCAGATGACATAGAGCGTACCCTTGCGCTTCACGATCTGGCAGTCTGCGTGGCGGCGCTTCATGGAAGCAAGTGAGGAAAGAACTTTCATGGGATTTAGGTACGGGTTATTGGTTCACGGGGCGGAGCCGCACATCGGCACTCCCGCCAACAGGAGTGCGTATTATAGGGAGATTGTTCTGTTTGTAAAGACAAATTTTCCGAACTCATGTGATTTTTTACATATCCGACCCACACGTGTCCCAATCAAATTTTCTCCGGGCTCATGGAACCCATTTCCCATGCGTTTTCTATGGACGAAAGAAGTAAGCCAGCAAGACGGCAAACCATGGACGATTCGGCAAAGCAGTCGACGGCCCCGGGTAGGGCGCTCGCAAAGCGGGCGGTAAAACCGATTGGACAATGCGTGAGCGTTGCCCGCAGGGCGAGTAGGCAAAGGGGTGCCTGCGAGTCAAGGCAGTGAACTCGGCATGGCATCACTCCGGATGCTTTCCCTTGATCATCGCATCTCGTCTTCGAAAAATCCGCTTCGCTTTTGCTTCGCACCCCGCGCGCAGCGCACTGGCATTCAAATCCTCAATTTGCCAACCGTCAATCGGAAACAGCAACCGCATTTTCTAATGCGGTTGCCCCGCGTCTTGTTTCTCGTGGCTTGACGCTTGCGGGGTCGAGGTGTAAACTGGCGCCATGATTTGGGAAAGTATTGCGCAGATGACGGCGAAGCTGTCCGATGGACAGCCCGCCCAGGGAACCATACGGGCTTGCATTGCAAAAAAGTTGTTGCGTACGGCGAGAAACGGGAAACCCTATCTGGAGGTACAGTTGGCGGATCCGGGGTCGGATATCCTTTTGAAAGTGTGGGAGACCATGCCCTGGTACCCGGAGTTGGAGAGAGCTGAGGAGGAGACAAGTGTTGCAATAGACGGCGTGTGGCGCAATTCTCAGTTCGGAATTGATGTGTCGGGTGCCACAGTGCGACCTTTGACTCCGGGGGAGGAGGAATCGCTCCTCATCGGCAGCGCAGAATTGCAGGAACGGCAGAAAGCCGATTGGCAGCAAATTCTCGAATTGGCAGGCACCATACGCGATCCGCGCATGGCTGCGCTGTGCGAAGCGCTTCTGAAAACGTATGAGAAGCGTTTTCGACGCTCCGCGGCCGCGCGTGGGTACCACCATGCACGGCGCGGCGGCCTGATGGAGCATACCGCCGGAGTGATGCGCACTGCCAGAGCGTTGTGTGAGGCATACCCGCAGATCAACCGGGATCTGGTGCTTACCGGGGCCCTTTTCCATGATTGTGGGAAGATGTGGGAGAATGGCTACGCTGAACATGGGCTCACGATGCCCTACACCGATACAGGGGAGCTGCTCGGCCATATTTCATTGGGTATTGAGGTGATCAATAAGCTGTGGACAGGGGTATGCACGGAGCAACGTCGCAAGGAGTGGGAAAAGCTCAGCCCGCCCACGGAACAGGTGCGCCTGCACTTGCTGCATCTGGTCGCGTCCCACCACGGCTCGCTCGAATATGGTTCGCCGGTAGTTCCCAAAACTCCGGAGGCTTTCGTGCTGCACCACGCGGATGATTTGGATGCCAAAATGGAGATGCTGCGTGGGGCGTATGCGGATTCTCCGCAACTTTCTGAGCACATTCGCCAGCGTCGGGCGCCCCTGCCGGGCAATGTGGCGGCTCCCTTGCCTGCGGTGAGCGGTGTCGATGCGAAGGATGCGTGACATGGCGGAGGGTGTTGTAAGCCTGCTGATTGTTTGCGGTACGCTGGTGCTTTCGCAGCTCAGCCCGGGACCGGACGTGTTCTATGTTTTCCGCACTTCATTGGCTCAGGGCTTTCGACGAGGCATGGCGGTAGCTTTCGGCATCAATATCGGTTTCCTCATTCAGAGTATCGTGGCATGCACGCTGGGGGCCTGGGTTTTGCAGCAGAGCTGGAGTCGCTGGCTCATCATCGGCGCGGCATGCTGGCTGCTTTATCTCGCCTGGCGCATTTGCCCGCGCTTCGGCCCATCCAAGCAGACGCAGTTGGAAAGCGTTACCCCTGCTCGTGAGCCCGTCTTTTCGCTCATCCGCAATGGCTTTCTATGCAATATCCTGAATCCCAAGTGCATGCTTTTCATTCTGTCCCTCACGACTGACGCGCTGCGCAATCACGCCTCGCTGAAGTGGTATGTGCCCGCCCTCATTGGCAGTCTGTTTGTGGCAAGTATTGGCGGGTGGGCGTTGTGGAGCGGTCTGCTTCAGTGGACTCCGTTGCGCGCTGCTTATTTGCGATACATCCGGGCTGTTGACGCCGTTTTTGCACTGATTCTGGCGGTCTTTGCGGTGCTGTTGATCGTAAATCCATGAGCGCGCAAACTGACAGACGCGCAGCCTTACCCGCTCGTCTCCTGCTGACGGTTGCGCCCATGCAGGATGTGACCAACCTGGCCTTCATGCGTGTCCTCACGCGCATTCACTGCCTGCCGGACTTTTGGGTAACGCCCTATTTCCGCAGCACGAGCACCACCTGCGCTATGGCCGAGGAGCCATTGCGCTGCATCATGGAGAACCCCACAGAACTTCCTGTATGGGCCCAACTGGCGGGGAGCAGCATTTCAGCGCTGCTGAGGGATGCCGAAACGCTCCTGCGGTTGCCAGTAGCCGGGATCAATCTGAATGTGGGGTGTCCTTCGCCATTGGTGAACCGGCACGGCGCCGGTGCGGCTCTTTTGAGGAATTTGCCGTTGCTGCGTGAGATGACGCAAGCCCTGCGCGCCCATCTTCCTCCCGAATCCTGGAGCGTGAAGTGTCGCATTGGATGGGAGAGCGCCTTGGAGTTTCCGCGTGTGCTGGATGCACTGTGCGATTCGCACCCGGATATGCTCATGGTGCACGCTCGTACGAGGAAGCAGCTCTACTCCGGCCGGGCTGATAACGCCGCTGTACGTTTGGCGGTACAACGCGCAGCCTGTCCGGTGCTGGCGAATGGGGATATTTTCTGTATGGATGATGCACAAAGCTGTCTGAGCACGGTGCAGCCTGCCGGACTCATGATAGGTCGCGGAGTGGTGCGCAACCCGTTTCTGCTGCGTCAGCTACGCGGGGGCCCTGCCTCTACTTTGCAAGAGTTGCAGCTCTACGATGCAATTCTGCTTGAAGAAACCGGGCGCTTCCTGAAACGCTACTCGCCCGTCGGCCATTGCAATCGAATGAAAAAATACCTTTCTTTCTGCTATGCCGACTTCCCAGCAGAGATAGAATACAAATTGCGCCGTTGCACAAACCCGATGGAAATGGCTCGCTTGCTTCAATCAGCCCGTGTGAGAGCTTAGCGCGTCTTGAGATTCATAAGCATCTGCGCATTATTGGAGCAACGCTTCATAAAAAAGAGCAGCCGCTCCATAGCCTCCGGTGGTTTATGACCAGCCAAGGCCCGGCGAATGAGGTGAACCTTCTCAAGCATCCAATCCGGGAGAATGAGCTCCTCTCGCCTGGTGCCGCTTTTCAGGATATCCACCGCGGGGTAGATGTACATTTCAGCGATGCGGCGATTAAGGACAAGTTCCATATTGCCAGTGCCTTTAAATTCCTGGAAGATGAGCTCGTCCATGCGGCTGTTCGTCTCAATGAGAGCGGTAGCAAGAATGGTGAGCGAACCGGCTTGGCGGGTGTTGCGGGCGGCGGCAAAAAGGCGGCGTGGCATCTCCAGCGCGCGCGCATCAATGCCTCCACTCATAGTGCGCCCACTGCCTTTGTCCAGATTATTGTAGGCGCGGGTGAGACGGGTGATGGAATCCAGCACAATGAGCACATGCCTGCCGGCCTCCACCAGGCGTTTGGCGCGGGTGATGCACATTTCAGCCATGCGGCAATGTTCGCGTACGCCACTGTCGTTGCTGGAAGCGTAAATTTCCGCCCCGGGCAGGGCTCGGCGAAACTCTGTCACCTCCTCCGGACGCTCATCAATGAGCAAAACCAGCAAAGTGATTTCCTCTTTGTATTTCTCAAGGATCGCTTCAGAAATATGCATGAGCAGCGTCGTTTTGCCCGTGCGGGGGGGGGCTACAATCAGTCCGCGCTGACCGCGTGCCACGGGCGCCACCAAATCCAACGTTCGCGTGGTGTAGCGATCAGGCGTCGTTTCAAAACAGATGCGCTCCGTAGGGTTGATGGCCTTCAGGTCATCGAAATGCGGGTTGTTGGCGGCAATCTCCGGTGGCTGCCCATTCACCTCCAGTACGGAAATGAGCTGGTGCCCACGTTCGTACTTTTGAGCCATACCTCTTATCTGCACGAAAGGACGCAGGTGGTTCTCCTCAATGATATCTGCCGGCACATAGACAGCTTCTGCGGACGGCGCCCAATTGTTGTCCGGCACGCGCACAAAACCATAACCCTTATTAGTGACTTCCAGGAGCCCTACAAGCTCCGTTGGTTCACCGACAGGAACATAGGCACGTGTCGCAGTCTGGTTTTCATCTGGAGAGGGTGTGGATTGATACTCGCGGCGCGGCTTTTGAAAACGATTCCTGGAATAGTGAAAATTATTGCGCCGACTGCGTGAACCGTCGAAAGAGCGTCGGTCGTTGACGAAACGAGTGCGGGGACGGGGCTGGTTAAAAGAATCGCCGGTGGTGGACTCAACATTGTTCCCCTGGCGGCGCCGCCAAGGTCTTCCGTTCTTTTGAGGTACGGGTGTATCCGTATTCATCATCACATAAAAAGTTGAGCCAGTCGCCGATGTGCCTGCGCAGACTTATGAGAGTTGCTCCAGGATTTCATCCGGAATTTCAAAGTTGGTGAACACGTTCATCGTGTCATCGTAATCATCAAGCAGCTCGTAAAGCTTCATCACCTTCTGCGCCGTTTCCACATCGGTGATTTCCGTGGTGTTTTGCGCCACGGAAATAAGCTTGATCCCCGTAACATTTTTGCCGGCAGAGCCCAGCGCTTCCTGCACGGCCTGCAAATCGGTCGGCCCACAGGTGAACACCCATTCGCCATCATTCTCTCCGCGCTCGACATCATCCGCCCCGCAATCCAACGCCAATTCAGTGGCGGAGTCCTCATCCAAACTTTCATCCACGATGCGCACCTCGCCCTTGCGATCAAACTGATAGGCCACCGAACCGGGGGTTCCCATGTTGCCGCCGTTGCGCGAAAAAATGGTGCGAATTTCCGAGGAACAACGGTTGGTGTTGTCCGTGGCAACCTCCACGATAATTGCGGTGCCGGCGGGACCATAGCCCTCATAGGTGACCTCCTGAATTGTGGCTCCCTGCAACTCGCCGGTGCCTTTCTTCACGGCGCGATCGATGTTATCCTTGGGCATGGAAACGGCCTTGGCGCCCTCAATCGCGGCTCGCAGACGAGGATTAGTGTCCACATCCCCTCCACCGCTCTTGGCTGCCAAGGTAATCTCGTGAGAGTAGCGAGCAAATATCTTGCCCTTTTTCGCATCGGCTGCGGCTTTGGTGAATTTGATCTTAGACCATTTGTTGTGACCGGACATAGCAGGTATGTTGATGTTGTGAGATTGAGACAGGGCTCTGCGAACGGGAGGGCTGGAGAGTGCGTGCAGATGCACGCTCCGAGGGGATGCGCGTAGGCTTCACCATCCATCCGCCGCTCCGCAGGAGCAGGTTCATTGCGAGGCTCAGGCATTCCTCAAAGTCGAGCTGACAGGATTCGAACCTGCGGCCTCTTCGTCCCGAACGAAGCGCGCTACCAGACTGCGCTACAGCTCGATGCCCTGAACCGAGCAGCATTTTACAGCTTTTTCCGCCCTTGACAAGCCAAAAGTGTGAAAAACCAAGGCAAACGCCACATTTGCCCCTCTAAAAAAGCGATCCCAACGGCGGTTATCGCCGCATCATGAAGGAGAACCCCTTTGTCATTTTCGATTTTCGAATGACAATTTGGAAAGCTAGTGCGCTACGCGCGGGGTGCGAAGCAAAAGCGAAGCGAAATTTTCGAAGACGAGATGAGATGATCAAAGGAAAGCATCCGGAGTGATGCCATGCCGGGTTACTGCTTTGCTGAATCGTCCATGGTTTGCTGTCTCGCTGGCTTCCTTCTTTCGTCCCTGGAAAACACATGAGAAATGGGTTCTGTGAGCCCGGGGAATATTTTATCGGGACGCGTACAGGCAAACGCATTGGAAAAATGCGTTCGTCATTTCCGATTTTTGACTTGTGATTTGTTGTTTTTTTACGTTTTGCGCATATTTTCCAGGATCATTCACCACGCATGAGGCGTTCGATGTCTGTAACCTCAAGGGGGGCGTTGGGAATAAGGTCCTCCACGCCGTTCGGGTGAATGAGGACATCCGTTTCAATGCGCACACCAAGATTCTCCTCGGGGATATAGATGCCCGGTTCAATGGTCCATACCTGGCCGACAGCAAATACAGGATCATTCGGGCACACGTCATGCACGTCCAATCCGAGAGAGTGAGAAACGCTGTGCATGTAATATCTGCGGACGCAGGAGGGATCGTTGGCCTCGCGCTGAACTTCTTCCACAGTGAGCAAGCCGAGTTTCACCATCTCTTGAGCCATGCGAACGCGCACGCGGCGCTCATAGTCCGCCTTACGCACACCAGGCAGCATGATGGAGGCAGCGTAGCGATGCACAGCCAGCACGGCCTCGTACACGGCTTTCTGGCGCGGGCTGAATTTCCCGTTGGCCGGCACAGTACGGCTCATGTCGCCTGCGTAGCCGCCATACTCCGCGCCAATGTCAAAGAGAATGAGATCGCCATCCTTGCAAACCTTGTGGTTGCTGATGTAGTGCAGCACACAGGTGTCCGCCCCCGATGCAATGATGGGGAGAAAAGAAAACTTGCGAGAGCGGCGACGGATGTACTCGCAGCTCAGCAGAGCCTCCATTTCCCACTCGCCCATGCCGGGCTTGATGTGCGGCAGGATGGCTGCAAAACCCTCACCGGTGATCTTGCATGCCCTGCGCAGCTGCGCAAGCTCCGGTTCGCCTTTCACCAGACGCATCCGGGCGAGCAGAGGGTACAAATTGCGAACTTCGGTATTCGGGTGGTTGGCGAGGAAAGCCTCAACCATGCGCTCGTTGCGCGTTTGCACATCGGTGTAGCGGCGTGGGTGCGTATCACGCTCCCAGTACACATACCTGGCCGATTGGGCTGCTTGTGCAATGAGCGTCTGGTACTCCCGGGACCAGTGCACATCCCGAATGCCGGAAATCTCCGTTGCCTCCTGCATGGTGAGGCGTGCGCCCTCCCAGACGGCGATGCGCTCGTTTGTTTCGCGCAGAAGCAGAGTGTCCGTATGTTGCCCATTTTTGTCGATGCACATGAGGAGCGTCGTCTCTTCCTGGTCAATGCCGGTCAGATAATGCAAGTCGGCATTTTGGTGGTGCTGCATGGTGCCATCGGCATTGGTCGGGTACACATCATTGGCATGCACTACCACCAGCGAGCCTTCCGGAAGGAGGGAGGCCAGTGAATCGCGTGTGGATTGATAGAAACAAGCCGGAACAGGAGTGTAGCGCAAAGTTTTCATGAGCGTTAGTGACAGGCGTAGTATAGCTCGAACTCCCGACACGTGCAACCCGAATGCGCGCTCTCCGATAAAAATTCCATCCCGATCCCATCTCGTGTCAACGAGCTCGACTCCTGACACTAAAAGACAGGAGCAATGGACGATCTTCGAGGGACAATTTTCAATTTGACTAAGCCGTGAACACAGCTTTGCCCCCTCCGTTTCCCTTTCGAACCAACAAGCGCTCGCGGTTCCGCCCACCACCGTCGCTGAAGCGTCGCTGCTCCGCGAGCTATGCTCGCCGAACTTCCCAAATCGTCAATCGTAACTCGAAAATCGAAAATCCGCCTGTGTTTCAGCTCCGCTTCTCCAACTAAGCTTTCTGACTAGTCCTGCTCGCGGTTCCGCCCTCCCCCGTCGCTCACGCTCTGCAGCCCCGCGCGCCAGCGCGCGAATTCTCCAAATCGTAATTCGTCATTCGTCAATCGAAAATCAGAAATTGATTCTATACCCGACGGAGGCGTCAAGACTTGTCC
>CANQAD010000026.1 GCA_947588735.1 uncultured Akkermansia sp.
GGGTCGCAGTCCGGCAGTCTGTTCCTGGACGCGTCGCTGGAATACCGCAGCGGCTGGACAAGCGTCAACGCATCGGCGGGATATAGAGTGGACTTCTGATTTTCGATTGACGAATTACGATTGACGATTTGGAAAGAATGCGCGCTTGCGCGCGGAGCTGCGACGCTTCAGCGACGGCGTGGGCAGAGCCGTGGGTGGTCAATGGTTCGAAAGGTCGGTGGAGGAGCGGAGCTGATAAGCAGCGGAATTCTTAAGTGATGCGGAGTGTCGGTTCGAAGGGCAGTCTTGATGAGCCGTGGAGGCGCTTTGCTTCCTCCGCTTGCCTTTCGAACCAACAACCGCCCGTGATGCTCCCCACTCCCTCCGCTCACGCTCCGCATTTCCCGAGCCTCCGGCTCGCTATCTTTCCAAATCGTCAATCGTCCCTCGAAAATCGAAAATCATAAATGCTTTGCTCGGCGCCTTTGTCTACGGCTTGACCCGTCGGGTCAGGCGTGGTAAAATAGGCGCGCTTCACTGGAAGAAGGAAATTTTTACCCAAAAATATGAAACCTGCAACATTTAATTGCACTGTATTGCGTGATGGTCACCAGTCCTTGGCGGCTACTCGTATGTCCACCGAGCAAATGGAACCGATCGCCCCGATTTTGGACACCATGGGGTTTTCCGCATTGGAAACCTGGGGCGGGGCATCAATAGATGCGGGGTTACGTTTCCTGGGCGAGCTTCCTTTCGGACGTCTCAGCAAACTGAAGGAGCTGGCGCCCAAGACGCCGCACATGATGTTGCTGCGCGGGCAGAATATGGTGGGCTACACGAATTATGCGGACGATGTGGTGGAGGCGTTTGTGAAGCTGAGTGCAAAGCACGGCATGAACATTTTCCGCATCTTCGATTGTTTGAATGACCCGGAAAACATGCTCACTTCCATCCGAGCGGCCAAGGAGGCGGGGGCGGTGGCGCACGGCACCATCTGCTACACCACTTCTCCCGTGCACAACTTGGAGTACTTTGCCAAGCTCGGGCAGAAGATAGCCGACATGGGAGCAGACGGCATCGTCATCAAAGACATGGCGGGGCTTATTCCGCCGGCTGAGACGGCCGCGCTGGTGAGCGAACTCAAGAAGAAGGTGGGGTTGCCGGTATGGGTGCACACGCATGAAACCGCCGGGTTGGGAGCGGCCACGTATGTGGCGGGCATTAACGCCGGAGCCGATGCGGTGGACTGCTCAATTGCCCCCTTTGCGAATGGAACCGGTCAGCCGGACTGCATGCGCATGCTCGCGTTGCTGAAAGGCTATGATCGCTGCCCGGTGGTGGCCGATGATTTTAAGGAAAAGCTCACGCAGATTTCGGCCATGCTTCAGCCCATTTACGACAGCCTGAGTCGCTTCACCAGTCATAAGAATGAGATTGTGAACAGCGACACGCTGCGCTACCAGGTGCCGGGCGGCATGCTCTCCAACTTCCGTAATCAGCTCAAGGAAATGAATATGACCGACAAGTTTGAGGAGGTGTTTGCAGAGATACCGGTGGTGCGCAAGGCGCTGGGGTGGATACCTCTGGTGACGCCGACCTCGCAGATTGTGGGTGTGCAGGCGATGATGAACGTGAAGTTCGGGCGCTGGAAGAATATCACGCCGCAGTGCGCGGATGTGGCGCTTGGCTACTACGGTCACACGCCTGCGCCGGTGGACCCGGAGCTGCAAGCTCTCTGTGCCAAGAAGGCGGGCAAGGATCCCATCTCATGCCGTCCGGCAGACCTGATCAAACCCGGTATGCCCGCGCTGCATGAGAAACTGACGGAAAAAGGCATTCCCTCCACGGATGAGAATTGTGTGATTTACGCCATGTTCCCGCAGCAGTTGGAGGATTACTACGCCGGCAAGCGCCCAGAGCCGCCAACCGCCAAGAAAGAGGAGAACTTTGGAGCTCCGGTGGCGCTTACCAGTATTGGGGTTTCTGCAGCTATCTCCGGGCGGGATATGAAGCTCAATGTGCTTGGGAAGGTGTACGACGTGCATATTGAGGAGAAATAACCTGCGGAGAGTGATGGACGCGAAGCTTATCATCATTGGCACGGGCCCGGCGGGTTATACGGCGGCCATCTACGCTGCGCGCGCGGACTTGGCGCCGCTCGTTTTCGCCGGACCTCAACTTGGCGGGCAGCTGACCACCACAACCGAGGTGGAGAATTTTCCCGGCTTCCCCGAGGGAATATCAGGGCCGGATCTCATGTTTGCCATGAGTCAGCAGGCGGAAAAGTTCGGCGCAAAAATTATCTATGAGGAGGTTCTTTCCGTGACGCGCGAGGAATGCAGCGGGCAGTTTGTGGTCACTTCCTCAGCCGGGGCGTACAAGGCTTCCGCCGTCATTATCGCCACGGGCGCTACGGCGCGCTATCCCGGATTGCCGGGGGAAAAAGAACTGGTCGGTCATGGGTTGACCGCTTGCGCCACATGCGATGGTTCCTTTTACCGCGATGTACCGGTGTGCGTGGTGGGCGGCGGCGACAGCGCGTGTGAGGAAGCGCATTTTCTCACCCGTTTTGCAAGCCGGGTGTACTTGCTGCACCGGCGTGACACCCTACGCGCCAGCAAGGCTATGCAGCAGCGTGTGCTTTCGCACGAGAAGATCACGCCTGTGTGGAACACGACCATTGCCGAGTACAAGCGGGATGCGGATGGCGAGCTTTGCGGCGTCGTACTGCGCGATACGCAGAGCGGCGAGCTGCGTGAACTCGATGTGAAGTGTGTTTTCATGGCCATTGGGCATTCGCCCAACAGCCGCATTGTCGGTCATTTAGCGGATGTGGATCCCGCCGGCTTCATCATCACACAAAACAACAGCACGGCAACCAAAACGCCCGGTCTCTTTGCTGCCGGGGATGTGGCGGATCCCATCTACCGTCAAGCAATTTCCGCCGCAGGTATGGGCTGCCGCGCTGCGCTGGAGGCGGAACGCTATCTTCTCACTCTTGAACCTGTTACGCTATGAAATACACCGTATTTACTCTTTCTGCCGCTCTGTTGCTGCTCAGCGCATGCAGCAGCGATCCCTATAAAAATGAGCTGTTGTCCCAAGGGGCGGGGCTCTACGCCGCCAAGGATTATGCCCGGGCGCTTCCCCTGCTGCGAGAGTCTGCCCAAGCCGGTAATCCTGATGCCCAGCTTTTGCTCGCCAAATGCTACGACTTTGGCAACGGGGTGCCCACTGATATGAAAGAAGCCGTTAAATGGTACACCGCCGCGGCGCAAGGGGGCAATGCCAACGCGCAGGATAATTTGGGATCTTGCTACGCCACAGGATCCGGAGTGCCCAAAAACATGAACATGGCTTTTTCCCTCTACAACCAGGCAGCGGCGCAGAATGACGCCTCCGCCCTGAATAATCTCGGCCTTTGCTACCTGAATGGCGAGGGAACAGCCTCTAATCCCGCGATGGCTGCAGAATGCTTCCGGCGTGCCGCAAAGACGGGCAACGCTGATGGTCAGTATAACCTAGGCCGTTGCTATTTTCACGGAATCGGCGTGACGCAGGACCTTGAGCAGTCCAAACAATGGGTCAAGAAAGCCGCTCTGCAAGGCCACAAGAACGCCACTGCTTTCATGGAGGACAACGAGTGGATCTGACGGAGCCGCGACCTGCGGAGGGGATGCCCCGGTGCGAATATCCCGTTTCCGAGGCGTCCCGCGCACGCACGGAAAGCCGGAGGCGTCGGCGATTTTTGATTGACTTGAGCACGGCTATTGTTGCGTGCTCGTGGAGGAAGGCGGTTGCCTGAAAAAGTCAACCTCATTTCATGCCGCGGAGCTGGCGGATCGTATCGTAGGCGCGGCCAATCTCCTGGAACTTTTCCTTTGCTCGCTGAATTGTGGCAGCGGAAAGACCGGCTCCTTCAGCCAGATCAGGGTGGCACTCCTTGGCTTTGCGGCGGTAGGCGGATTTCACCTGCGCATCGGTAGCATCGGGGGAGATGCCGAGAATTTCGTAGCAGCGTTGTGCGGATAAATGGGGAGAAGAAGTGGTCGATTCGCTCTCCTGTTGTGCATCCTCCTCACGGTACCCGGCAAAGAAGTCCTCGACATCGTGCAGCACGCCGAGTACACGCCCTGTTTCGCGAAGCATGCGCCGCTCCTCCGGGTGCACATAGCGATCTGCTACAACGAGAGCACAGAAAACTTGAGCGATGATGCGACGGGTCGTGCGCGAGGCATGAGTGGCATTGAGTTCTTCTGCCAGGTTTTGGACGAAAAAAAGGAAGGGGGCGGAGGAATCGCGGCCGAAGTTAAACTCCAGTCCGAAACGTCGGCGAGTTGCGGCATCCCACTGCCAGCTTTTCATGAGTTGGCGTACGAAGGCGGCCTCGCTTTCACTTACCTGTCCATCGCTTTTGGCCAATTTGCCGAGACACTGGAAGAAGAGTTGAGCCGCGCGAGGGGAGAGAGGCGACCCCTCGTTCTCGTCCCCGTTGATACGGCGATCATTCGACTTTACCGAAGAGCCTTGACAGACGCCATAGCAGAAACCAAGAATGGCGCCGAGGGGACCAGCGAAGAAGCCCCCGATGAACGCACCGATTAAACCTTTTGCTATATCTTTTAATTCCATTGGTTTATTGCTTCTCGGGCGCTTGTTCTTCAAAAATGACCGTGGGATTCAGGGAAGGGATGACATCTACGGCGCGGACGCGGCGATGAGTGGCGCGGGCGTGGTCAAGGATCATCGCAAGGCGATCCATTTGCTCACGTATATTACGGATTTCCATCGTCACCTCAGCGCCGTTATCCAAGATGAGATGCATCTGCCAATCTTTTGGACGGAAAATTTCGGTGATGGGGGGGATTTCCTCTGGTGTGTAGCGATTAGAAGCGGCGATAAGCCGCGAAATAGGGCGAACTTTATGCGGGTCAATTTTTGCGCCGGATTTCAGTTCTTCAACATCGCCAGGACGCAGATACCAGGTGGGCACGCCCAGGAAATCACGATGCAGCTCCTCATCGATGGTAAAAAGCATCCCCTCCGGATCCATGAAAAGCCTCGTGTTATCACCGGTACGCGCGCCATCTTCCCAAGCGACGTAAACAATGGGGATGCGCTCATCTACCTCGATGTAGAGGGTATCAGGCAATTCCGCTCGGACGACGGCAGAGCGGATGGCATCGCTTGTTTCCAGTTTCCGACGCAGAGTATCGGTATTGAGGGTAGCCATGTTTACGGAATCGCCCAGCTCCAAAATGCGTAACGCTTGCTGTTTGTTGATGATATTGCCTGTGGATTTGAAATGGATCTGTTCGACATTTAGTCCGTACGCTTTTTCAAGCAGGTAGCTCACGCCAAGCCATAACAGGGCAAATATCGGTACCAGCAGCAGGGCGAATTTCAGCCACTTCCTGAGGCGAAGGGCACCCCGCCGCACTGCCAGCGAATTAAACATGCGACTCCAGAGCGACATGTGCTTTTCCAGCCGCCGCACATTTGAATCACTGCTGGAATCGTGCCCCTTCATCTGCTAACGCGGGTAGTTAAGCGAAATTTCTGCAATTCGGCGGCAGAGGTCGCTGTAGGAGATGCCCGCCGCGGCCGCCGCCTTCGGGAAAAGCGAGGAGCCGGTCATGCCGGGAATGGTGTTGATTTCCAACACATAGGGAAGACCGGTATCAGTGAGCAACACGTCGGCACGGCCATACACTTGCACCCCCAATGCTTTGTAGGCGCGCAGGGCTTCCTGCTGCACAGCGTGTGTTGCCTCCCGGGAGATATCGGCCGGGCAGATGTAGTCCGTACCCGCCCCGCCATACATGGAGGGGTACTTGTTCTGCATGTCGTAGAATCCGGAACGCGGGCAGATGTGGACGACGGGCAGGGGCTCGCCGTCCAGAATGGCAACAGTGAGCTCTTTGCCTCGGATAAACTCCTCCACCAGCAGTTCATTGCCGTACTGAGCAACGGCTGCGCGGGCGGCATCCAACTGCCCGGGCTCGTGCACAATTTCGACCCCTACCGACGACCCCTGACAGGGGGGCTTGATCACCAGCGGCGTGCTGAAAGATGGCTTTTCCTCCGCGCGAATGACCTCGCTCCTCGGCGTTCGCACGCCTGCCTTGACAAGCACCTGTTTGGTAAGGATTTTATCGAAGCACAGCCTGCTGGCAGCCGAGCCAGCGCCGGTGTAGGGAATGCCAAGTTGCTCCAGGTAGGTTTGCAGCCCGCCATCCTCGCCGTAGGTGCCGTGTATCATGTTGTAGCACAGCTGGGTGCCAGGAGGAATAGGAGGATTTTCCTCATCGACCACCACTGGAGTGACCTGCGTGAATCCTGCCTGCTGCAGCGCCTGCTGCACAGCCTTTCCGGACACGAGCGAGACCTCGCGTTCCGAACCCGGTCCACCCATGAGCAGGGCAATTTTCGTATCATTGGTAAGTTGTTTCATAAGGGGTCAGAATTCGGGTTCGCGTTCGCCGATGACCTGCACTTCAGTTTTGAGTTCAACGGAGCGCTCCTGCCTGGCACGGCGGCGAATGAGGTCGATGAGTTCAGTGACATCCGTAGCTTTGGCGGAGCCGGTGTTGATGATGAAATTGGCGTGAAGTTCAGAGACTTGTGCACCGCCGATGGTATGACCTTTCAGACCGAGATCGGAAATAAGCTTCCCAGCCGGCAGAGAGGAAGTCGGATTCATGAATGTGCAGCCGGCGCTGGGTTGCTGGGGCTGGGCAATGCGGCGCTTTTCGTGAAACTGCCTCATTTTGGTTTCAATTTCGATGGGATCACCCGGAGTTCCGCAGAAGGTAGCGCGCAGTACAATGTTGTGCTCAAACTCCGGAGTCAGGCGATACTGCGCGCCCTGCATGGCAGCCTTGTCAAAGTGCAGCAGCTCCCCTTCCTTGTCCATGGCCTCGGCGCTACGGAAAATGCTCCACATATCGCCGCCCATAGAGCCGGCATTCATACGCAGGCTCCCTCCCACGCAGCCGGGTATGCCTTCCATCCACTCAAAGCCGGAAATTCCCTGAGCTGCGGCAAATGCGGCGAGTTTTTTGAGCTTTACGCCTGCGCCGACGGTGATGAAACAGCCATCTGCCTTCAATTCCTCGAACTCCCCACTGGACAAGTGGATAACCGCCCCGCGGATACCTCCGTCGCGCACCACGAGATTAGAGCCGCGCCCCACAAAATACACGGGGATGTTGCGATCTTTGAAAAAGATGAGTACAGCCCGAGCCGTCGCGACGGAATCCGGCTCCAGCCAAAATTGAGCGCTGCCGCCCACGCCAATGGTGGTATGGCGGTTCATGGGTTCGTAAAGACGAGCAACAAAGGAATCGCCACAGTCCTGCTGCATTTCGGCAAGCAGGCGCATATCGTTGGCAATGCGCGACCCCGCATCGTGCACATTGCCTGCCCCCAGCGTGAGAAAGAGATCGCCCGGGCGCAGGAGATTGCCGATGACATGGTGAGCTTTGCGCAGATCCGGCAAGAATTGCGCCTGTTTTCCGCCTTGCTCACGCACGGCATCAACAATGGTTTGCCCGCTGATGCCGGGGATAGGTGGCTCACTTGCGGGATAAACATCCGTGACAAAAAGATGATCGACATCCTTCAGAACGCGACCAAAGTCATCGCGCAACAGCTTGGTGCGCGTGTAGCGGTGCGGCTGGAAGAGCACCACGAGCCGTGCAGGCTTCAGGCTTCGCGCTGTAGCCAGTGTGGCAGCTATTTCTGTGGGGTGGTGTCCGTAGTCATCCACGATACGGTAGTTGCGGGAGAGGTATTTTGTCTCAAAGCGCCTGCGCGCCCCGGCAAAGGATGCGAGGCCACGCACGATGGCCGCAAAGTCACAACCAAGCTCCAGCGCCAGAGCGACTGCCGCCAGCGAGTTGAGCACATTGTGCCGTCCCGGCACTCCCAATTCTACGCGACCGAGTGTTTGTTGTCCATGGTGAATGGTGTAAACCGTGCGACCGCTCTTTACCTCTACCTCATCGGCGGTGTAATCGGCGTTCTGCCAGCCGTAGGAGATGCTGTTGGGGTAAGAGGAGCAGACGTCGGCTGCGCCTGGATCACTCTTGCAGTAAATGATTTTCCCCCGCGTCTGCGAGCAAAGTTGATTGAATACGCTCTTGATGTGATCTAAATCGCGGTAGAAATCCAAATGTTCGGCTTCGATGTTGAGAATGACACTGTATTCGGGCAGGTAATTGACGAGTGTGCCGTCACTCTCATCTCCCTCAGCTACCAGATACTCACTCTCCTCGTTCCAATGCGCATTGGCTCCCAGCACCGGTATCTCAGCGCCCACATAGTGGCAGGGGCGAAGCCGACCCTCGCGCAGCAGATGTGCCGTAAGAGAAGAAGTCGTTGTTTTCCCGTGCGTTCCGGCTACCACAATGCCTTTCTTACTGTTCAAGATGGCTGCCAGGCACTCTGCACGGCGGATGCAAAGAACCCCGGCTTCGCGTGCGGCGTGCAGGGCCACATTGTCTTCGCGTATGGCGCTGGAGTACACCACCACTTCCGCATCCTGCACGGGGGTGGCGCTGTGGGGACTGTAGAAGTCCAGTCCGGCTTGCTGCAGACGCTCGGTCTCGCGGCTGGTGGATCGGTCGCACCCGCTCACACGGTGGCCGATTTCCATGAGCATACGTGCCAAGCCGCTCATACCGCTCCCCGCCACCCCGATGAGGTGAATGCGCAGTGGGTGCGCTCTGTCCGTCAGTTTTTCGCGTAACAGATCTGCTCTCATGGTACTCGCGCGGCATTATACACGAACAACGCACATATTCAAGGCGAAATGTAAAGAAAATGGACGTAACGCACACGTGTCCCATAAAAAATATTCTCCGGGCTCATGGAACCCCATTTCCCATGCGTTTTCGATGGACGAAAGGAGGAAGCCAGCGAGACAGCAAACCATGGACGATTCAGCAAAGCGGTCGACGGCCTCCGGTAGGGCGCACGCGCAGCGGTGGTAAGACCGATGAGTCAGCCCGGCATAGCGTAACACCGGATGCTTTCCCTTGATCATCGCATCTTGACTTAGAAGATTGAGCTTCGCTCCAGCTCCGCCTCCCCGCGCGCCAGCGCGCTAACCTCCCAAATCCTCATTCGTAAATCGTCATTCGTAAATAATCAACGCTTTGCGTTGGACAATGCGCCGTTAACAACCGGTTGGGATTGCTTTTTCTTGGGACAAATATGGACGTAACGAGATGTCGCTGGATTCTTTAGGCTTGACTCAGTGCAGAATTTCAGCGTAAATAAAACCCATGCGCAGGTTGCTCGCAGTCGGGTTAGCAGGGCTGATCCTTGGGGCATGCACATCGCAGCGTACCGTGTATGACGAGTACGGCAATGTGGTGTCGGACAAGCCGCAGGCTGGCAGAGAGCGTGATTTTGCGGATTACATGGAAGAGAAGTTCAATTCTTCTTTCTCAGAAAAAAAGAACGAACAAGGAGTGCCCCAAGCGGTTTCTAACAAGGTAAGCAGTTTTCAGAGTAAATTGGATGATTCTAAACGTATTGAGAAAGAGTACGCGACATCTCCTTTTGCCGGAGCAAGTGAGAGTGCGTTAAGCGGTAAGGAATTCGTCGGCAGCAGACGCTCCTTTGATACCAAAAAGGAATACATGGACTCCGGACGACGACTTGACCGCGAGCTGAACCCCGCTTTCGCCACTGATTCCAAAGGTGTTTACGGCAGGGATGATGCGTACGCAAGAGCTGGTGAACGGTCCACTTTTTCCGATGCTAAAAGTCAAATGGTCGGCGAGTTTTACACGAAGGAGAGCCCCTATTACTCGCGCGACACAAAGAGTGGCTATGTGGAGACGCAACGCGATAAGACGCCGCCCATGCCGGTGTACAGCTCCGATGAATATATGGGGCGCACAATTGAAGAAACACGCACGCTCATCGGTCGCGATGACGCACCAAGCCACTGATCACTCTGCATCCACGCGATTAGCGACGTCCCAAAAGTCTTCCAGTTGGTAGAAATCCCGCACTTCAGCGGCCATCACGTGCACCATCACATCGATGTAATCCAGTACAGACCACAGAGCTTGCGGGGTGCGCTCGGCATACACGGGAGAGACTCCGTATTTTTCTTCCACGAAATGATCCACGTCGCGGATGACGGCTCGCAGATGTGGCACAGATGTGGCCGTGCACACCACGGCGTAGTTGGTGATGGTGGATGTAGCGCGCAAGTCATAGATGGCGACGTCCGTGGCTTTGGTATCGCGAGCGACGGCAGCGCAGGCTTGGGCCAATTCGAGGCTGTTCATAAGCAGGGGAGAGAAATCAGGCTTTTTGCTCCGGAGCGGGAGGTTGATCATCAGGAGTTTGCAGATCTGTCGGTGCATCTGATGCGGGGGGTGGGGAAGGCGGCAGCTCGCGGACAGGGGGATCAGCCATGGCACCCGTTTCCAGCAACTCCTTCACGTGGGCGCCGCTCAGTGTTTCATACTCAATAAGGTTCTTGGCGATGAGTTCCAGTCGCTCCTTATTGATGGTAAGGATATCCAAGGCGCGGCGGTAATTTTCTTCCACGATGCGGCGGATTTCCTGGTCAATCATTTGGGCCGTGCTTTCCGAGTAGCTGCGCACAGATTGGGCAAAGTCCCGAGCCAGGAAAACTTCATCGTGCCCGGAGCCGTAATCCACCGGTCCCAGTTTCTCGCTCATGCCATAAACGCATACCATTTTGCGAGCGATGGACGTGGCTTGGCTGATGTCGCCGCGCGCGCCGCCGGAGATATCGCCGAACATCACCTCTTCCGCACAACGACCGCCCATAGCCATCACGATGTAATCAAGCAGCTCCTTCTTGTATTCGCTGTGTTTGTCTTCATCAGGCAACATCATGGTAACCCCCAGGGCCGGGCCGCGCGGGATGATTGTCACTTTGTGCAGCGGCAGGGTCTTGGAGAGTTCTGTCTTGAGAAGGCAGATGGCATGACCTGCTTCATGCACGGCAGTCATCCACTTCTCCCGGTCGGTAATTTCCATGGAACGTCTCTCACGCCCCCAGCGCACTTTTTCACGCGCTTCCTCAAAGTCATCCTGGGTGACGGCAGCATGCCCGCGGCGCACAGCCGTGAGTGCGGCCTCGTTCACGAGGTTGGCCAGCTCTGCACCGGAAAAGCCTGTGGTTGCCCGAGCTACAGGATTCAAATCCACCTCCGGCGCCAGTTTGATTTTGCGGGCGTGCACGCGCAAAATCTGCTCGCGCCCGGCGGCATCCGGCAAGTTCACCATCACCTGGCGGTCGAAGCGACCGGGACGCAGCAGGGCAGGGTCCAACACATCCGCGCGGTTGGTAGCGGCGATGACGATGATGTTCTCGTTGTCCGTAAAGCCGTCCATTTCCACCAGGAGGGCATTGAGCGTCTGCTCGCGCTCATCGTGACCGCCGCCCACGCCGTGACCGCGGTGGCGTCCTACGGCATCAATCTCATCAATGAAGATGAGGCAGGGGGTGTTGCGCTTGGCTTCGGCAAACATATCCCGCACGCGGCTGGCTCCCACGCCCACAAACATCTCCATGAAGTCGGAGCCGGAGATGGTGTAAAAAGGCACGTGCGCCTCGCCTGCAATCGCTTTAGCCAGCAAGGTTTTCCCGGTGCCGGGAGGGCCGACCATCAGGATGCCCTTCGGGATGGAACCGCCCAAGGCGTGGAATTTGCCCGGATTGCGCAGGAATTCCACAAGCTCCCACACTTCCTCCTTTGCTTCGGAAACACCCGCCACATCCGCAAACGTGATTTTGTTGCGCGAGGGGTCAATGAGGCGCGCGCGGCTCTTGGCAAACTTGATGGCGCCGTTCGGTCCGCCGGCTTGCATACGGAAGAGAAAAATGAAGAGCAGTAAAATCAGCACCACGGGAATACAGTTGATGAGCAATGCCTGGAACGTGTTGCTTTCCACACGGTAAACGGCATGATTGCCCAGCATCGTGCGTATCTGCTCAGCTTGGAATCGGCTGTCGAAGTTTACCAACACTCCGATGACTTGTCGGCGATTCGGCTTCTTGGGAGCATTCATGCGGTACGAGCCGACGATGACTCCACTTCCGTTGCCGCGCAGGTAGATGACAGGGGGCGTGTGCAGATCGATGCGCCCCTCCTCGCCCAGTGTGCGAAATTGCTCGGTGGACCATACGCGGTCAGCTCCCGGCACCTCTGTCGGTGCGGGAGAATCGGCGCTTTCCAAGGAGGTGGCGGTGATGCCGTAGCGGTTGCACAGAGCCTTGATCTCATCGCTATCCGTGAAAGGCATGTAAAACTTCCCCATGGGGAAGCTTTGCTTTTCTCTGTACATGTACGCCTTGATGATTCCGGCAGTTGTACCGCTGTTGGAGATGACCTCAACAGGGAAATGCTGCGGGTCATTTAAGACGATATTGCCATCACGGTATTCCTTTTCAAACTCGCTGAGCTCCATTTTTTTCGTGCCAACCCCGATGCCATCATTGAATACGAAAGCCAGTAAAATCACTCCCACTACCACTGAAAGCAACAGCCACAACCCCCAATTAGGTCTGCGCTGCATGGGTATCTCAGGCTCCTCTGATGGCCTATCCGGCACTCCCTGCTGCTCATCCTTCTTTTCCGTTTCTTCTTGCTCCTCTTCTGACATAGAAATTCCAATGACTCGCCCCATCTTACTCCACATCCTCTCCCGTTGAAATCCTACAGTAAGACATAATCCCGAAAAATCGCGTCATTTTTCTTCTTGTCTCTCTCTTCCTCTCTCCAGGCAATTTGTGGTAAACCCTTGCGTAAACACATTGCCTTTTTGCTTGTTTTTTGTCAAAACATGCCACCATGGTAAGCACGAAACGACATTTATTAAGTCATTTTTACAGAGAGAACAAGCGGACTATGTATGAGGATCTTTCCAGGGACAAAGGAGTGTTAGACATTACACATGCTTTTGCCGATGTAGGGCATCCGGGAGATGAAGCCTTGACTTTCCCCGTGCCGAACGAATGGTATGAATGTGATATAGAGTATTTCTATTCATGGAAGCAAAGCAACTGGACTGAATTGAGTTGGAATAGGTTGCGCCGAGAGTCAGCCTCTCTGAGCTTTCTCGCTCCTGCTGGCCTATTGTATGCGATTCCGGCTTACTTACTCATGTTTTATGTGACCGAGTCTGCGAAAAGGGAAATCAAGCGAGTATGGGAGGAATTGTATGCCGGAGATGTTTGCCCTATCGATGATTTCATACCGGATGTCAACGATTTCTGGTGTGTTGACAGGATCTTGCTGAGGCTAGCAGCTTCCGGAAAGAAGAACCGCCCGGCTTTAACGCGTGAATAAGCCATGGCGCTCGAGACCTGTTTTCTTTCGGAAATAAGTTGCACGATGGGCTGGGAAAAGGGAGCTATATTAGACAAAACATACGATCATTATGTGAGCAGGGTACGGAAAAATTATCGAATTGAACCTGCAGTGAACCCCCAGCTTACAGCACGCTGTAAAGGACCGAATTTTCCGCCGGAAATGATGCAGTTGCCGTCGCCATTGGCAGAATATCTTTCCCAATATACACGGATGCGAGTTGCCAGAGAGAAGTTGAAAGAATTATTGTCACTGTGGGATGCTGCTCAATTTGTATATTCACCACGACAAGAAGACTTTATCAATCACCTTGACCCAAACAAGGCGGGAGTGAGTTCACGCGTGCGCGAAGAACTGACATCGGGAGTGCTCCATACTTTCTCGAATCCTCAATTGAAACTCGTATACCGTTTTTTCTGCAATATGAACTTCCAGGGAAGTAAGATTGGCTGAATGAAAAAAATATCAGGAACCATTGCAAAATAGCCGTGAATTGCAAGGACAAGTGTACGGGGAAACCAGAGAAGCCATGACCACGTACCGCGCGACAGGCAGGGCAATTTTCACAGCTTCCGACGGACCGTAAATGGATTACGTTTTTTCATGGAGCGGATGTGCGTGCTTTGCAGATTTTTGAATTTTTCCCTTGCCTTCCCTTTCAAAATACAATATATTTACGAATAAGCACCTACCCAACATATGACGGATCGGAATCTATTTCCTTACTATAAAACGTATATATGTTTGATGGCATCAGGTCCTGCTCTTTTCTTTTTGCTTGTTGGGGGGGCGATCGTTTTGTATCAAACTGGCGTAAGTAATGTACCTGTAGAGGTGTACAGAGAAAGGGCATTTGATGTGATATTTGTTATTATGTTTTTGTATACCGGTATCCTCGTGGTTCTATTCCGAGGGAATCTAATGCGTTTTCGTTGCCCACACTGTGGAGAACGAAGCGTGTATGTAGAATACGATCCTTCGACTTTAGTAATCGTATCTCCTCGAGTGCAAACTCAGAATATGGTTGCTAGGTGCCGAAACTGTGGATTTCGGCAGCAAACGAATTTGCAACTCAAGTCAAATATGTTTATTAGGCAGTTCCCCGTGAAGGTAAAAAGTGATCAGGGGGAATAAAAGATCCTGGAGTCAGCGTTTCTCCGAAAAAATAAACTAATTTAACACGTAGGGACAAACATATGCATGTAGGCACGATTGTTATGCTGATATTGGGCGGGGTGCTGTCCACATTTATGTGTATTTTCCCTCTGTATAAGGTAGTAACGCGTCTCATACGAAAGGACTTTCGAACAGATGAAAACTTTGAGAAAGCGGACAAAACCTTTATTCTGTATATCGGGATCTTGGCGTGCTTCGTGGCTGGATATTTTTTAATTTCGTCCTTTGTGGACAAGCTGGGAGGATATCAGAGTTATACTCACTGTGGTAGGGAAGTAGAAGGAGTGGTAAAAGGAGTGAAACGCGTCACGGTGACAAAGGGTTATACATACAGACATAAGATAGGATACAATGTGCAGGGGAAGACATACACGACGATGATCGACCGGGGCTTCCCTTACGATAAAGGAGAAAAACTACGCGTTTTTTATCTTACTGAGACCCCCTCCAGCGCAAAGGTGTATGATTTTTCAAACGGACCTTATTTGCTCTACTTGCTGCTTTCGTGGGGGATCGCCTTTATTTCCACAGGATTTTCTTTAGGCCTGTTCAAATACGTGAAAGTCAGGATGGAATCATCCTGAACCGTTCTCCATATTCTGACAACCTAGGTCAATGTCAAAGCTTGCATTTCGAGACAGTTTTTTGTATCATGCAAGATGGTGTTTCCGAGTGCTCTGACGTGCCCTCGTATATAAGCCTTTGAAGCGTCTTCCCCACATACAGGAGAGCTTTCCGGTACGAAGATGAAAAAGATCTTATACATTGTAATGGCTGCATGCGTCGGCGTATTCGGGTGCAAATGTAGCAGTACGTGACAGGATTTGTTCCGCGACATCGTCGAACAAGAGGAGGATCGCGGCATTACCGTTGCCTCGCCGCAGGGGGCCAGGGTAGCTGTATATCGCGAGGGGAAACAGGGAGCGCCCAATTAGGAGATTGTACTCAGCAACGGAGGGAACATCTCGTGGTGCGGCTTGACCATCCAGGAATGCAAAGGCTCTTTGGTGGTGTCCTACAGGCAGCAAACGGAGGTCATCTATCTTCCACAAGGGGAGAAGGCGCGGGCTTTCGTTTGAGCAAGTCTGTGTACCGTGTGCCGTGAACCGCAGCGGGCAGAGCGTTGCCAAAGTTGCGGAGACTGGCAAGGGTTCTTATGCGGGGCTAGAGGCGGTGCTGGGTGGACATATCGCAGAGAATTCCATTGTGTGTGCGGATGGGGCATCGGTGTACAATCGCCTTGCCTCCGAGCGTGGACTCAACCGCGTGATGGTGGGCGCCTATTCTTCCAAGAAGGGCTGTTACAGCATCCAGCACATCAACGCCTACCACGGCGGGTTGAAACGCTTTGTGCTGGATTTTAACGGCGTTTCCACGAAGCACCTGAACAACTACCGCTCTGGTTCAACTTCGCGGCGTATGCCAAGGAGACATACACGGAGAAGATGCGTCTGCTGGTGCGTCACATCATGACGGCTCAGAGCTACACGCGCCGAGTGGATGTCCCACGCCGTCCCGCCATTCCCTACATTTGCCAAGCGGTCAATAAAGTGGCGTAGAACTTGCGTAAATAACGGCTTGATACGTCCAACAAAAAGGGATATAATATGGACGCGCCATGCAACATCTAGCTATGCAAGACGTTGATAATCAATATATAGCCCCCCCCGGCGAAGGAATGACAAATTCCTCCTTGACGAAGAAGTAGCCCAAAAGGCCGAAATTTGCACGCAGCGCGAGGATATTGCGAATGAGTTGCTGCAACACGAGGAAGATTTTGAGAGGAAGGTAACATTTCGCCAGCTCATTGAGCAGATCAGAGAGGCGACGAAGGGGTTGCCTCAGGTGAATAAGGGAAGACGTTTTGAGGAATTAATGCGTCGTTTTTTTCTTTATGAGCCGACGTACAAGGAACGTTTCTCAGAAGTATGGCTTTGGGATAATTGGGCCCATCGCAATAACACGCACGACATAGGTATTGATCTCGTCGCAAGAGAACGAGCCACGGATCGTTACGTGGGCATTCAGTGTAAGTGCTACGAGGATGAGCATATCCTGAGTGAAAAAGATGTTCAGACCTTTTTCGCGGCTCTCCATATGCGTTGGGACACCGATAACGGCCCTGGAGATACGTTCAGCAGCGGCATCGTGATAGCTACCTGCTATTACACAAGTAAGAACTTTGATAAGGTCATTGATCAGCAAGCCACCCCTTGCTCTTTTTTGGGGATGGCTGATTTGGAACGTTATGAGGAAATCGATTGGGCGAGATTGGAGAAGGGTCGTGCCCATGATATCCCCAAGAAAGAATTACGTCCTCACCAGGACGAAGCGATCCATTCTGTGCTGGAGGCTTTCCGTGCCGGTACGGAAAGAGGCAAGATGATTATGGCATGTGGCACAGGTAAAACCTTTACATCCCTCCGCTTGACGGAGAAATACACCGGCGGAAAAGGTTGCGTGCTCTTTCTTGCTCCGAGCATCGCCCTTGTGTCGCAGAGCCTTCAAGAGTGGATGTGTCAAACAAAAGTAAAGCTGCATCCTATTGCCGTCTGTTCAGATTCAAAAGTAGCCGGGGCCAATGAGAACTCTGATCTCGCAGCGGTAGATCTGCCCTCTCCCGCTACCACCGATCCTGTACAGATCGCCGCGAATTACACCCGATTCAAAGATACTCATCTGACGGTCATTTTCTCCACCTATCAATCCCTCGACAAAGTTCAAAAGGCTCAGAAAACGGGGGCTCTCCCCGAATTCGACCTCACCATCTGTGATGAAGCCCACCGCACAGCCGGGGTCTCCTGGCTGGATCAGACCGGGAAAAAGCAAGAGATTGATTTTCGCCTCGTTCACAATCAATCAAAGCTCAAGAGCAAGCGCCGTCTCTACATGACCGCCACGCCAAAGGTGTACGGCGATGCTGTACATGAGAAAGCAAAACTCACCGAAGGTGTCACGTTGGCGGATATGAGGGATGTCACTCTTTTTGGAGAAGAACTCTACCGACTTCCATTCTCCCGAGCGGTAAGAGAAGGTCTCCTCACAGATTACAAGGTACTCGTGCTATGCGTGGATGAGGATTATGTGGAACAATTGTTTAAGGACATGGATCTTCCTGATGATGTGATGAAGCGCATTAGGGAAGAAAGTGATGAAGGGAGCGGCAAAAGAAAAAAGAAGGAATTATCAGAGAAGGAGATTGCTATTAAACTCGTTGGATGCTTCAACGGCCTGCGCAAGGCTATTCATCTGCCGCATGAGCAACATATGGCAGAAATGCTGGGCATCAGCGAAAACGAATACGATAAAAGGCGTGTGGAGCTTCTCGATTGGCAGGAGGATCATGCCTACGATTTCATGCACAGTGATCCGGAGCCGATGCACCGCGCTGTGGCGTTTGCCGGCAAAATCAAGGATTCAAAAACCTATGCAACCCTCTGGGAATACGTCGGGAAAGCCATCCGCGAGAGTGAGAATGGCAGAGGAACTCCTTTCCCCACTTCGATGCATCATGTGGACGGCACGATGAATATGAGCGAGCGTGAGCGCGAACTCCGGTGGCTCAAAGAACCAACAGCAGGCGAATGCCGCATCCTCACCAATGCCCAGTGTCTTTCCGAAGGTGTCGATGTGCCGGCTTTGGATGCCATCATGTTCCTCGCGCCTAAGAAAAGCCAGATCGATATCGTGCAGTCTGTCGGCCGCGTGATGCGGCGCGACCCCTCCGGAAGAAAGAAGTTCGGCTATGTGATCATTCCTATCGGTATTCCGCGTGAGGTCGATGCCGTCACCATATTAAATCAGGATGAGCGTTTCAAGGTTGTCTGGCAGGTGTTGCAAGCTCTCCGCGCGCATGATGACCGCTTCGATGCCGAAATCAACGCCCTCGAGTTCAATAAGCGCAACAGTCGCCACATCACCGTAGCCGGCGTAACCCGTCCATCTGATGGCACAGGCGAAAGTAATGGCGACAGTGAACCGAAACCGGGGGAAGACACTCTTCCGCTCAATCTTGCCCTTTTCGTAAAGACCGTAAAGGATGTCAGAGAGGCTGTTTTTGCGCGGATGGTGATGCGTGTAGGAGCCCGTATCTACTGGGAAAACTGGGCGAAAGATATCGCGGACATCGCGGAACGCCGCCGCCAGGCGATCGAACAGCTTGTTCAGCAGCCCGATTGCGCTCTTCAATTTCAGGCTTTCCGGGATGGTCTCAGGGAGAACATTCGCCCCGACATCTCGGAAAAGGACGCCGTGGAGATGCTCGCGATGCAGTTCGTTTCCCGCCCGGTGTTCAATGCCCTTTTCGGTGAATACGAATTCGCAGATAAAAACCCAGTGAGCGTCACAATGAACCGTATGCTGGATTTCATCGAACAGCGCATCGGTTCAGAGGAAGACAAGACGATGAAGCGTTTTTACGAGGATGTGAAAACTCGCGCAGGCAGCATTATCACCACAGAGGGACGCCAGAGTGTCATCAAAGAACTCTACGAAAACTTTTTCAAAAATGCTTTCAAAGATATCTCTAAAGCCCTTGGCATCGTTTACACTCCGGTAGAGGTGGTGGACTTCATCCTCCACAGCGTCCACAAGGTGCTACAAAAGGAACTTGGCATAGCGGACGGTTTGAGCGCGGAGGGCGTGCGCATTCTTGACCCCTTTACCGGCACCGGTACCTTCATCGTGCGCGCTATCCAGAGTGGACTGATTAAGAAGGAAGACCTGCCGCGCAAGTATGAAAAGGAACTCTTCGCCTCAGAAATCGTTCTTCTCGCTTATTACATTGCCTGTGTGAACATCGAGGTCGCTTACCACGGCACTACCGAACAAAAACAATACACTCCCTTTGATGGCATTTGCTTTACCGATACGTTCCGTATGCACGAAAACAGCGCAAACGACCGCGATCTCTTCCCTGAGTTTGAGGAAAACGGTGAGCGGGTAAAGCGACTATGCAAACAGGACATCCGCGTCATCATCGGTAATCCTCCCTATTCAGTGGGAAAGAAAACAGTTGAGGTAAGCTATCCCAAGCTTGATGCACGGATAGCGGAGACGTATGCCGCAGGTAGCAAGGCAACCAATAAAAACAGTCTTTACGATTCCTACATCCGCGCATTCCGCTGGGCGGGTGACTGCATCAAAGGCGATGGAGTTATTGCTTTTGTGACCAATGGCTCCTACATTGACAACAATGCCATGGCGGGATTCCGCGAGTGCCTGATGGACGAGTTTTCTTCCATCTATTGCTTCAATTTGAGGGGGAATTGCCGAACGCAGGGGGAGCTCCGAAGAAAAGAGGCGGGTAATATCTTTGGCGAAGGCAGTCAGACTCCCGTTGCAATCATTGTGCTGGTGAAGCGTGCGGATCATAGAGCGGGACAGCGAGCCACGCTGCATTACCACGACATTGGCGACTATAAGACCCGCGATGAGAAGCTTCAAATTCTCAAGGATACTGTTGACATCGATGGAATCGAATGGACAACCCTCGTCCCGGATGAACACGGAGACTGGATTAACCATCGCACTGAGGGATTTGAGCAATTTATGCCGATCGGCGACAAAGAGACAAAAGGCAAAGAGAATACGAAAGCATTATTTTTTCTCTATTCTCGTGGAGTCGCAACAGCACGCGATGCATGGTGTTATCAATATTCTCTGCCGACCTTAGAGAGAAATGTGAAAAGAAGCATAGATTTCTTTAATCAACAGCACCGGAATGCTTGCATGGTCGCACAAGAAGGGAAAAAATTTAAGCCTGACATGGATTCTACACGTTTCTCATGGGGGCGGCAGCAACTGAAGGATGTCGTTAACCGGGGTTATATATTCAATAAGAATTCAATATACCTATCCTCCTATCGTCCGTTCTGCAAAAGGCATGGTTATCTGCAGAAAGATATGAATGATATGCAGTATCAGATGCTGAAATTATTCCCGACGCCTCAGCATGAGAATCTTGTGATCACAATTCCCGGCGCAGGGGGAAAAAAGGAACCGGTTCCACTCATCTCGGACAAGATATGCGATCTGCACTTTAATGGTGATGCCCAATGCTTCCCGCTTTACTGGTACGAAAAGCGAGCGGACAGGGAAGGAATGCTGGAGTTGGGAATGGAGGAAGCGAAGAGCGATTACATTCGCAGGGATGGCATCACGGATTGGGGGCACAAGGAATTCAAGCAAGCCTATGGCGACCTGAAAATCGGCAAGGAGGACCTCTTCTACTACGTGTATGGACTGCTGCACAGCGAAGAATACTGCACCAAGTATGCCAACGACTTGAAAAAGGAGCTGCCGCGCATCCCGAAGGTCAAGGACTTCTGGGGCTTCAGTGAAGCCGGGAGGAAGCTCGCCGAGCTGCACTTGAACTACGAAACGGTAGATCCCTATCCGCTGGAAGAGGAACACAACGGCGGGGACTACCGTATCGAGGACAAAATGCGCTTCCCCAAGAAAGGCGTCAGGGACACCATCATCTACAACAGCACCACCATCCTGCGCGGCATACCGGAAGAAGCCTACGAGTACATCGTGAACGGAAAATCCGCTATCGAATGGCTGATGGATCCTCGCGCCGGTTACACTATCACCACGGACCAAGCCAGTGGCATCGTGAACGACCCGAACGACTGGTGTACGGAACACAACAACCCGCGCTACATCATCGACCTCATCAAACGCATCGTCACCGTCAGCGTAGAAACCGTCAAAATCACCCACGCCCTCCCAAAATTGGAAGAGTTATGAACAGCGCAAAACTTTCCTCATAGAGTCCATGTTTTATGCTTGACTCCGCGATAATAAGTCGATAGACTCCCTCTCTCCCCCCGCAAGCCCAAGAATACGGGGGCTGGGCTCAGTGAAACTAGAATGAAAGAAGCAGTAGATGACCTCTATGATCCTGCTTATGGGTGCCTCATGCTGGAGTATTTGCAGCTCCGGAAACCTTGTACTCGATCACCGCAATCGTTCATAGAGGACTTATAATAAGACATTTTTACCATTCCTGTACGTTTTTAATTTAACTCTAAGATCGAGATGAAAAATAATCCACAATTTCTAAATGATGATGAAAAAATATATTGGCAGGGGGAGCCAGTAGTATCTCTTCTCAATGTGAATTCCATTGTCTTTTACATACTTCCAAGTGTCATACTTTTGATTTTTTGGAGTGGATGTATAGAATATGGAGTGAACTATGCATTTCTGCGAACGGCATACGATTTCATCCATCAAGGTGCGATGACTCAGTCGGTGTCTTTGCTTCTCATTATCGGTTTTATGTTTTATCCTTTTATTCGTTGGTTCTTGTACTATAAACGCATAGCGTATATCTTTACGGATAGAAGGGCTATTGCATATTACAAAGATTCAAATGAGATGGACTTTCAAATAGCAGCATCGGGCATATTAAACATGCAACGCTCTCATCGTGGTGGGGGGCTAGTGAGTTTGCATGCATGTACCACAGAAGAAGGTCGAGGTGTCACGCGAGTAGTTCGCATGGGATTTGAGGGGATTCCTGCTCGTATACTCGATTTCTACCATGATACCACGAATTAAGGTAAGGTATCCGGGTAAAGCAAAAGATTCAGGATTTAACCTAATTTTTGCTAAAGGCTCTACATGAGTAAAATTCGAAATGAAAAGATGCAGATAGCAACAGTAATGCCACGTACGATGGGAGGAGGGACGAAGATGAACAGATATTTACAAGGTTTATTATGCGCGTATGCCATGATAGCTGTTTCACCGGCAGAAACAGATATCATGCAAATGCAAGATACGATTATGCGGGAAATTCCTGCAATGCTACGGGACAAAACATTAGGTGACAAGCAAGTCATAAATGGTTTGACCGTGAAGAAGCGGTTGATTACTAAGCAAGATGCCGTCACGCGTTTTGGCAGCCGGATGAGGGATCACATGTCAGACCCGGACACAAGATTATACATCTTGGTAAGTGTATTTTTGGAAAGAAAACAAGCCGTGTTAGGCGGAGGAGATCTTTTTATTTTGTACGATAAAGACACCTATGAGTGCCTTGCTTTCTACAGGACGAGGTAGTGTGCATTGCAAGGACAAATGCAAGGCAAGGCCGTAAGTTGCCAAAATAAATGAGACGAGCAATAAAAATCAGCCTCCTCTCAGTATTTTATTCGCTAACGAGCTTGTGCTAAGGTCAAGCGGTGAAGGGGAGCGGAGTCTCACAGCTCAGGGATCACAGCGAGTGTCCCATGCGGTCGCGCTTGGTTTCAAGGTAGCGGCGGTTGTCGGCATTCGGGGTGGTGCGCAGAGGAAGCTGCTCAGTAATTTCAAGACCGTGACCGGAAAGGCCGACAATTTTACGCGGGTTGTTGGTGAGCAGGCGCAACTTGCGCACGCCGAGGTCGCGCAGAATCTGGGCCCCCACGCCGTAATCGCGTAAATCCGGCGCGAAGCCGAGTTTGATATTGGCATCCACCGTGTCGAGTCCCTGTTCCTGCAATTTGTAGGCGTGCAGCTTGGCGGAAAGACCGATGCCGCGTCCTTCCTGGCGCAGGTAGAGGATGATGCCGCCTTCTTCAGCCACGCGCTTCATGGCGATGTGCAACTGACTGCCGCAATCGCAGCGGCGGCTCGCAAAAACATCTCCGGTGAGGCACTCACTGTGCACACGGCAGAGCACGGGCTTTTCGGGGTCGATCTCGCCGTGCACGAGAGCCAAGTGGGTGCGGTTATCCACGAGGGAATGGTAGGCGTGGCAAGTGAAGTCGCCGAAATCGGTGGGCAAGTGTACGGTTTCCTCGCGCTCCACGAGCTTTTCCGTGTGCTGGCGCAAGGAGATGATTTGAGCGAGCGAGCAGGCCTTCAGACCGAATTGGCGCTGGAATGCCCCCAGTTCTCCGAGGCGCGCCATGGTGCCATCCTCCTTCATGATCTCGCAGCACACCCCCACAGGCTCCAGTCCGGCGAGACGCAGCAGATCCACCGTCGCTTCCGTGTGCCCGGCGCGGCGCAGGACACCGCCCTCTCTGGCACGCAAGGGGAAGCAATGACCGGGCTGCACAAAGTCATCCAGCGTCGCTCGGGGATCTGCGAGCTTCATGGTTGTCGTTGAGCGTTCAAAGGCGCTGATGCCGGTGGTGGTGCCGACCTTGGCATCCACGCTCACGGTAAAGGCTGTATGATGTTTTTCCGTGTTGTGCTCCGCCTGCATGGGGAGACCGAGGGCATCCACGCGTTCCGGAGCCATCGGCACGCAAATGAGCCCGCGCGCATGTGTGGCCATGAAATTGATGTTTTCTCCCGTGGCAAACTGACCGGCACAGACCAGGTCAGCCTCGTTCTCTCGGCTCGGGTCGTCCGTCACCAGCACCAGTTTGCCCAGACGAAGCGCTTCCAGCACCTCCGGTACCGGGGAGAATCGAATGGGGTCATCGCCCTCCGCCACGGGAAGCTCTTCGGTCTCAGGAAGCGGGGCAGGGGGGGACTGAGGCGGCAGCTCATCCGCCGTAGCGGCATCGCAGGCGTTGATGAAATCGGACATGGAAAAGGAACCGGAAAACTCGACTTGCGGCATGGGAGATGTCAGGATTTATTGATTTTCGCCCAGGAATCGCGCAGGCTGACCGAGCGGTTGAAGACGGGATGCTCCGGGGAGTGATCTCGCCGATCGGCCACGAAATAACCCAGACGTTCAAATTGGCAGAGGAATTCCGGAGCGGCTTGCGCCAGTGCAGGTTCCACCACCGCATCGCTCAGCGTCTCCAGCGAATGTTCATTGAGCGAAGCCAGGAAGCCCTCCGGATTCGCATCCGGCGCCTCATCCTTGAAGAGTCGATCGTAGAGCCGGACCTCGGCGCGTACGCCGTGCTTCACCGAGACCCAGTGAATGGCCCCCTTGCAGCGAATCCCCTCCGGCGGCATGGCGCCGATGGTGCCGGGAAGAGCCTCGGCCTGCACCTCAGAGATGGCACCGGTCTCGTCCGCCGTATATCCCGTGCAAACGATGCAGTAGCCGCCGCGCAGACGCACACAGGCGCCGGGGCTGAGACGCTTGTACTTCTTGGGCGGATCCACCATGAAGTCCTCCCGCTCAATCCACACCTCGCGGGTGAGACGCAGCGGGCGTTCGCCGAGTTCGGGTTTTTCGGGATTGATCTGCACGTGCACCTCTTCGTCGTGATCCTCCGGCAGATTGGTGAGCACGAGTTTCAGCGGGTGCAGCACAGCCATGCGCCGTTCAGCGTGTGTATTCAGCTCGGCGCGCACAGCATTTTCCAGTCGCGCGACATCGGTGTTTCCATTGAACTTGGTGATGCCCACCCCTTCGCAGAAATCCACAATGGCCTTGGCGGGGTAGCCACGCCGACGCATTCCACAGATGGTGGGCATGCGGGGGTCATCCCAGCCGGAGACATAGCCTTCCTCCACCATCTGGCGGAGCTTGCGCTTGCTCATCACGGTGTAGGTGATGTTCAGACGGGAGAACTCGCGCTGCTGCGGACGCGCGGGCACCGGACAATTCTCAATCACCCAATCGTAGAGCGGGCGGTGATTTTCGAACTCCAATGTGCAGAGCGAGTGGGTGACGTGTTCCCAAGCATCTTCCAGCGGGTGGGCGAAATCGTACATGGGATAGATGCACCACTGCTTGCCGGTGTTGTGATGAGGGTCGTAGGAAATGCGGTAGATCACCGGGTCGCGCATGTTCATGTTGCTGCTGGCCATGTCAATCTTGGCGCGAAGAACGGCAGCTCCCTCGGCATACTCTCCGACTTTCATGCGCTCAAATTTGGCGAGATTTTCCTCCACCGTCGTGTCGCGATACGGGGAATGCTCGCCGGGGGTCACGAGATCGCCGCGTTGCTTGCGCATGGTTTCTCGGTCCTGTTCGTCCACATAAGCGAGCCCCTTCTTGATGAGCGCCACGGCGCAGTCGTAGTAAAAGTCAAAGATGTTGGACGCCCAGTAGAGATGCTCTCCCCAGTCAAAGCCCAACCAGCGGATGTCCTCCTGGATGGAATGGACGAACTCCACATCCTCCTTACAAGGGTTGGTGTCATCGAAGCGCAGGTGGCACACGGCGCCGAGATGGGCGTATTCCTTGGCTACGCCGAAATCGAGGCAAATTGCTTTGGCATGACCGATGTGCAAGTAGCCGTTCGGTTCCGGAGGGAAGCGTGTGATGGGCGCCTTGCAATGCCCCGCTGCCAAATCTCCAGCGATCCAATCGCGTATAAAGTCTCGTTTCTCCTCAGTTGCCATGCGCGGGATTCTACGTTGTTCGCACACGAGAATCAAGACTTTTCAGGCAAAATGACATGGAAGAAGAGGTGGCGAGTCGTTCCAAGCAAATGTGCTTGGAATTTGATGCTCATGACAAGCGTCGACCACATTTGTCCCAAGAAAAAACGCGGACCACTTACAATTTTGGGAGATTGTTGGGAGATTGGTTGTTTCGGCGCCGATTTCTGAGCAAACGCATTGGGTTGAAGTGGAGACCTTGCCCGTACGCGGTTGCCATTTATGATTGACGATGTATGATTTACGATTTGCAAAAGCTAGCGAGCCGGAGGCTCGGGAAATGCGGAGCGGTAGCGACGGGGGAGGACGGAACCGAGCCCAAGACTAATGAGAAAGCTGAGAGGGGGAGCGAAGCTGAAACACAAGGGGATTTTCGAGTTACGATTTTTGATTTTCGATTTGGGAAATTTGCGCGCTGGCGCGCGGGGAGGCGAAGCGCGCCGCCATTTTCGTCCGAAGAAAACGCATGGGGAATGGGTTGAATGATCCCAGAGAAGATTTTATTGGGACACGTGTGAGCGGGACGAGCATATGCAAGATTTCCGTCTTGCTTTCGCGCGCGCGAAGGATTATACTCCGGGCATGGAGTGGAACGACAGATTTATGGCGATATTCACCGAGATGGTTGCGAGGTTTCACACGCAAGAGCAGGTGAACGATGGGCAGTTTGTGTTGCCGCACGAGCAGGAAGTGTTGGCAAGCATAGGCTATACTCCGCAGGAGATGTATGGCTACGTAGAGGATTACGCTCAACTTGGTGATCCCTCCCCCGGGACGGTCCTACTGATAGCAGCTGCTCGGCGCTCATTTTTCTTGACGGTGCAGAGGGGGATAGTCGGCTCTGCGCAGCTGCGCGAGACAGATTTGCCAACCCCGGAGGAAGCGCTGCAGGATATTAGCTATCTGCCGCGCATCATTCGTAAGGCAGAGGCAAAACTCTACGGTACATTACCAATCGGCACGATGTTTTACTGTGCCAAGGATCGTGAGTTCTTGCGTACGCATGGAGGTATTCATCCGGCAGATTTCCTGTACGTTGTGTGGGGAGCGCATGGCGACCGGCAGAAGATCGTTTCCTACGTGTTGCGCATGATGAGTGCTCAGAAAGAGAGCTGCAATGTTAACTCCGAGAAGTAATGCTCCTATGTCAGCAGCGTCTCCCCTGGACACATCTCCCAGAGAATCCGGTGCAAATGAACGCCCGGAAGTGGAAGATCGTTTGGTTAATCAGAGGCGGGCGCTGGAAGAGATGTCGCAGCAATTGCTCGACAAATTGAATGTGACGGTGACGGAACAGGAGGCTCGGGCTCTGGAGTTTGCACAGCGGGTGCACTCGGTCTCATCTCTCTCCCGACAGGAGGAAGGGCAGCCCGCGGCTCCAGCTCCCGAGTCGGTAAAAGCCACCGTTGCGCGGCAAAAGGAACGAGCTGTGCCTCAGCCCAAGTACCGCGATCCCATTGCCTCAAAGTTGCGTGAGAAAACAACCTCGTTGAGTAAGAGCACGAGAGCGTGGCTGGAGGACGGTATGGAAATGCCCTCGGAAAAATCCGACAACAGGGGTTGTCTCTTCTTCGCAGCAGTCATTTTCATCATTTATATCATCTTTCAATTCCTTTAAATTACACGCATCATGATGAGCAGGAAACGAGAAACTAGAATATGGTCTCAGGTTGGGTGGCTGGGGTGTGCAGCAGTGGCTGTACTGCTGATGGCGTGCGGAAAGCAAGAAAAACAGGACCAGACAGAGAGACCGGAAGTTATGACCTTCCCCCTGATGGAACAGGATGTGACCGATACCGGGGAGTGGTTCGGGTATCTGCGCGGCATCCGCGATACGGACCTGCACCCGCGCGTCACCGGTTTCCTGCTCAGCCAGGATTACGCCAACGGGAGTTATGTGAACGAGGGAGATGTGCTTTTCCGCATTGATCCGGCGACGTTCCAGGCCGAGCTCGACTTGACCAAGGCGAACTTGGAGGCTGCGCAGGCCGGTGTGGTGTCGGCCCGTGCGACTGTGGAGCAGGCGCAGATGGACGTGGACCGCTATGCGCCGCTGGTAAGCAACGGCGCCGTTTCCGAAAAGGAACTCAACGATGCGCGCCACCGCCTGCGCGCCGCGAAAGCCGCGTTGGACGCCGCTTTAGCTACCGTTGAGCAGAACAAGGCCGCCGTGGACAAGGCGAAAATTAACTTGGAGTACACCGTTGTTCGCGCTCCCTACGCCGGGATCATGAGCACGGCGGAGGTCTCCACCGGTGATCTGGTGAGCCCGGCCACCAAGCTTGCCAACATAACAGCCGTGGATACGGTTCGGCTCGAGTTCGGCATCAACAGCGACCACATGATCGATGCGTTCCGCAAGTACGGCGACTTGGCCAACGGCGGCAAGAGCACGCTGCCGCCCCCACCGCCGGTGGATATTTTGCTGGAGGATGGGAGCGTGTTCCCCCAGAAGGGGAAACTCACGGCGATGGAGAGCAAGGTGGGCGCATCGGGGCTCATCACGGTAGAGGGCGAAGTGTCCAACCCGGATCATTTGTTGCGTGGCGGCATGCCGGTGTGCGTGCGCATCCCCTTGCAGCGCAAGCATGTCTTTTTGGTGCCCGAACAGTCGATACGCAGCGTGCTGCGCAATGACTTCATCATTGTGGTGGATACAAAAAATGAGCCGCACATGGTGCCCGTTGTTGTTCAGGGGAAATATCCTGTGACGGTGCAGGAGGAAGGGGGATATCGCTCGGAACAACAGATGGTGGCCGTGGAAGGTCTGCATACGCCGCTCCCGGAGGTTCTGCGCAGCTTGGGTTATGAGGAGACTGCTCAAGCCCTTGTTGTGGCCGACGAAGTCAACGCCGTGCATGCCTCCAATATCTCCTCGGCCAACAGCCGATTGAGCGCCGAGAGCAAACAACCGCGCGGCACTATTACCCCCGCGAAGTTCAGCTACCGACCGCAGATGTTGCCGGCGGTTGCCGCAGCCTCGCAGGGCAAGAGCGTGGTAGCCGAGGATAAGCCGGATGTGAAGCCGACGATGCCGCCGATTCCCGTGAAGGTAACGCCGCTGCTGCGGCAGGATGTGCAAGTAACGGATGAGTGGTTCGGTACGCTGCGCGGGGTGGAGGAGACCGATATTCACCCGCAGGTGAGCGGTTTCGTCAAGGAACAGCATTTTCGCGATGGTTCGCTTGTGAAAAAAGGAGATCGCCTCTTCACAATTGATCCTGCTCCCTACGAGGCCGCCGTTGAGGAAGCTCGCGCCAATTTGCTCATGGCCAAGGCGAGTTACCAGCAGGCCCTCTCTCAGTTGGAGCGCGCCCAACAGGATTTTCAACGCTACGACAAGCTGAACAAGACTTCGCCCGGCGCGATTTCCGACAAGACGCTCACCGATGCGCGCAGCGCCATTCAGATGAATGAGGCGGGCGTCCTCAAGGCAAAGGCGGCCATTTCCCAGATGGAGGCGGCTCTTAAGCTTGCGGAGATTAACTTGGCGTACACCGAGGTGCGCGCGCCCTTTGACGGGCGGGTTGGCATCCACAAGCCATCCATCGGCGCATTGGTGTCGCCGACGGATATGGAGCCTCTCGTCACTCTCTCCTCCATCAACCCCATGCGTGTGGATTTCCAAGTGAGCGGCAAGGAAGCATTGAGTGGAATTGCCGCTTTCGAGACGCTGCAGGATCGCCACGGTGGAGATGAAAAGCCCGGTTTTGAGCTGG
>CANQAD010000027.1 GCA_947588735.1 uncultured Akkermansia sp.
GCTATCACATTAAGCCGAGCATTCAGCCACGAGCGCTCTGCGGTAGCCACATTCAAGTAGTCGGAATAACCGCTGTTGTACAGACGAAGAGCGAGTTCTGCGGCTTCTTTGCTGGAGCGTGCAGCCTGCTCGTACTGCGGCAACTGGTTGGTGAGACGCGCGTAGTCAATGAGGTTCTCCTCCACCTCTGCAAAAGCGGCCAGCACCGTCTTTCGATAAGTTTGGGCGCTCTCCATCTCCGCAATACGCGCTAGTCGTACATTTGCCCGCAGTTGCACACGGTTGAACAGCACCTGCGAAACCGAGCCCGATAAGCTCCAGCCCGCACTACGGAAAAAGTCCGCAAAATCCGATGGCGCCGAGGCGGAGACATTGCCCGTGAGCGATACATGTGGGAAGAGGTTGGCTACCTGGACGCCTATGTTCGCCGTGGCACGATGCAAATTGTACTCCGCCGCCACAACATCCGGCCTACGACGAAGCAACTCCGATGGCAATCCCGTGGGCACGCGCGGGATGCGGTTAAATACAGGCGGAGCAGGCATGCGCAGCTGCACGCGGTCCGGCGTTGTACCCATCAACGTGGCCAGTGTGGCGCAGCAAGTTTTTATATTTGCCTCGTAGGTAGGAATCTGCGCCCGGGTATTGGCGATGGTGACGCGCGCTTGCTCTAAATCCAGACGATTCTGGAAACCGGCGGCCACACGCTTTTCGACAATATCAAAAGTACGCTGCTGGTAGACGAGTTGCTCGCGAGCTGAGCGCAGACTCTCCGTAGCAGAAATCCATTCAAAATAGGTTGTGGCAATAGCAGATGCAAGAGCGGTATTTGTTGCAGCCGCCGCCGCGCGCGTTGACCCTACATTCGCCACGGCAGCCTCCACTTCGCGTCGTGTGCCGCCCCATATATCCGGCGACCATGCAAGGGATAATCCCCCATTCCATTGCCCATGAGAAGTCGAACTGCGAAAACTGCCTCCATTCACACCGTTTCCATTTCCGTTCACACTGGGGAACAAGTCAGCGCGGGCGCTGCGCAGCTGAGTTTCCGCTCGTGCAATAGCCAGTGCAGCCGAAATCACATCCGGATTCGCAGCGAGCCCTTGTTGAATCAACGCGGTGAGCTGAGCATCGCCGAAACGCCCCCACCAGGCTCCGCCCGCATCGTCATCCGCGGTCGGTGGCATGTGATTCACCCAAGTAACGGGCAAACCCATGTCCGGCGCGCCGTGGAAATTTGGGCCGAACAGGCAACCGCCCAGCAGCAGCGGCATGCCAAATATTAGTGGAAATCTGTTCTTCATACGCTCGTTCGTGCAAGGAGTTATTCGTGATGCAGTGCATCGATGGGATCCAACCGGGAGGCCTTGAAAGCCGGGTACCAACCGAAAATAATGCCGATGACAGCGGCCACACTTACTGCCAGTACCATGGCCATCGGAGATGTTGCAACGGGCCATCCATTGTGCCTGCTCACAAGCTCCGATGCTATGCGCCCCGCAATGATACCGATGATGCCGCCTGCCAAACAAAGCAGCACAGCCTCCAATAAAAATTGCTGCATAATATCCCTCGGTCGCGCTCCCACCGCCATACGCAAACCAATCTCGCGCGTACGCTCCGTCACTGACACCATCATGATATTCATGATGCCCACACCACCGACTACCAAAGATATCATAGCCACTGCAATGAGCAGGCGACTCATCGTCTCGCTCGTCCCCGTCACCATTTTGATGAACTGCGAGCGATCCCGCATCTCAAAATCATCTAACACGCCGGGCTCCAGTTTGTGCTGGCGGCGCAACACGGGCGTCATCTCGTCCATGGCCGGCGTTGCGCTCTCCTTGCTGCGTATCTTCACAAGAATAGAGTCCACCGTACGTGTGCGCAGAGGGTGCGGTGCACTTGAATAGGGTTCCAAATCACAACCGGGATAGAAGTTCACCCCTGTGGTAGAATAAGTGGAAGTAGAGGAGGCCTTGTTCGTGTTGTTGGCAGCACCACCTTTGGAAATCGTTGCACTGCCCGAAGCTCCCATCAGTCGCATGCGTATACTCGTCCACGGCAGGATAAGACAGTCATCCTGGTCGTTGCCCATGCCGTCCGCACCCTTGGCTGCCAGCACGCCGATGACCGTAAAAGCCACATCCTTGATACGAATATCCTGTCCGATGGGCTCCTGACCAGGGTAGAGCTTATCCGCGATCGTTTTGCCAATGAGACACACGCGCGCCGCCTCATCCACTTGCTTTTTGGTGAAAGCGCTACCACGTTCTACCTCCCACCCCTCGATGTCCAAATAGTGCTCATTGCCGCCCTTGATGGAGTTGGGGCTCCAGTTGGTGTTGCCCACGATCACCTGCCCGGATGCACGCACGAAAGGAGAAGCGGAAACAACCGTGGACGGACACTCCTGCATAATGGCCTCGGCATCTGAAGGGTAGAGCGATGCACGTCCGCCCATGCCACTGTTAACTCCGCCCGTACTCACTGATGCGCCAAAGATATTCACTACATCTGCACCCAAATTGGAAAATTTATCAGCAATCTGCTGCTTGGAACCTTCGCCGATTTCCATAATGGCCACCACCGCCGCGATGCCAATGACGATACCAAGCACCGTGAGCGCAGCACGCATCGGGTTACGCACCAACCCGCGAAGGCATGTCAAAAAGAGTGTGGTGAACTTCATTTGCGTAGGGTGGCGTTCAATTCATCAGACACGCCTTCCATGATAAGCCCATCACTCATATTGATGGCACGGTCGGTGAAGGCAGCAGTTTTTGGATCATGCGTGACGATGATTACGGTGATTCCTTGCTGCCGGTTTAAATCTCGGAACATATTCATGACCTCCACCGAGGTGGTGGAATCAAGATTGCCGGTGGGTTCATCTGCCAGTAAAATACCGGGGGAATTGATAAGCGAACGGGCGATAGCCACGCGCTGTTGTTGCCCACCGGAAAGTTGCGCAGGAGTGTGGTGCATACGCTCCTCCAGCCCCACCAAGCGGATGAGCTGCAATGCCCGTTCGCGTATTTGCGCCGTCTTCTGCACAGGATGGCGATAATACGCAGGCATCATCACGTTCTCGATGGCCGAGGTACGGGGTAACAAGTTGAAATTTTGAAAAACAAAACCGATGCGCGCATTGCGTAAGCGCGCCCGCTCATCCGCATTCAATCCAGCCACATCTCTCCCGTCCAGCAGATATTCCCCCCCACTTGGGTGATCCAAGCAGCCCAAAATATTCATCAGCGTGGATTTTCCACTCCCGGACGCTCCTGTGAGCGATACAAACTCCCCATCTTCAATACTCAACGATATACCCTTAAGCACGGGCAGATCAATCTCTCCAAGATGGTAAACCTTGGTGATGTTACGCAGCTCGATCACGTCGGTTGTACATGGATGATGTTACATGGGCGGCGGCCCGGGGCGGCTATTCTTTGCATCTTGCCCGGGTTTCGGTTCCGCGCCGCCGGCGGAACGCTCGCGCCTCTTCGGGCGATTCATGCCAAAGAGATTTTTCTCTCCTTCTTGCGATGGATTAACTCGCACGTCCTCACTCTGCTGCACGCCAATCACCAGCTCATCTCCCGCTTCTAATCCTTCTCCATTTATCGGGACCACTACACTGCGCGTGCCATCATCGCGCCCCCTTTGCACACGTACCGGCACCACATGTTCACCTTGCTTTTTCCACAAAAGAGCTGTGTCGTCAGCACCTGCTCCCGACTGCATCTGTTGCACACCGGGAGCTATCATTTCAGGCAAGGGATGAAAATCAAAGGCGATATCCGGCACCATCAAGCAGTTCTTAAACTCTTCCACGATGAAGTTCACATTCGCACTCATATAGGGCAAGAGCTTGCGTTCCGGATTTTCTACATCAACCTCCACGATGTACGTTACCACATTGGAAGACATTGTAGCGTTAGGTCGAATCTTATTTACCCTGCCCGTAAAGGTTTCATTGGGAAGAGCATCCACCGTGTAACGAACCTCCTGTCCAGCACGCACCTTGGCAATATCAGCCTCGTTCACGCTCGCCCAAATCTGCATGTGGGTTAAATCCCTCGCTACGAGGAAAAGCGTAGTGGCGTTCATGCTGCTTACTACCGTTTGCCCCACATTCACTTGACGCACCACAATGGTACCATCCACTGGTGTGGTAATGCGAGTGTAATCACGGTTACGTAGTTCGCGTGTGAGTTGCGCCTGTGCGCTCTGCAAAGCAGCCTCGGCATTTGCCTGCTGCGCGCGGCTCGTCTGCTGCTGAGCTTGCGCACTCTGCACTGCTGCCGCTGTACTCTCCGCGGCATTCACAAACTGGTCATACTCCATCTGCGAGAGCGCATCCCCTACACCCAATTTCTCTGCGCGCTGCATGTCTCGGTCTGCCTTATTTTTATTGGCCTGAGCCTGCGCCACAGCCGCCTCCGCCTGCGCTACGGCTGCTGCCGCAGAGAGTATCTGCGCCTGGGCCTGCGCCACTTGCGCCTCAGCGCGTTTTATATCTAGTTCCACCAACGTATCGTCTATGCGCGCCAGCAATTGCCCTGCTTTCACCTCACTTCCGTAATCCACGCGTTTTCCTTCCACATCGGTGCCAAATTCCTTGATCTCACCCGTCACCTGTGCTCCCACATCCACAAGCTCCTGCGGCTCCAAAGTACCGGTGGCCTGCACTTTGTTCAAAAAATCACCCCGTGTTACTACTGTCGTAGAAAAGTGCATCCCGCTCACTTGGTGATTGGGTGCGTAGTACGCCCATATACCAACCGCGAGCGCTGCCACGAGTAACAAGATGATGATCTTAATCGCTTTTCTTATCATGGCTCTTTTACTTTGTTGAAAGCCTGAACGAACGCCACCGCGTCATTCCCCCGGGTGAGGGGACGCGTTGAAAGCGCAGTGTTCTACATTGCTGACACAAAATCATGCGGGCTTGCCGCACATGATCTCAGAAGGGGATATCATCATCCTCTTCCAGAGGCATGGGAGTCTCGCTCTGCGTTTGGGGTTGCCCCGCCGGAGCGGCATTCCCCTGGTGATATCCGCCAGAGTAGTTACCGCTACGCTGAGCCAGTGGCGATGCAGGAGCACCCTCGCGTCCACCAGAGAGCAATTGCATATTCTCAGCAATGATACGAATACGGCTTCTTTTCTGCCCGCTCTGCTTATCCTCCCACGAGTCCATCTGTAAGCGCCCCTCAATAAACACGGGACGACCTTTGGAGAGGTACTGAGCGGCTATCTCCCCCAGCCTTCCCCAGCATGTTACATCCAAAAAGGTTGTTTCCTCACGACGTTCCGCATCATTCGGACCGCCGGATACACGGTTGACAGCAAGCCGCAGTTCGGTGAGAGATGTGCCGCGCGGCGTGGTACGCACCTCCGGATCCGCCGTGAGGTTGCCGATTAACATCACTTTATTCAGATTAGCCATAGTCTTTGTGTAGCTGGTCGTGGAATGGTTACGACAGGGTCATTCTACGCGCACCCGACATGCAAAGCAAGTAAAAAAATAGCGAGTGACCACACGTTTCCCAATAAAATATTCTCCGAACTCATAGAACCCATTTCGCATGCGTTTTCTATGGACGAAGGAAGTAAGCCAGCAAGACGGCAAACCGTGGACGGTTCAGCAAAGCGATCGATGGCCTCTCAAGGGCGAACGCTCGTGGGGCGAGTTTGAGTCAAGGCAGTGAACCCGGCTGGCATCACTCCGGATACTTTCCCTTGATCATCGCATCTCGTCTTCGAAAATTCCGCTTCGCTTTTGCTTCGCACCTCGCGCTCAGCGCGCTGGCATTCAAATCGTCATTCGTTAATCGTCAATCGAAAATTACAAATGGATTATGCTCTATGATGCGGCGATAACCGCCGTTGAGATTGCTATTTCTTGGGACAGATGTGGTGAGTGACGGCGCAACAGAGTCTCACGCTTGCCATCAAGCCGACATCATCCTTCGAGCATGCAGCACAATATTGGGTACATTCATGCCGAGTTCATTGAGCACTTGGTCACCGGGAGCAGAAAATCCAAAATGGTCAATGCCGATAATAGAACCTTGCGAGCCAATATAACGGTACCAGAGATCAGACTTGCCAGCCTCTACCGCCAAACGGCGCTGGCAGCACGTCGGCAGCACACTTTCCCGATAATCCGCACTCTGCCGACCGAAGCGCCACATGGAAGGCATTGAGACAACACGGACCCCGTCCCCAAGTTGCGCAGCAGCCTGCAGAGCAGGCAGTACCTCCGACCCGACAGCTAAAATGATAAGCTGTGGTTGTGCAGTACACTCACGCCGAACTACATAAGCACCGCGCAGGGTTCCCTCCCGTCGTTCTTGGGCGCTCAGTCCAGGTTGCACCTCAGCAAGCGAAGGTACATTCTGACGCGTGAGGATGAGTGCGGTGGGACCGTCTGTACGTTCCATGGCACACATCCATGCACCAGCGGCTTCCTCTTCATCTGCCGGACGCACAACATCAAGATTCGGGATAATGCGTAGCCCTGTCACCGTCTCCACCGGCTGGTGCGTCGGCCCATCTTCACCCACAGCTACGGAATCGTGCGTGAGTACATAGGTAACAGGCAAGTGTGCCAAGGCTGCCACACGAATTGCAGCTCGCATGTAATCTACAAATACACAGAATGTACCAGCAGACACACGGAAGAGGCCATCGTAGGCAATACCATTGCAGATGGCGGCCATGGCATGCTCACGAATGCCGAACCAAAAGTTACGACCAGCATAGTTTTCTGGGGAAAAGTCACCCGCATCCTTGAGGTAATTCTTATTGGATGAAAAAAGATCCGCACTGGCAGAAAGGAAAGCCGGACACTTCGAAGCTATGGCGTTTTCAACCTGTGCAGCAGATGCGCGAGTGGCCAGCTCGGATCCGTTCTTGAAGTACGGTATCATGGCGCCAGATTCCCTTGTCCCAAGCCCATGGCACGCCAGATCAATGCCTGATTGCAGCTCTGCCGCCTTCTCCGGATATGCCTGCTGCCAGGTTTCAAACAGTTTGTGCCACTCCGCGCAATCAGCCACACGCTGAGCCTTAAGTTGAGTCATATACTCTCTCACTTCAGCGGATACGTAGTAGCGTTCACCCGCCGGAAGTTTCCAATTTGTGTGCGCTGCCTCCCAAGACTTTGCACCGCCCTCGCCATGTCCTTTGGTAGTTCCCTCATATCCTGGCACTCCTTTAGCTATGGTGGTGCGCGCAATGATGAGCTTCGGGCGACCATTAAGCTCCAGCCGTGCTGTACGCAACGCATTCTCCACCTCCCGCAAATCATGTCCGTTGATGGTCACGGCATCCCACCCCTGCGCGGCAAAACATGCCGCTACATCGTCCACTTGTGTCCTTTCCAATGGTGCATCCAAAGTGATACCATTGGCATCATAAATGAGGACAAGATTGTCCAAGTGAAGTGTACCGGCAATAGCCGCGGCTTCACGGGAGATTCCCTCCTGCATGCATCCGTCTCCCGCTAAGCAGTATATCGTTTGGTTGAAGATTTCAAATTCGGGTGTGTTGTAACACGCCGCAGCGTGTTTAGCAGAGATAGCAAAACCTACGGCATTTGCAATACCTTGCCCGAGCGGACCAGTCGTACATTCCACACCCGGGCAGCAGTTGAACTCCGGATGCCCCGGCGTGCGTGACCCTTTCGTGCGAAAAGCGTGCAAGTCTTCCATCGTCACATCATATCCGCTCAGATGCAGCCACGCATACAAAAACATGGAGCCGTGTCCGCCGGAGAGGACAAAACGGTCGCGGTTCAACCAGCGCGGCTCATCGGGATTCACCCGCAATAGGTTTCCGTACAAAACCGCCCCTATTTCCGCGCACCCAAGCGGCAATCCCATGTGCCCGGATGCTTTGTCGAATATGGCATCTATTGCCAGTCCTCTGGCCTCATTTGCCGCTCGTTGCAAAATATTCGCCTTCATGCGCGCCACCAGTATATCAAATCACTCGCCTTTGTAAAGTAAAACAAGGTTTGTCTCGACGTTAAAGACCGATTTTTCCCCCGTGATCTATGCTCGCGGTTTCATCAACCGCTGCGTTCTTCCTACATCTTGAAGTGTTCTCCAAGATAAATCTTGCGAGTTTTTGGATCATTGGCAATTTCTTGCGCATTTCCATGCTTGATGACGCGACCTTCGAAGAGGATGTAAGCTCGATCGACGATGCCTAACGTCTCACGAACATTATGATCAGTGATGAGAATGGAAAGCCCGTCTGCCTCACGCAAAGAGGCAACAATGTGTTGAATATCCTGAACTGCAATAGGATCCACCCCGGCAAATGGTTCATCAAGCATCAGAAGCTTGGGGTTGGAGGCGAGAGCCCGTGCAATGGTGAGGCGACGCTTCTCACCGCCGGAGAGCTGCAGAGCCTGGCTCTTTCGAAGACGTGAAATGTTGAAGCGCTCCATGAGCTCATCAGCCTTTTCTTTTTGCTCGCGGCGGGTAAGATCCGCACGTGTCTCAAGAATGGCCATAAGGTTGTCTTGAACACTGAGCTTCCGGAAGATCGATTCTTCCTGCGGAAGGTACCCCATACCAAGCCGTGCGCGCAAGTGCATGGGCAATCCACCCACATCCTGTCCACAGAATTGCACGGTACCTTCGTCCGGGCGAACAAGCCCGGCGACCATATAAAACGATGTGGTCTTGCCAGCGCCATTCGGGCCGAGTAGCCCCACAATTTCGCCAGTATGTACCTCCATGCTCACGTGATCCACCACGCAGCGGTCCTTGTATGTTTTACAGAGTCCGTTGGCATATAGCAACGGAACGTTCGTTTCTGTGGTGCTCATTTCTTTTTATTTGAGTCAATTTGCTGGTGGATGCGATTGGCAGTCGTAGTTTGGTTTTCCCCTGAAATGTGTACATTATTTTTCGGATCGATGGTCACACAGGCACCGGGACCGGAGGCCGTATGAGTGTTGTTGACATCCATGAGAGAGACTTGGCTGCCCCGTAAATAGATATTGCCGCTGGCATGATCAAAATCCAACCGATCCCCATCGGCACGCATGATCTTGCCCCTAGCGTCTTTGCCGGCGAGCCTCACCCGCCCTTGCGCAGTGGCCGTTTTGATTAGATCACGCGGGTTATCGCCGGGCTTACCCACCAACATGCTCAGACTCAGCGGGCCCTCGCACTGCATGCTCAACTTTGCAGAGCGCAAGCTACCCCCTTTTGACGTAGAGGCATTACGCAAACCGTTGTAATGATAGCTCAAGTGTGGATATTTCGGCAACTTCGGCTGAGTTGACGCCTCCTCCGATAATACAGCCCGCATCTGTGCGTTGGCTGTCATAATCCCATCTGGCGAACTGAGGGTGGAATCAGGCCCGACAATCAGCAAGCACTCGGCGCGCTGCAAATGCAACTCTTGGGAACAGTCAATGGTGGTTGTCCCTTTCTCTCCTGGCAACATTGCTTGCACATGATCGCCCAAAGCGAGCAAATCGCCATTCTCCATTACTTGCAACTCTGCCCCGCCGCCGTGCGGACTTTGTGCTTTGAGGGTATAATCGCCATAGCGCAAGTACGCGACCTGACCTGAGAAACTTACGACATGTGCCGTACCACGCAGCAGATCAGCCTGTACGGCATCGCAACTCATATCAACCGCCTCCTGTTCTCCCTCAGGTTCCGTGTGAAGGCGTACGTTGCCTTTGGCAGTAAAATGGGCAACGCCCTGCTGATGCGCAATAGCAAGATTGGGTGTGCCGGGTTTGCGAGGCGGCATGGGAGCGGCGGCCTGCAACAGGTAAAACTTGGCAATTCCCGAACATTGAAATTGCGCTGCTGTATCCTTGGCGCTCAATCCTGAAGGGAAGGTAATACTGTTCTCTTCGGCAACATATCGAACTGTGCCACGCGTCGTGTATGTTCCTGCAATTGGCTTGGCGCCGGGTTGATGTGCTGGAGCCGGACGCTCATAGGTGCCCGAGATGTAATCCCCGGTAATCGTGGCATCCCCGTTGGGCAGCAGCTCTACTTTTCCTGAAGTTGTAAGACTTTGACCGCCATAGTTGATCGCGCATGTTTTACCAGTAATGAAACACGCCCCCGTCGTGGCATCATAACTAAATGTATCCCCTGAGGCACGTGCCGCTGGACGGCCCTGCTGCTCGGGCATCGTGCAAAGCACACCACCCTGCGCTTCGGCTCTCTCCACACCACTTAGCTGCATGTTCACGAATTGGGAGAAGGGCTCATTGCGGGGCTCGAGCCGCGGCTCCTCAGTCTCAGAAAAAGTAATGCGCAGCTGCCGACTGCTGCGGAGGGTCCCCTGCGCTGTGGACAATGTGGATGGTCCATGGACGGTAAGCGTTCTTGTGGCAGCTTCGTAAAATACAGGACCACGCTGTGCGGTAAGCTCTCGGCGCTCTCCTTCTCGCACAAAAACGCCAACAATACGTGTTCCAATGAGCAGCACATTTCCTGCGCTGTCTGCATACACCCACGCGGGCACTCCATTCTCCTGCGTCTGCAGTGTCAATGAATCATCCTGCCGTACCATGGTGATAGAGGGCGCACCACGGCGTCCCTCCATCAGGGCTCTATTCCCAGGCACGTCCACGGCGGCGTTATGCACAGTTATTTCCGCGGCGACCTGCTGAGCTTCGGCCTTGCTCGACGCGATGGACTGATTTTCGGCCGTACTAGCAGGGGGTGCTGCGGGGCGCTCCGGAGTCGCAACCCTCTGCGTCGCGGCTTTCTTGTCCTTCTCCGGCAGCAACACGTAGAGTCGATGCGCCGCACGCAAATGCACCCGTGCATCATTCAGCCGTATATTGCCCATGTAAATGAGACATGATTTTTCATTGTCAAAATACATACCGGAATCAGAGATGACAGCCGTCTCCCCCGGTTTAATTGCGGGGAGCTCAGCTCGTGGGTCGAAGTCAGCATCTGGCAGAACGCCCAAGGCAGACAGTTCCTTCTCACTACGCTCAACTTGGGCATTGAACTCTTGCATTTCTCGATGGCACCCGGACAACGCTCCCCCACCAAGCTCGACCGCATAAGCTGTAGCGAGAAGCATGAATGAAATGATGCAGCAGGCTGTCATTGTGCAGCGGTGGAATGTATGAGTGTTTTCACCGGACCGGTGAGTACTCCACGATGTGTGGCACTATGGAAAAGTAGTCCGGTGCCCTGTGCATGATAACGCGGGTTCTGCATAGACACTGGGGCCTTGCGCACGCTGAGCATCTGCGTACGGAAGTTGTAACGCGCACCAGGCATCCACATATTGGTGATCTCCCCATTTTCGTGGTAGAGCGTGGTGTGGATCTTTTCCATGCGAGCCTCATGCCGTGAAACAATTTCAAGCAGATCGGCCCGAAGGAGCGCAGTTACACAGTGATTCTTGTAGCGCGGTAGTGATATCCCCCTCACCACACTGCCTGGCGGCAATAGCTGCAATGCCGGGAATTCCCCCTTACCGGCACTGCGTTCAGCCACCCGTCCATTTGCCGTCGGCAAATGGACACATAGTAGCAAGGCTACGACAAACCAACGCACCATGATGATCAATCAATTTTCCCTTGCTGCATGGCATCCCATGCGCCTCGTACCAGCTGCAAGTGGCGCAGTACTCGCTCCAAGTCGGAAAGACGTATCTGGTTGGGCCCATCGCTTAGCGCATGCTCTGGGTTGGTATGCACTTCCATAAATACGCCATCTATTCCAACCGCCATAGCAGCATTCGCGAGCACGGGAGCAAGTTCGCGATCTCCACCTGTTGCCCCTCCCAATCCTCCCGGTCTCTGCACTGAATGGGTGGCATCAAATACAATGGGGCAGCCAAATTCACGCATCCAGCGCAGTCCCCGCATATCCACAACTAAATTGTTGTATCCGAAGCTTGTGCCGCGTTCGCAGAGCATGAACTTGTCACAGCCAAAAGAAGTCATTTTCTCACAGATGTTGCGACAATCCCACGGGGCAAGAAATTGACCTTTCTTCACATTCACGGGACGTCCACTTTTCGCACAGGTTTCCAACAAATCACTCTGGCGACAAAGAAACGCCGGCACTTGGAGCAGATCCACGTACTGCGCGGCATACTCAGCCTGTTCCTCGGTGTGAACATCCGTTACAACGGGTATCTGCAGTTCTTTCCCGATTTCTGAAAGGATGCGGCAGCCTTCCTCAAGTCCTGGACCACGGAAGCTTTTTGCGCTGGTGCGATTTGCTTTATCGTAGGAAGCCTTGAAAATGAAACCCACACCTAACCGCTTGCAAATATCCTTGATGCTGCGCGCCATCTGCCATGCAAAGTCTTCCTTCTCCAGCGAACATGGACCCAGTATATAGAACGGCTTGCTTCCGCCTATTTCGATGTTTTGTATATGGAATTTCATGGGCTTTTCCCTTTGTGCCCCCTATTATGCCCCATACCCCTGCTCATGTCAAAACATTTGCCAATCAAACCCAGGGCAAACGCATTAGGGAATGCGTTTGATATTTACGATGGCGAACCAGCCGGAGAAACTCTCTACTTTTCGACTTCATCCAAATGCGTTTGCCCTGATTCGTGGTGCAGCGCGATTAACAAGCTCTGACGACCTCTCATGCGGAAGACACTCCGCAGCGGCGGCGCCATGAACGAGTTGTTTGATTACAGCAAACAGTCAGAGCTTGTTCACACCACGCGCACGGCGGAAGAGTTCTCCGGTGCAACTGTAGAGCCGCCTACGTCTTGTGAGTAATAGCTTTATGGGAAGATCTGAGAGAGACGAGCAAGCACAAAAAGTCATGTATAGACAAAGCGGCTTCAGATTAATGATCAACCAGTGATCAGTGCTTGGCCCGACAACCCGCGGTGAGCTCATACTTCAGTGGCGGCACATCCACACAAACTTTACCTTTAATTTTCTCGGACGGCTGAAGCGGCATAGGACGCCCATGCAAATGGACAAAGTGTTAAAAGATATGAAAGAAGAGCATGACTCGCCTCAGTATGAGGATGTGGCAATATTCACATGCTTATTGTACCCGCTAATAGCTACTATTGGATTAATTACGTTAGGATGTAGTGTTGGTGCCGTTCTGATACTAGGTAAACTACCGTTTTTTGTATTGTTGTTTACCTGCCGACAGCAAGTCTTGTATTCGTCTTCATAAAGAAAAAGTCAAACGCACGTATACTTGTCTTCTGTCCTTTTTTGTAGGTTTAATTGCTGTTTTTTCTGCGTTAGGCATCATAACGTTTGGTTTAATGGGCCCAATTGGGATATTGGAAGCCGGATTAGGGCTGCTTATCCTGTGTGTGCCGTACATATTGTGTTGCGGAGCTTACTTGATTCTATTAAAGTATGCGAAATAGATTACAACGTTCTTTCCCGGTGTACAAACAAACGCAACGGCGAAACGTGTGAAATATAGTATGTTACTTGTCTGAAAAAACCAGGAGGGGCACCAACTCTCAGCGATCCCGGTAACGGTGTAGCAGAAGATCACGAGTATCTCTCTGGGATACCAATCGTGTCAAAAGGTCCGCTCATCTATTCATTTTTAACTTTTATATATTGGGAATGGTGCTTGCATTTTGTGGTAGAGGCGGTAAAATGTCGCCCATGTCTGTGCCGCAAAATACAATTGCCTTAATATTTGACTTCGATAAGACACTCAGCCCACACAATATGCAGGAGGATACGATATTCCCAGAGTTTGGAATAGATGCAGAAAAGTTTTGGTACAAGTGCAATACGAGAAGTTTAGAAGAAGGTTGGGACGGAGAGTTAAGCTACCTGAAGGAGTTGCTGGATGTCCTTCGGATGGACGGAGTAAGCAACGCGCGCCTGCGTGAGTTAGGGAAAAAGCTTACTTTCTACCGCGGCATACCCGATTTTTTCCGCGAACTACCAGAACGCAGCCTGAGCAAGAAGCATTTGCAGGGAGGTGTGCATATTGAGTTCTATATTGTATCCAGCGGGCTAAAGGCCATCATCGATGGTTCGGCGCTACGCCCGTATATGAGAGAAGTTTTCGGCTGTGAATTCAGCGAGAGCGAGGAGTGTATCGAATTCCCCAAACGAGTGCTTTCACACACCACGAAAACTCAGTTTCTCTTTCGAATTAACAAGGGCATGCTGCGCTACACGGAAGATGTGAATGACCACATGGATGCAGAATTGCGTCCCATCCCCTTCAGCAACATGATCTATGTGGGTGACGGTCCAACTGATGTACCCTGCTTCACCGTTATGCGCCACCAAGGCGGTCACAGTATCGCCGTGTACGATCCGGATGACGAGACCCGCCAGAGTTTCCGCAAAGGATACAGCCTGAAAACAGATCAGCAGCGCGTGGATTTCTTTGCCCCAGCAGACTACCGCGTGGGAAGCCATCTCTTTAATATTGTAGAAGAAACTGTGCGACACATTGCGGACAAAATCGTGCACGCACAAGGCATGTAGCCCGGAAGCGCTTAATGTTCTGCCGTCTCATTGGGAAAGAAACTCTCTATTCCTCGGCCGCGCGCACTCGGCAGAAGAATAATGCGCTGCATACCAATAGGGCGTAGTACCGATGGATCCACGATAGGCTCATGCGAATTATAACCGAGGATGAGAACATCCGCCCGATGAAAGCCGTGAGGGAGGGCTTTAAATGTTGAGAAAGCCGCATTGCCAACAAAAAGAAGACGCCTACCATCTGACCTCTGCCAGTAAATAATGGGAGTAGCATTGGCAGAATATGATATCGGCAAATCAGTCGTCGGAGCAAAGATGGTGAAGATACCTGCTGATGTCTTGAAACTCTGTGGAGCTGCTCCCGGAAGCGCAGAAAAAAAACACAACTTCGGCCATGTTCGACTGTAGAGATGCGCAGAAGCAGTGTCGCGCGGCTCCTGGCAGAAAGCGGGGGAAAAACCTGCATGAAAGAGAGCGGGCTGCACCATGAACCGCGCCACACTTTCCCCACGCACATCCCCGACCAAAATGCCGGGATTACCCAGCACACAAGCACTTTTACCATAATTGAGAGGCACCACCATCCATTCTTCTGCCGCCGCCGACGGCACGGCAGGAAGATAGGTTCCGGGAGTTGAGCCAAACAAGCCCACCAACGATACAAGCCACCCCGCGCTGCAAAGAGCTCCTGCCTGCACCACTCCGCCTATAATCGGCACGCCTCCCACCACCACCACAAGCAGCCCCATGAACATGATCACCGGCAATAGCGGCGCAATGAAGATATTGACGATGTAGCTCGCCGTATTCACCACATGGAAATGCAAGACGGAAAGAGGCAGAGACACCAGCCACGCACACATGGATACTACTACCGCCCCGCGTACAAAAAAGTCAGCGTTGACTAGCCAACGCTCGCAGCGCGTATGGATGCGAACCGGTATGTACGAATCCGGCCCAAACCACGGCACGTCGGACATGGCGTAACGCACCCCTAAGCAAATGGCGCCGTAAACCATGAAAGACAGGCGAAAACCGGGTTGATAAAACTGCCATGGTTGGAACATGAGCACGAACAGTGCCGCAAAACACCATGCATTCAGATAACTGACGCGCCGTCGCAATATAAGAGCGCCCAGCACCATGGCCAACATCACGTACGCCCGCAATGCCGGAACAGCCATGCCTGTTGCAAACACGTACAGTCCCACTCCAAGAAGCAACACCCAACGCCCCCAATCAGGTCGCACGCGACACAGCCGCAACAGCATCCATAATATGCTCGCCACGATACCCACATGTAAACCGCTCACCGCAAAGGCATGCAAACACCCCCCACGACGAAAAATATCAATGGTATCATCATCTGCCCGTCCTTTTTCTCCAAGCACAAGAGCACAGAGTATCTGTCGTCGAACATCTTTTTCGGTGCCGAGTGGCATCAGGCGATCTACCAGAGTTGCACGCACACGTTCCGCTATGCGCAGAAGTGTTGCAAATCCAGGGTCGCCGTCCGAACACTCCATTCTCAAGCAGTCCAAGCGCGCAACTATACCCATCCCACGCATCCACTCTTCCTGCGAGAACATACCCGGCACAAGCGGCTGCTCCGTTGGCTTGAGCTCACCCACCACACGCAAGTGCTCCCCCAACTGCGCAGGGATATCCCCATACACGACTACACGCACACCAAGCCCACCTGACTCTACAATGCAGCCGTGATTAAGTTTACGAATCACCGTACCCTGCACCTGTACAACACGCGGCGGCGGTTGAACTGTAAGCTTCAACTCATCCATCTCTCGTTGCCGCAACGCCGAGCAAAGCGCCACAATCAGCCCGCAAAAAAACGCGCACAACACTACCCGATACGCACGCAGCACACTCCCAACAACCAACGTCGCACCTGCCACAGACCACCCTACCCCACCGCCGAAAATCACCCCACATACCACCACAAGAGGGAGCAACAACGGTGAACAATTCACCACACCACGACAAGCATGGAACACAGCTGCTAACCTGCATGGTCTCTCACTCGAGTGCATTGTGCTCGTGCGCGGCATAATTCTCATGTGCGCTGCCGGGCAGATCGCAACGAATGGAGACGCATAAGCATTTTGGGGTGCAATTCACGGCGAATCCACTCGTAGGCGAGCGGGAGCTGTCCTTCGCGATAGGCTCGGCCAATGCGAGCTTCCACCTCGGTAGCATTGCCAACGAGACGTAAAAAGTCATTGGAAGTGAGCTGCACAAAAGCCTCCCCATCAATATGTCCATGGCTCTCCGAGAGCAAAAGCTCACGCACGTAAAGAGCCAACACCGCGTCCCCGATCCACGCGTCCGCTCGCACAGCTGGATCGTGCTCCGGACGATGCGTGCTCATAAAACCGTGACGGAAAAACAGGGGTTAATTGCGAGAGCGCGGCTCACGCTCTGCAGCTGTTTTACCACCGGGAACAGTGACGAACGGCGCACCGGAAGTGGGAGCCTTCTCCGTGAAAGCAACTCCGGGAGTCTCGACGGGCACACCAGCCACGGGAAAGTCCTTGCGCAGCGGATGGTAGGGGTAATCATCCCACATCATAATGCGGCGCAGATCCGGATGTCCGTCAAAGTGGATGCCCATCAGGTCGTACTGCTCACGCTCCAACCAGTTGGCCGAGCGCCACACGTCCACCAACGAAGGCACAGAGGCATCCTTCTCCTCCAGCAAAGTGCGTACCAATAAATTTGCGCCTGTTTCAGCCTGGGTGATGGTATAATTCACTTCAAAACGCGGTTCCTGACCAAAATGATCCACCGCTGACACGCACAGGAGCATATCAAATCCACAAGCCTCCTTGGCGTAACGCATGACCAGCACTAACTGATCACGCGGTACAGTGAGCGTGGTATCGCCGCGAAATTCATGCAGCGCAACCTGCGGGAAACGGGCATGTATTCTATCACAAGCCTCTTGGGCTGCGGCAGTATGATTTTTGTTCGGCATAATAAAAAGGGGAAAAAGCGTTCTCTCAGTCAGTAATAACTGCAGCACGGATGCTGTCCGCACGCTGCGCCTCGCGCAGGTCATGAGTCTTGAAAAATCCCTTCAGCGGGTGATCCGTCTTCATAATTTTGTCCTGCAAGGTGATGAGTCCTTGCAAGAGGGCCTCCGGACGCGGAGGACAACCGGAGATATACACATCCACCGGCACAATTTTATCCACCCCTTGCAGAACCGAGTAAGAGCGGAACATGCCGCCGGAACATGCGCACGCCCCACAAGCAATGCACCATTTCGGCTCCGGCATCTGGTCCCAGATGCGCCGAACAAGACCAGCCATTTTATAAGTGATGGTTCCACAGATAAACATGAAGTCTGCCTGACGCGGGGCGTACCGGTTGACTTCCGACCCGAAACGTGAAATATCGTAGCGTGAGCATGACGCCGCCATATATTCAATCGCGCAGCAAGACGTCCCCATCGGCATAGGCCACAAAGAGTATTTATGCATCCAGTTGATTGCGGCCTCCAACGTTGTGTACACAAAACCGCCATCCGCATCCGGATCGCACATGTAATTCTGCTCTGTCTGCTCTTGAGTGTCCGTAGCCATCACGCAAACAAGGGTACTCCACGTCAGAGGAAATGTCAAGCAGATGCGCACGCGCATCTCCACATACTAGTACACATCTTTTTGGTAGCGTTTCTGTGTCTTGAGATCAGCTAAATACGCAACAGCGGCTTCCGGACTGCGTCCGCCTTCGCGGGCAATAATCGTAAGCAGCGTTTGCTCCACATCCTTAGCCATGCGGTTGGCATCGCCACACATGTAAACGGCTGCTCCCTTTTCCAGCCATTGCCATATCTCAGCGCCAGCCGCATCCATGAGGTGCTGCACGTAAATCTTGTGGTCCTGGTCGCGACTCCACGCCACACTCATCTTCAGAGCGCCACTCTCCATAAGCGGTTCCAGTTCATCCTCATAGCAACCATCAGTAGCCTTGTATGGGTTGCCGAAGAACAGCCACATGGGGCCGGTGGCACGATCAATGATGCGCTGCTGCCAGAAAGCGCGGAAGGGTGCAATGCCTGTGCCAGGACCCACCATGATGATGGGCGTTGCGCCATCCTCCGGCAAACGGAAATTCTTGTTGCAGTGCACAAAGACGCGCACCTTGTCGCCGGGTTTGACGCGATCTGCCAAGAAAGTGGAACACACGCCGTTGCGGGCGCGGTCATGCGATTTGTAACGCACAGCTCCCACGCACAGACTCACTTGCCCGGGCACCTGCGCCGGGCTGCTGGCGATGGAATACAGGCGCGCCGTGAGCTTGGGCAGCACGGCTGCGAACTCCGCGCCGTTGGTGAAACGAGGCTTCATCTCTTCATCCTGCGCCAGATCCAGCAAATCGCGTCCCCACACAAAGTCCTTCAACTGCTCCTTGTCAGAGAGGACAGCCTCCAACTTCGCACTCCCGGCAGAAGCATTCCACTTGGCAAGCGTGCTCTTCTTGAGACCCGTAATATCGTACGTGGTGATGAGCGCCTCACGCAGCGTCATCTGCTCACCCGCTGCATCCACGACTTCTGAGGCATCCAAGCCCAGCGCCGCTACCAACGCATCCACTAACGCCGGGTCGTTGTTCGGCAGCACCCCCAACGCATCGCCCGTCACATACGCCAACCCCGAATCTCCCAACGAAATATCCACATTGATCGTTTCTTTCGCACTGCCCGGTTTCGTGATGTGGCGCACGTCCATAATTTCTGCCGGGTACGGATTTTTGATGCTGTAAGGTTCCATAGTCGCGTTGGGTTTGTCCGCACGTCACTCTACCCGATAGACCATATTTTGTCAAGGAGCGCGTTACCTCATAAATTCAGGACGCCGAAATGCTCGATCGGTTACCTCATAAGTTCAGTGCGCCAAAAGCATACTAGCTTTTTTGCCATATTGTTCTGCAATTTCGTCCCGCTCAAGTTCGCTATTCGCTGCCTTCTCATCTATCTCACGTATCATCTGCCATATCCTGCGTAGTCCATCCTGGTTCATTTTCACCATCTTAATGGATCGTTGGATTGTAACGCCCTTCCTTGCGCTTTCATGTAGCTGGAGCCTCGCATACTTATTCCGGTATTTCTCTGTGAACTCTCGTATGATTTCTCTTTTCACGGCTGGTTTTGTGGTCGTTTTTCGGCGCCCTGTATTTTTGAGGTAACCGATCCTAACTCATTGCACCATCCCTTCTTTTCGGCGTCCTGAATTTATGAGGTAACGCGGTTCAATGAGCCCGGAGAATATTTTATTGGGACACGCGTGACATTGCCGTGATTTCTCTGAATGACTCATTGACACAGTAACGGAAATCAGCTAGAATGACGGGCGTATGAATAGACTCGCAGGGAAAACGGCTGTAGTGACCGGCGCCGGTCGTGGTATAGGATATGCTATTGCTCACCGCTTTGCGCAAGAGGGGGCGAAGGTGGCGCTCATCTCGCGCAATGCTTCTTCATGCGAAGGGGCGGCTGCACGAATCAACGAGGAACTACCTGGAAGCTGCAAAGCATATCCTTGCGATGTGGCAAATGCGGCGGCGGTAGAAGTTTGTGTAAAATCAATTCTCGCGGAATACCCCTCTGTGGACATCTTGGTCAACAACGCAGGCATCACGAGAGATGGACTGCTCATGCGCATGAAAGAGGAGGATTGGGATTCTGTGTTTGCTACAAACCTGAAAAGTGCTTTCCTTTTTGTTAAGGCTCTGCAACGCACATTGATGAAGAGCCCTGCAGGTCGCATAATTAACATGAGCTCTATTGTCGGCGTCTCCGGCAATGCAGGTCAAGCGAACTACGCAGCGTCCAAAGCCGGGGTAATCGGCTTTACCAAGTCAGTAGCTCAAGAACTCGCAGGGCGCAAAGTGACAAGCAATGCCATTGCGCCAGGGTTTATTGCCACAGAAATGACGGACGCTATTCCAGACAAAGCGAGAGAGGCTATACTTGCCCGCATACCGCTGGCCGACATGGGCAGACCGGAAGACATAGCCAATTGTGCCCTCTTTTTGGCCTCCGATGAAGCACGCTACATCACTGGGCAAGTGCTCATATGCGATGGCGGCATGTGTATGTAATTCTTCACCGTACCCTCCAAGGTGCGTAACTCAATTCGAAAAGCCCTCATCCCAAGCGTTTTGTCAGCGCTGATGGTGGCAGCCTGCCAACAGCATCATGTGGCTCAGCCACCCTACCGTGGCTACAAGATGGCTCCGTACACACTCCATGGGCTGCGCTTTGTACCGATGAACGTGGAGCAGGCGTTGCGGTACGACGCTGTTGGCATTGCCTCACACTACGAAGCCAACGGGGCTCCGGGAGCCATTGGCGAGCGCCTTTACCGCCATCAATACTACGCAGCACACCGTACTTTACCTCTGCCCTGCACCGCGCAAATCACTAACCTGCAGAATGGGTTAAGCTGCGTGGTGCGTATCGCAGATCGTGGACCATTCATAGCAGGTAGGCTTATCGACGTAAGTACAGCCGTAGCGCATAAACTGCGTTTTCACCATCACGGCCTCGCTCGCGTACGTGTTAAGGTAATCTCTGTAGGTGACGGGGCGTACAAACGCTCGCGTGCACGGTGAGCGGAGACTATTCGTTCAATGCGCCCTGATATCGCCGCGTAGTAAAGCAAGCAACTCAACCGCACGTGGAAAGGACTCCGGATCATCATCCGATTCTGCAAATAGCTTATCAGCTGGAATACGCGCGTAACGGTCTGCAGCTTTGGAATGCGTGAGCTCACGCACGCCCACCGAAAAAACAGCTCCTAAGGAAAGAAAAGCACGTGCCAGTTCGTGTGAGCCGTTCCACGCATGTAGCAAGATGCGAGGCAACGTGTTATTGCGCGCGCGCTGTTGTAACAACTCCAGCAACTTCGACCAGGCCCCAGCACCGTGCAAATGCACCAAACGTTCGTGCCTGAAAGCAGCCCCCAAATGCACCTGCAACAGCAACTCCTGCGCATCATACGTACCGCAATGGCCTGGGGTGGCATCCAGCCCGGTTTCACCCACCTGAGCTTGGGGGTAGCGACTCAGGTATTCGTCCAAATCATAAGCAATTTGCGCCACCGGTTCTTGCTCGGCATACCACGGGTGAACCCCGAAACATGGGATCATACCTTGGGTCGCCGCTACACGATCCCAATCATCCCGCCGCACAGCGCACAAGTAACCGCCGCATGCTCCAGGGCTATGAGCATGATAATCCATCATGCCGTAAATAATCTCCCTGCTTTCTTAAAGCTGTAGAATGGTTCTCGCTCACCACTTGCCGTACCGATGATGACATGATCTTCCACCGGGATAAGCAGTGTATGCCCCGCTTTCGCCAGCTTCTCTGTGAGCTCAATGTCCTGTCGGCTCGGGGACGGATCTCCACTTGGATGGTTATGCACCAGTACAATGCGTGCGGCACTGTGACGAATTGGATCACGAAAGACATCCCGCGGGTGCAAGATGACACGCGAGAGGGTACCCATAGCGATAGATGAGCGATGAATAACCTCGTTGCGCAAATTAAGTGAGAGTACACAAAAATGCTCCTGCATCTCATAGCGTAGTTGCTCTGCCATCAGATCATACACATCACTCGGCTCGGATATTTTGTACACCTCGGGGGCCTCTTGCACAGCGCGTCTCCCCAGCTCAAACACCGCTGCCAGCGTAGCGGCTTTCGCCGGGCCTATTCCTTTTACCAGCTCCATTATTTCCGACGCCTCCAATCGACCAAGGGCAGTAAGTGACCCCGCACGTTTTTTAAGTTGCCGGGCAAGCTCTAGCACGTTGCACCCATGTAGTCCGGTACGCAGGAATATGGCAAGCAATTCCTCATCCGACAAAATTTTGCGTCCATGTGCAATGAGCTTCTCTCGTGGCAATTCATCAGCACTCAGGCTGCCGCGCAAAGTAGCGCTTGGCTGCGTGCCCCTCCCCCGGGCATGTCCTGCATCTGGGCTCAGAGACATTGTACTCATCGCAGGTCGATCATATCGCGCACCACATAGAGCGTCTCACGCAACACGGGATCGAGATCCGAAGGGTAATCGAGAGAATCCTCAAGTTCCTCCTCCGGATCCTTGGCCTCGCGCATAAAGTTATCCTTATCCTCCTTGGAAGCCAAGGGAAGCTCTCTACTGTCCAGATCTGTAAGTTTGAGACGATAGATCGTGATCTTGCTTGAATCCTCCTTGCTCATGATCTCGTAGCGCTGCTTGCGGTCCGCATCGCTTTTCTTTTTAAAGTCACGAAGCTCGGAGATTTGCGCCTGCCGCTTATCCTTGTTCAGAGAGTAAGAATTCTCCTTGATAAGGCGACGACGATAGTTTGCATACCACACATTGTTTTGCAAGTCACGATCCTTAGCAACTCGCGCCGCACTCAACTCTCGCAAGCGCGGCAGTATGCTCGCTAAATGGGTGCTGGGAACATAGCTTCCCGCCTGCGCAATCGCATCATAGGGCATGGCGTAGTCCATCTCTGCCTCACCAATCTGCATGCCGGAGGTCACGGTGGGCAACTCAATATCGCTGCTCACCCCTTTCAACTGGGTGGAAGCACCATTGATGCGGTAAAACTTCTGCACAGTCACCTTGATGAGCCCGCAGCCTTCTCGCGAGGAAAAAAAGGGCATGTAATCTGCCAAACTGCGTGGCACCTGTACCGTGCCTTTACCAAAGGTCGTTTCGTCGCCAATGATGAGAGCACGGCCATAATCCTTCATGGCTCCGGCAAAAATCTCAGAGGCTGAAGCGCTCGCTTTGCTCGTAAGCACGACCAACTCGCCCGGGAAAATTGGCTTGCCGCTCACGGTGAGACGTTCCACCTGCCCACGGGCATCTTTCACCTGCACAACAGGCCCTGCCCCAGTGAAAAAACCCACCATCTTACGTACCTCCTCCAGTGAGCCCCCTCCGTTGGAGCGCAAATCAATCACGAGCCCTTGAACCTTCTCACGCACCATACGTGCCAGGATACGCCGCACATCTGTAGCACAATGCACATCCCCTCCATCCATATCCACATAGAAAGAGGGCAAAGTCAGGATACCCAAGCGATAGGTGCGAACCTCTCCCTGCGGCCCCTGTTCGCGTAGATCCACAATACGGGCACTCGCCAGCGATTCAGACATGGGGACCTCATCGCGCATGATGGTGATGACCCTCTCATCCCCACTTTCCGCACTCTGCACACGCAACCTCACCGGTACATCTTTTTTGCCCCGAATGAGATTCACCACTTTATCAATACTCATGAATAAGATATCCGTCCAGTTGCCATCGGCATTTGTATCTACCGCTACTACATGATCGCCGAGCTTGAGCTGCCCGTTTCTATCCGCTGGCCCGCCCTTCACAATGCCCTCAATCTTAGTCGAGCCATCATCATCTTCCCGCAGCTGCGCACCGATCCCCACCAGAGAGGCCTTAATCATGTCCTTAAATTGCTTCTCCTCCCGTGCACCCATGTAGTCGCTATGCGGATCATACACATGAGCCACGGCATTGAGCAGGTGCGTTACCATATCCTCCTCATCCGCCTCCTGCACTTCCATGCGTACGCGCTTGAGCCTCGCCAGAATCTTCGCAGCAGGGGACGGTTCTTTAGCATTGGGGTCCGGCTTACCCTTCTCCGCAGCCAGACGCGCTACATTCTCGCGACGACATACTTCAGAAAGCATCATATCCTCCACTTGGTCACGCCATACTTGATCCAGCTCAGCGTCATCCTTCGCGCGAGGCATTTTGCGGCGGGTACGTGGCACTGTACGCTGCGAATCAAAGGCCGGCGGATTCTTCTCGTACTCGCGCAAAATAGCTTCTGCCTGTCCAATGTGCCTGAGTGCCCGTTCTGCATACATACCATAGAGTTCCTGAGCCAAAGAAACCGTCTCCCGGTTCAACAGGTAATCCCCGAATGAATCCCCATACTTTTTGCGAAGCAAATCCGCGTCCTCCTGCGTAAAGTACAGATGTTGAGGATCTATAGATTGTAAATAGCAATCAAGGAACTTGGCATACAAGGTTGCTGAAAAACGTTCCCGAGAAAAGTGAGAATTTTGCAACACTTCCGCAAATTGCTTCCCAATCGTATTAAAATCTGGCGTTGCCAGCCCAACGCTACTACACGATACCAGCAGCGCCATAACAACTAATCCCAGATTGCGTGCCTTCTGTATAAAGCGGTTCATATTTCGACAGCGATTTGTGTCTCGGCGTTGTTAAGCGTCCCGGCAAATGCCGTTCCGCTCATGCAATCGCGCTCACTCATTATACACCATTAGCGCTACTAGTCTATCGAATTTTCTCAATACTGACAAAACAATTTCGGTTGACCCGAAAACCTCGGGGCAACCGAAAATTTGAACTCGGCTGGTCCACCAGCTGCACTAGGAAAGAGCCGATTCCCATTCGGAACCAATCCCTTTCACGATCATCCCCACGCGGATTCGAACCGCGGTTCTATGACTGAGAATCATATGTCCTAACCCCTAGACGATGGGGACAAATGAATGACTCCCGCTACCCTGGCAGTTACCTGTCGCCCAGACGCGAAAGCGAGTGCAGTTTAGCACGGCTGAGCACGATGTCAAGCACAATTTTTGTGTTAATCATGTTCCGCAATCGGACAAAAATGAGTGTACCGAACGGGGGAAAAGAGGGCAAGAGATTTATCGTTTGGACAAAAACAGTGTACCATCATGTCTGTATGGTAAATACAGGCAATGAACAAGGAGGTATTGCGAACCTCATTGAGGCACGCAATGAGTACAGAATGCTACGCACTCGCAAGGTGCGCGCAGCTTTTATCACGAGAGGAACAAGGATGTTCAAGCACAGTCGCAAGTACGTCATCATGCTGCCGGGGAAGCGTAAGAAGGAGAGTAAGGGGAGGAGAGGAGCGCCTAAGAAGTTGAAAGAGGGGGATGTGAAAATCATTCGGCAGTTATGGGCGCTATCCGACTATATGAATGCGGAGTATTTTCATGCAGGGATAGCACGCTGGATAGCTGACCTGAAGGGCATGGAAGGATTTGTATTGTCACGGATGGAGAAAAACGCATAGGTGGGCAGATTACAAGACGTATGTACGTAGGCTGCTTACACACTGTAAAATCAACGAGGAAAGTGACGCGCAACAGGCAATCTAATCTATCGTCTCAACAAACTGAAATATAATTACATGATGTCGTGCAGAGGGTAAGAAAAAGGAAACAGACAACGCGTCGAGGCAATAGCATGGGAGTACCACTTTGTAAAAATCACGGCGAGGCTGAAAATGATGCTTGATAGATTTTACGAGCACTTAAAGAGGTGAGAGAACATGCACAACTGAGAGGGGGGAGTGACGTCATCCTGCCACGGCGACTCGCCTGACACATGCTCTCTGAGCACATTAAAAGCGTAACAGTAATATATCCTGGAATACTTCGGTACACCATTTTTGCCCGATCACACATGCTTTTCGCATGGCACTACCTGTTCGCAAATTAGGTTGCACGAGCTCCGGTAGTGGAGGAACATGGATGAGATATGAGCAAGACGATTTCAGAACGCATAGTAGAATGGCTTGTGGCGCAGGGAGTTCAGCGTGTCTATGGCATAGTGGGCGATAGCCTGAACCCCGTTTTGCAAGCCATCAGCCGGGAGCCTCGCTTGCGCTGGGTGCATGTGCGGCACGAAGAAACGGCAGCTTTCGCTGCCTCAGCAGACGCACAGGTGAGCGGGCGTATTGCGGCGTGTTGCGGAAGTTGCGGACCAGGAAATCTGCATCTCATTAATGGGCTCTATGATGCGCACCGCAGTGCAGCCCCCGTGTTTGCTCTGGCTTCGCATATCGCTACTATCAATATCGGCACCGATTATTTTCAGGAAACACATCCTTCCCATTTTTTTGCTGAATGTACCCAATTCAGGGAGCTTATCACCTGTGCCAATCACGTGGATCAGATTATGGGGGCTGCTCTCCGCAGCGCATTGAACGCCCCGGGTGTTGGCATGGTTGTGTTGCCTGGAGATACTGCTGCTACCGTGGCGGCTCCAGCTGGATCGGTTCAGTCTTTTTCACTGCATTGCACCCAGCTCACCCCCTGCGAACCGGAGGTGGCCCAACTTGCCCGCCTGATTAATCAATATTCTCGAGTTGCATTTTTATGTGGTGCCGGTTGCCGCGGCGCACGAGATGAAATCATCGCCCTAGCGCGACGTGTAGGAGCCCCCATAGCATACACACTGCGTGCAAAAGAAATCATGGAAGCCGATAACCCTATGGCAGTGGGTATGACCGGGCTGATCGGCTGGGGAGACGCTACTCGGGCGCTACACGAAGCAGAACTCGTGGTACTCTGGGGCACGGATTTCCCGTATCGCTCTTTCTTGCCGATGCACGGGCGCGTAGTACAGGTGGATCACCAAGCAAAAGCGTTAGGGAGAAGAGTGCCTGTATGCCTTGGCATCCACGCCGATGTAATACCCACAGCACGCATGCTACTACCGCTCGTCCATCGAGATCGTGGCGACGAATTTTTGGCACGTTGCCTCTCACGTCATGGCAAGCAGGTACTGCGGTTGCAATCAACTGTGCGCCACGTGGATGAACAGGCTCCCATACGTCCGGAGTACCTGACGCGCTTGGTAAGTGACAGCGCCGAACCGGACGCCATCTTTGCCGTAGATACAGGCACCCCTGTCATCTGGGCTGCACGCTATATCCTGGCACAGCGCCATCGTCGTATTATTGGCTCTTTTAAACACGGCTCCATGGCCTGCGCCCTCGCTATGGCCCTTGGAGCCAAAGCCGCTTTTCCCTCTCGTCAGGTGATTGCCCTTTGTGGCGATGGAGGTCTAAGTATGCTGCCCGGCGATCTGCTCACTTTATTACAGGAGGGGCTCGCCGTGAAAACTCTCGTCTTCAACAACTCTTCATTGGACTTTGTAGCATTGGAGCAAGAACTGGCCGGCATGCCAAATATAGGCACTACCTTGCGCAGCACAGATTATGCAGCTTTGGCGCGAGGTATGGGACTGGTCGCCACCCACGTGGAATGCCCAGTGGAGTTACCGGCAGCCGTACATTCATGGCTCTCGGCTCAAGGACCGGCACTACTGGATGTGGCGGTGGATGGCTCCGCCCTTGCCCTGCCGCCAGATACCAGCTTCCTCTCCTCACTCGATTTTGCTCACTATCCATTGCCCCAAGACGATCCCGAGCGAGAACTTGACCCTGTGCGTCGCACCATCGTGCGCTGAGGGATGGGTTGGATGGGTTACCCTACTGCTTCATGGATCGTATGACCTGTGCCATGTCTGGTGCCTTAAAAGTGGCACTGCCAGCCACAAGACAATCTGCACCGGCCTCGCGGCACAACGGAGCTTGCTCTGGTCCTATTCCCCCGTCCACCTGAATGAGAAAATGAAGACCACGCCGTGCACGCTCATCACGCAAAAATCTCACTTTCTCGAGGACGTTTGTCATAAACTTCTGACCGCCAAAACCAGGAACCACACTCATCACAAGAGCCAAATCCAACTCCTCCAAATAGGGGAGTACATGCTGCACGTCCGTGGCCGGATTCATCACCAACCCCGCCTGAGCTCCACCAGCCCGAATCGCGTGCAGTGTGGCATGCAAATCCACCTCTCCCTCTCTTTCGACATGAACGCTGATGAGATTCATCCCGACTTTCAAAAAACGTGGCAAGTAGTGATCAGGAGCGTTGATCATGAGATGCGCATCCAGAAAAGCATCCGGCGGCACACTTTGGCGAACCGCTTTGCAAATATCTGGTCCAAACGATATATTGTCAACAAAGGAGCCATCCATCACATCCAAGTGCAGCCAATCTGCTCCTGCTGCCAGTGCACGTCGAGCTTCATTCCCAATTTGCCGAAAATCGCAAGCCAACATGGACGGTGCTATTAACATGCCTCCAGCATAGAACATGGTTGTCGTCTTGTCAAGTCGCAGCAAAAGCACGGCAGGACAAACGCAGGAACATGCGTTTGCTACTGGCGATTTTCATTTTTATTTTCTATTCGTTGATAATGTGAGTATTGTACAGATTTTCGGATCGTTAAAACTTGCGGGAACGGGAAAAGGGTCAACCCAGTGCTCAGCATGGGAGCGTCTCTGGTCATGATCTTTTTGGTACGAAAAACGAGGCTTGTCACACACGTGTCCCGATCAAATATTCTCCGGGCTCACTGAACCCATTTCCCATGTGTTTTCTAGAGACGAAAGAAGTAAGCCAGTAAGACAGCATGCCATGGACGATTCAGCAAAGCGGTCGACGGCCCCGACAGGGCGCTCGCGAAGCGGGCTGTCAGACCGATGAGCCAGCCCGCAGGGGTGAAAACTGCCGACGGGCGCAAGGCAGTTTAGCCAAAAGCGCAGCTTTTGCCTCGCAGGGGCGAAAACTCGTGGGGTGAGCTTGAGGCAAGGCAGTGAACCCGGCATGGCACCACTCCGGATGCTTTCCTTTGATCATCGCATCTCGTCTTCGAAAATTCCGCTTCGCTTTTACTGCGCACCTCGCGCGTAGCGCGCAAATTTCCTCAAATCGTAATTTGTAAATCGTAATTCGTAAATAACCAACGTCTTATGCTGAATGATGTGCCGTTACCCACCTATCACGATTTTCGTGTTCCGAAATAAGCGTGATAAACCGACTGAAGAGTCTTTCTGCTTTTCGAAATGGGCTTGCCCTAGCGAATGCACCAAATCAAAGGTGTCAAAAATGTTTGTTATTTTCGGCTTATTGGTCACGTGCGCATTACGCATGCCGCTCAATAAACAACATCCTCAGGGAGAGAAGAGGAAGGATTGAACAATCACCATGAGAAAGCTCGCTGCCATGGCTTTTTGGTCTCAAAAAACGAAAGCAATAACTGACTCGTGCCTTTCCTTCCTGTTTAACTTTTTTTCTCACAGTTTCGATCACACCCGTCCCAAGAAAATGTAATTCATGGGCGGGAAGCATGATGAGGGCAGGAGTTGGCGATTTTTGGGCGAAT
>CANQAD010000028.1 GCA_947588735.1 uncultured Akkermansia sp.
TATCTCTTTCAAAAAGAGATAATCACGGCATTGCTATGGTGTGTTATGCCTGCGATCACGATCATCGTTCCTGTATACAACTGTGCTAGTTATTTGCCCCGTTGTCTGGATTCTCTTTTGGAGCAGACTTTCCACGATTGGGAGGCGATTTGTATCGATGACGGCAGTACGGATGATTCCGCTAAGATCCTGAAAACTTATGCTGAGCGTGATGCACGAGTCCGTGTGCTCAGACAGGCAAATGCCGGGCTGAGCGCGGCGCGCAATGCCGGACTGGCACAGGCACAGGCTAACTTGATCATGTTTTGCGACAGCGATGATTGGTATGCTCCCACCATGTGCGAAAAGATGTACTCCGCGATGCAGGATGACGCAGAACTGGCCGTGTGTGGTGTGCAGGAAAAGTTTGAAGGATTGAAGAAACGCAAAACAGCCTCCCTCTTTGAGTTGCCGTGGACAGGAAAGATGCCCGTGACAGACAAGCTTCTATGGCGATGCAATGTTTGCGTGTGGAATAAAATGTTCAGAAAAGAGATCATAGAACGTGAACGGCTTCAATTTCCGGAAGGTTTGCTATTCGAGGATGAATATTTTTTCGCGATTTATTCGGCTTACGTACACCAAGTGATATTCTTACCAGAGAGACTCTACTTCTATAGGAGGCGCCCATCAAGTATAACGGGCCGTCTCGCTGGGGGGGGGGAGGCTCTCAGGCAATGCGCTGAGCAGCGGGCTCGTATAGCAAATTCCATTTGGATATATCACGAGCAACGTGACCTTACGAAGAAACGCCTTTCTTACCTTGCCCACACTTGGCTGAGGCTCTACGCCGGCGTGCTCTGTCTGTCTGAGGACGAAAAGCAATTGTTTGAGATGGAAGAAAATGCGTTGAATTTTGCTCGCGCGCACATTGAACCCCTCTCTCGAGACTTACCGTCAGTGTCAAGGCAGCGACTAACACTTCTCTCCGAGCATCGCTGGATCGGTACGCGGTTTAAATGGGGCGGCTTGCTTCGTTGCCGTAGTGCGGATAGAATGCGTCCGGACGCTGGAGCTGTAATGACCCGGAAGTACTACTTGTTAGGTATCCCATGTTGGAAATGCTGGGAAAAATACACGATCTCGGCGTTATCGTGACATTTCCGCAAAAAACTGCCGATGGTTGACTGCTGATTCTCTCGGATCATGATGGCGCATTTGTTGGCGGAGACTTGGGGGTGGGTATTATGTATTGTTCATTGATGTCCGCCTCACCTGCCTGAATTGGGATGACCTGCGCCATTGTCTTCCTTCGGCGCGCTGGTCGAGCGGTTGGGGAGAAGATTGTTCGCGCAATTCGTCCACAGCACGCAAACAGTGGCACCGGAATTGAGGAATATGATCGGGCAGGGTAGGGAAGCGATTTCGTTTGGCGAATCAAATCCGGACATCCGCGACCTCTCGCATAAGGATTTCCAGATTCCTGCTTGCTGTGCTTGGCGCATGAATAGACTCGGGTGGCTTTGTGACCAGATGAACCTTGGGGCAACCGATCGTCTCAAAGGAGTGCCGATACACCGAGGAAACCTTCTTGTAGGAACTATCAAGTAAGTAAACCTCTTTATTCATGAGCATACCTGCTATCCCTACATGGAGCCGATCGGTCACAACGGCATCCACGCTATCCACTGTGCTGAGAAAAATGGATGCGCAGCATAGGATTCGCTGTCGGGAGCTGGACAGGTCGATGGACCCGGCGTCGGACAGATCGAGGTCAGAATCGAAAGCGTGGATGCTTTCACAGTCCCGTCGCAGAAAAAATCCCACATTGGTTCGTCGCAGGTAGAAGGATTTGATTTTGCGCAAAACACCCAGATCGTAGGGGAAGACTCCCCGGTTGTCGTAGGCGAAGACCGAGCTATTGAGACGAAAGGCGATGTCGTGGTCCAGAATAATCTCTGCTCCGGTTTGGGCACGTTGGAGGTAATCGTAGCTCTGCTGCTCTCGGCAAAAAATCGTGAAGCGGGAATCAAGTTCACGCAGGAGTGCATCACAGTTCCAAAAGCTGCTCGGCAGAATGAGTACCCTCTTGGTCTGTCGAAACAGCGGTAAAAACTTTTTTTGCCAAAAGTCTTGATAATAAGGGTTCCATATACCTCCACCTCCATATACAAGATTTTCGGGTGATTTGTTCTTCTGATGGAAGCGGTAGGGAAGATCGTGCGTGTCGAAAAATTGCAGGGTCGATGCGGCAATCAAGGCATCCCCTGAGTTCCCGGGGTTCGGGATATAAGTGAACGGTACCATGGATCTCAATTTCTCGAGAAGCACGCGGTTATCCATGGAGACAGGGTGGAAGTTGCGGGCATCGAGCTGCAGCCGGACACTCGGTCCTGCTTGGGGAATGCGTGGGAGAGGTATCCCACATACCCGTCGTTTGATATATCCCTCACACAGGCGTGAGTTGTAAATGCGCATCCCCAAGAACCGAACAAGCATGCTATCGGCATCCTTTTTGATGTTCAGCAGGCAACTTCCGTAACGCCGTTGTGTCATATCATAAAGCAGACGATACAGTTAGGCAGACAATTGCTTTCAACGAGCGGTCGCGCAGAATCATAGCAACTTAGTCAGGACTTACACATTTTTACGCTGTTTCTTACTCATTGACGTGTCCCATTTTATGGCTTCCGGATCGGAGTTGGTACCCCACGTCATGCATCCACTTTTCCCATCAGATCGGCCTGATTCTACATTGTTTTCGTAGTTACGTCAAGGAGTAAATTCCGTGTTTTAGCGCATCGCACATCCGTCCCAGGAAAAAGCCCTTCAATAGGTATTAACGACACATCATGCAGTGTAAACCGTTGGTTATTTACGAATGACGATTTGGGAAGATAGCGAGCCGGAGGCTCGGGAAATGCGGAACGTGAGCGACGCGGGGAAGCCGGAAACTAGCGTAGAAACCAGCCCAACGCAATACAGCCCAGGTACGCCTCAACCCGACAAAGGTTCGGAACTACGCACAAGCCACGGGAATCTATGCAAAAACGGATCTATTGGACAGTCAGACAATAGCCATGTATACGCAGAGCATGCAGGTGAGAGAAAATGCAGAGATAGAGAAAAATATGATGAAGTTATTTCTGTGAAGCTTTCGTATTATTTTTCTTCTCAGTGATCGAAACGATAGAGTGAAATACGTATTAGTCCCACAGGGTGGGAGGCGGCGGGGAGATGCGTCGCGGTGCGAGTGCCGAGAGTGCCACAAAGAGGAGTAGCCAGCAGAATAGCCATGCGCAGAGACTCAGCCAGAGGTTGGAGCGGTAGGAGAGCCATGCAAGCAGCCAGATGCCGGCCAGACCGGCTATCATGAGAGTAAGCCGTGGAAGCAGAGGAAGCCTTGGCAAAAAGAGGAGGGCTGCAATGGTAAAGAGGGCGAGGATGGCGAGTCCGGCGGGGGTGGCTTGCAGCGGGGTGAGGCGTAGGAAGTGAGCTTGCTCTGTGCGAGTACCTGGCAGGTAGGTGGTGCGGTTCTGCACGAGCAAGCAGGAAATCGTGGCAGCGATAAGTTCTCCTCGATTATTTGGGGTATCGTCCAAGGAGGGGCGGAAGAGCACAGCAAGAGTGCCGGGTGGGGTGGCAGGAGGGTGGGGCGAGGTAGATGCTGCGGGCTGCAGAACGTGCTGTAGAGGGAGATTTTTCGCACGGGCAGATCCGAGAGGGATGCGCGCGTGGGCATCCAATGGGAAAGTACGGTCGCCCAAGCGCAGGAAGCGGTTAAAATGGACATGGACATCCGCTGCGGTGAGTCCCAGGTGGTGCATGACGATGCTTAACGGCAAGGTAGGTAGCACATCGTCATTCCATCGCACTAAGAGGGGCAAAGACATACCACGGTCGGCTGCTTCATCGCGACTCAGCAGCTCGTCCTCAACAAAATCGGGTGCGGGGCTTAGTCTCCCATCCGCAGGGTGCGGCAAACGATAGGGGTGGGCTTTGTTGGCAGATGGAATGCCGGAGGGGTCACCTTCCAAATGGTCCTGTGGGATGGCGGTGTCCTTGAGAAGTTGTGGAGTCGCCTGAGCCTGTGCAGCGTTGTGAGCCTGCAGTCCAACGAAAAGATGCTGCAAGGAGCTCATGGCGTTGTCAAGCATGAAATGCACCATTTCATTGTTCTCATCGGCCCAAGTGAGAGGAGAGGAGAGAGCAATGAGGCGAACATTGTGGCGGTCGGAGAGGCAATGCAGGATCGTGGCCAGCTCTTGAAGCTTGGGAGGAGGAGCGGAAGATTCATCGATATCAGAGTCCCAGGCTGTCCAAAGCACGGGGGGATACTCCGGGATGAGATGTGGAGTAAGCATCTTGGAGCTGCGCGGCCCCTGCCCCGGGAAAAGGAGACGCAGTGGCGCACCCGGTTGTTCAGCGGCAGCTTGGTAGAGTGCAACATCAGCGTGATATAGCCCTGGCACTGCGAGCCAGGCCGCAAGTCCCAGTACGCAGAACCAAAAAAGAACAGCGGCTAGATGACGGATGCCAAGCATGAGGCGAGAGGGTGAGCTGGGGATTGGTTGGGAATAGCGGAACACAGTTCGCGGAGTGTACGCAAGGCAGTGGGGATGAGCTGCAGGTACCATTCCTTGTGCTGGTTGTAGCCGATGTTAGCATAGGCGCCCAAGGCTTGCATGAGACGTTGCAGCGCACAAGCGAGCAGTACATCTTGTTGCGGCGCGGGGCCGGGCATGGCGGCCAGCTGTGCTAGGAGCGCTGTGCGGTCGGCAGAGGGCAGTTCCATGTATGGATCGTAAAGGAGCGAGGCCAGATCATATTCCGGCAGGCCGAGGCGCATGCCCTGGAAATCGATGCAGTAGGCCACACCATCCCGCAGAATGATGTTCTGGCTTTGGAAATCACGATGAACCGGGCAACGTGGGAGCTTGCCAAGCCAAGTGGCGAGCGCACGCGCGGCAGGAAGCTGCGCGAAGGAGGTCGCCAGAGGGTGCTGCAAATGGCGTCCTAGCAAATGCTCTGCGAAGTAGGCCTGTTCCCATGTGTAGAGGGTGGCATCAAAGGGTGGCTGGAGTGGCCAATTAGCCTGCAGAGCGTGGAATGACTGCATAGTGCGCAGGGCTGCTGTACAGGCCGCCAATCGGGTAGCGCGCGGGGCAGTGCGCAGGGAGAACAAGCTTTGCTCGCCCAGATCTTCCACCAAGCACGCCCCGCAACCGTTAGTCAACTCGAGGCGGGAAAATACACGAGGTACCGGTACCCCCGCTGCCAGTAGCCCATCCGCCGCCGCCAGGAAAGAAGCATTATCCGCTCGCTCCGGAGTCCAAAAAATGCCGATAATACCGGAACAGGCCGGGAGCGAGCAGCGCATGATACAGCGACCGGATGCTCCCTCTGCGACCATTACAAGATGATCCGGCGACACGGCAGTGTGCGTGTAATTTGTCATCAACTCTGCCAAGGCGATGCTCCCATTTGGGGGAATTTCTGCCATGATAAGGAGGGTACGAAAGCTTAGAGCTTGAAAAAGTTCAAATCCGCATCGTGTTTTTTGGAGGAATCCGCCGTTGGTTCAGGAGTTGATGGAGCCTTTTCTTCAAACGGTGGTGGAGGGGTGAGGGGGGAGTCTTTTCGTCCATCATGATGCTCAGGTTTCGGTCCGACGGAGTGGGATGGAGGAAGCTCCTGCCCGTCAACGTGGAAGTAGGATACGTGTGCGGTCGGTCGGGGAGCGCCAACAATGGGGCGAGCTGCCATGTGCTTGGGAAGTGGACTTTCAGGTATATCGACATCCTCCTCATTCTCTGGTCTAGCGGCAGAATGCGTACGAATATCAATGAGCGCGAAGAGTACTGCGGCTACGGCCAAGGGCCAGGATTGCACCAGTAAGCTATCCACGTAATCCGGAATACTCTCCACGCTTGAGACCGCAATAAAACTCCCCAATTTAACGCATCCGGCTAAGAAGAAAAAGAGCGCGATGACAACATCAACGATAATGGCCATGGCTGCATTTTATAAGAACAAAGGCGGATGTGCAAGAAAGAAAAGCACCGCAGCAGGGGAACGCCATATTTGTTCCAAGAAAAAGCGATCCCCAATAAGTTGTCAACGGCACATTATACAACATAATCCGTTGGTTATTTACGAATTACGATTTACAAACCACGATTTGGAAAGATAGCGAGCCGGAGGCGCGGGAGATGCGGAGCGTGAGCGACGGGGGAAGACGGGACCTTGCGCAGGATTAGTTAGAAAGCTTAGTCGGAGAGGTGGAGCGGGAGCACAAGTGGATTTTCGATTGACGATATGGATGCTAGCGCGTTATGCTCGGGGTTGCCGAGTCGGTGCGTAGCGGGGCAACCGCATTAGGAAATGCGGTTGCTATTTGCGATTGACGATGCACGAATTACGATTTATTGATCATGTACGCGTTGCGCAGTTTTTTTCGAATCATGAACGTAGGCAGGAGAGTTCTTGAGAGCCATCATCATGATGACTGCTTGTTGTCATTTTTTTTGATGCGTATCAACGATCATATCAGCCAACAAGAGCATTTTCTCCGTTGATGAACTTCTTTCAAGTGCGTTTGCCTCGGGTGCGTAGCGGAATTCTTGACATGATGATGCGTTGACAGGAGGAAAGTATCCGGTGTTACGCATGCCGGGTTGACTCAGCGCCGCCCCATTTTCCCCGTTTTTTCCGAGTTTATGCAAATGCAGTTGCCTTGAGTACTGCACGTGTCGTACAAGAAGAAACCGCGTGAAGGAGGGGGAGGTGCACAAAAAATCCCTGCGGAGAAAGGACCGCAGGGATGAAAAAGCGACAGGATCAGTGGAGGATCAATCAGCCCCACGCCGGGAGTAATGGTATTTGCTTTGGAAGCCAAGCTCCTCCGGGAACTCGGAGAATCCGGACCAAGTATTGTATTCTTTGAGGCCGCTACGACCACAGCTCCCCTGATAAGGCGGACGATAGGTGCACTTGTAGGTGGGAGCCCAAAATGTCGCCAGTTCATAGAAGCCGTACCCCACGCGCGTGAAAGAGCGGGAGAATCCCTCCACAATACCAACGGAATAGCCAGCGTAGTCACCTTCGCTTTCCTGCCAGCGGAGCAAGGTGACAGGCAGTTCCTCAATGCCCCAAAGTATGTTACCCACAGCGCGACCAAGTTTGCGCGTGGCAGTGTACTCAGAGGCGGGGGGGGCTTGGATGTCGCCGTAAACGGAACCTACCATCGCCAAAAGCAGGACTGAGAGAAGAATGCGCTTCATGGTAACAGAACCATTAGCATATCCTGAATCGGGATGCAAGAAAAAAATCTCATTTTTTCAATTTTTTTCGCGGCTGGAGAAAAGGACCGTGAAAACAATCACGCGAGTAACAGACAGGTTGTCCCCGCATCAGCATAAAAAGAAGAGCAGCAGCATGATTGCTGCCACCACAAACTTGGCTAAAGTCCCTAAAATGGCGCCAATGAGCGCTCCTGTGCCGGATTTTGCGCAATCTACTAGCGGCCTGCGCGCATATACCAATTCACAGAGGAAGGCCCCAAGGAATGGTCCTGCAAGCAAGCCGACAGGGAAGAAAAAGATGCCGCCGATGGCCATGCCGAGCGCGCTGCACCAGATGGATGCCGATCCGCAGCCGAAGCGTCTGGCGCCCAGCATGGCGAGAAGCGTATCCGTAAAGGAGCCGAGCAATGCCAAGATTCCAAGGATCACCCATAACCACCATCCCGGATACGGGGCTCCGCGCGCGCAGGAAAACAGGATGCAGCCGACCAGTAGGACTGCATGCCCCGGATAGGGTAAGGCGCAGCCGATAATCCCTAGCAGAAAAAGCGCCACCGCCAGCATGTAGAGCACGCTGCCACCCACAAAATCCCACGAGAAAACGGATGACCAGTCGATGGTACAGAGTACAGGCATAATTCAGGATGCAGAATTTTGGAAGGAAGCGCGCTTGCGAGCTGTGGCATCAGTGATGCGTTTGCGCAGACGGATGAAGTGCGGCGTGGCTTCCACGAGTTCATCGGGCTCAATGTATTCAATGGCGCGCTCCAGAGAGAGGATGCGCGGCGGTGTAAGCTGGATGGATTCGTTCTTGTTGGCTGAGCGGTGGTTCGTGAGGTGCTTTTCGCGGGTGGGGTTAACGGGGATATCGACCGGTTTTGGAGTCTCGCCCACAATCATGCCTTCATACACTTCATCGCCCGGGGAGATAAAGAGTGATCCACGTTCTTCCATAGCTTCCAACGCGTAGGGGCGCGCGATCCCGTTTTCCATGGATACGAGTGTGCCGCTGCGTCGGGTTGTGATGTCCCCCGCAAGGGGGGCATATTCCTTGAAGAGATGGGAAAAAATGCCGCGGCCGCTGGTAAGATTGACCAGTTCGAATTCAAAGCCGATGAGACCGCGTGTGGGGATGGTGGCGGAGATGAAGGTGCGTCCGGCTCCTTTTGTCTCCATGCTTTCCAGCACGCCGCGACGATTGCCCAAGATGCGCACGGCTCCGTTCACGCAGTCATCCGGAACTTCGATGTAGAGCGTTTCAAAAGGCTCCATCTTTCGCCCGTCAATCTCGCGTGTGATCACTTGGGGGCGCGAGATGAGCAGCTCGTAGTCCTCGCGCCGCATCTGCTCCACCAGAATGGCTACTTGCATGGTGCCGCGAGCAGACACGCGGAAAATGCCAGCTTGATCCGTGTCCTCGACCTTGATGGAGATGTTGGTTCTCTGTTCACGCATGAGACGATCGCGGATGACGCGCGAAGTCACATTTTTGCCATCGCGTCCGCCCAGAGGTCCATCGTTGATGCTGAATTCCATCTGCACGGTGGGAGGCTCTATATGGACGAAAGGAAGGGGGGAGTCTGTGGGATCCGCCACAAGCGTTTCGCCGATATCAGCATCTTCAAAACCGGAAAGTCCAATGATATTGCCAGCTTCACCCACGGCGGAGTCATTTGTTTGCAACCCGTTATATTCAAAGAGGCGAGTCACCTTGGCCTGCACTTGTGATCCATCAGGCCGCAGCAGATAAAGCGTGTCGCCTTTGCGCACAGTCCCACAGGAAATGCGGCCCACTGCCACGCGCCCCACGTAGTCATCCCAATCAATATTTGAAATGAGCATTTTAAAGCTGCGTGATGGGTCGGCCTCTTTGGGTGGGGGAATGCGCTCAATAATGCGGAAAAGCAGGGGAGAGCAATCCACAGGCGGCTCATTTTCCAAGCTGTTCATAAAATAACCATCCTTGGCGGATCCATACACGAAAGGAGCATCAAACTGTTCCTCGGTAGCATCCAGATCCATGAGCAGCTCAAGCACCTGGTCATGCACGGCGGCAGGATCGGCGTGCGGACGGTCAATTTTATTGATGACCACGATGGGCAGCAGTCCTTCTTCTAATGCCTTGCGCAAAACAAAGCGCGTCTGCGCCTGGGGCCCTTCGTAGGCGTCCACCACCAGAATCACCCCATCCACCATTTTCATGACGCGCTCGACCTCCGCGCCGAAGTCGGCATGTCCTGGGGTATCTACGATGTTGATGGTATAGCCATTCCAGCGGATGGAGGTGTTTTTGGCTTTGATGGTGATGCCCTTTTCGCGTTCCAAATCCATGGAATCCATGGCACGATCCTGCACCGCCTGGTTTTCGCGGTAGGTACCGCCTGCTTTGAGTAATTGATCCACAAGGGTGGTCTTTCCGTGGTCCACATGAGCAATAATCGCCAAGTTACGGAACTTAGCTGCCCCCTCCTGATGCAATTCATCCGCCATAAGCGCGACCATTCTACACCCGAATACGGTGTCTGAAAAGTGGAAATGCGCATCGCGAGCGTGTTTTTTTCCTTTCCTTTGCAGGACAGTGTGGCAGGGGCACGACAAACGCATGGGAACATGCGGTTGTTGTTTGCGATTGACGATTTGTTGATCATGTGCGCATTGCGTAGATTGATGATGAATGTCGCGTTGCCTAATTGATTTTATAGCCGTTGGTTGCTTTCCCGAGTTTTCGACTCGCCATGGCCCCGGATTAAAAATAGTCAAATGAAAAGCGTCAATGAGTTATAACATTAATTGTTAATAGCCTGGAGCGATTGCTGCTTGCTCATCTCTTTTCAAAAGAGATGAGCAGTATTCAACCGATGAATGTGCTTATAATAAATATATTAGGGAATTTCCGACTCCCCTTTTTTTGAAAATTCAACCGCGTTTTTTTGTGCGTCATACGCATAATATGAACGACATCAGAGCCTCCAACCGCCCTTCTCTTTTGAAAAGAGATTTTGCCTTATTTTCTATCTAAATGATTGATCATGAAAAGACTATGTTTTTGTGTGTCATCTGAGTCAGTTGTCAAGCAGAAAATAGTTTTCTGAAAAAGATGCTGGACATCTCTTTTGAAAAGAGGTAAGCTGAATATCCCACGGGGAAACCCGCGAGCACGCGCGTGCGTAGCGCGCGGTCCCGTGGCTGCAATTCACCGTCATTCAGCATCATGAAACTTCACTTACCTGCTGGTTTGCGCAAGGCATTGTTGGCCTGCCTTGCAGCCGTCGCCGGACGCCGCGTTCTGCGGCGCACGGTGGCATCCGGGACGGCTCTCATGGGCGGCTTTTCCCTGCTGTGGAGCACGGCGCCCCCTGCCCAGGCGGACGAAGAGCCCCCGCTGGCCGCTTCCGTGGGTGATGAGCTTGTGCTGGGGATAGAGAATGAAGATGGGGAAGAAGAACAGGACCTCCTCGCCGCCAACAGCGTGGGGGACATCATGACGCTTGCTGCCACGGAGGGCGTGATGCCCCTTGCCAACGAGGACGCCTTGACGTGGTCCGGTACCGCGGGAACAATTACTTTGGGTACTTCCACCAGCGCGGGAGACGACAGTGATGGTTGGGAGACCTCAGAAGCCACGCCTGTTTCGGGGCGGGACGTTATCCTGCTGGGAAAACCTACCGCCGGTGACACGAATACGGTGACAGTCGATGGTCAAGGTAGCGAGGTGTCCATGGGTTCCCTGTTTGTGGGCGATGCCTCGAACGATACCACCAAGTATGTCTTCCAAGCGGGTGGCAATACGGCGCAGACGCTGGCCGTCATCGGCGCCATTACCTTCCGCGCGGGGGATGTCACTTTCGGCAGTGCGGGGGGTCCCGCACTTTCTCTCTCCGCCGGGAGCATTGTGGTGAACAAGTGCAACTTTTCCTTCACCGGCGGCACGGTGAATGTCGGCTTCCTGAGCCTTGCAGATGGCAGCACCACCACTTTCACCAACACGGGAGTCACTTTGAGCGGGGAGAACGCCACGTCGAGCGTCATCACTGAGGGCAATGCGGAAGCCGTCAAGCTTGTGCTGAGCGGCAGCAGCTCGCTGACCCTGGGATATGCTGCAGCAAACGGAAATCTTGCCAATATGTTCAAGAACGTGGTGATCAGCGGAAACGGGGTGAACATTAATTTGCATGGCGCCGAGGATGGCAATGCTGTGTACGTCGTTCGCGGCCTAGCTGATGACGGCAGCGGCAGCATCAAAATCGAAACTGAATTCACCCGTAACTCCGCCCAAAATTATGCTTCCTTTGTGATAGAAACACAGAATGAGGATAATTTCAGCTCCGCTGTGTCTTTCGTAGACCGCGCCGGTAACGCCCAAAACAAATTTCAGCTGGTCAAGAGAGGCGAGGGTACACAGACGCTCACCGGCAATAATATGGACGCTCGCGAAGTCCGAGTTGAGGGAGGAACGCTGAAATTGACGGGTGTCGGTCTGTGGACGAATGTTTTCAGCGTGGACGGGGCAAATTCCATGCTCGATTTTGGAAGCAGTGTGGCGAATGCCTCTGCCAACTCTGCTGTCACTCAATTGACACTCACAAACGGCGGTCAGGCGGTCTTCCACAAAGCGTGGAGCTTCGGCGCGGTTAGTTTGCAGGGGGGCAGTCAACTTACCGTCGAAGGTAACATGAATGGAAACGGCTCCACGATCAGTGTAGTGGGTAAGAGTAGTAGCATAAGAGTCAATGGAAATCTGGCTTCAGGATCGAATACTAGTGGAGCGGCCAAAGAAGGCATCACCATTCAGGGGGGGGCATTGACAGTGACTGGAACTTTAAATGGTAATAACCACGGGTATACGAACGATGTGAAGGTGGTGGACGGTGGCAGTCTGACGGTTGGGGAGGGGAATGCATCCAATGCCTCTATTGATACGCTCACTGTGACTGGTGGTACCGTGCATTTGTCCGGCGATTTGTATGCTTATGGACATAATTCGACAGTGACCAGTGTGAGCGTGACGGGCGGGGGCTCACTCACGGTCGACGGAGCAATACGAAAGGCAAATAATAGAAACAATGGTCGGTGCTATGAGATCATCATAGGCGGTGAGGCAGACGAGGAGTCGAACACGATGACGGTGGGTGATGAGGTATATGCTGAACGCGTGCAGGTGAAGGGAAGTAAGAGCAGTTTTACCGCGAAGAAAGGAGCAGACCTCACCGCATTGAATATTGACGCCGGAGGCACGGCAACGCTCACCGGGGCGCTGACGATCGAAAATGATATTTCTGTGGATGGCGCGGGTAGCAGTCTGATCCTGAACGGCACTTTGGCCACGAATAGTATCACCATTCTCAACGGGGCGAGCGCCACGCTGTCCGGCTTGCTGACAGTGGTGGACGGAATCACGGTGAATGGCACGCTGACCATAGATGACACGACCGTCCATGGTGCCATCGCGTTGAACGGTGGTACATTGACGGTTACGGGCGGGAGTAATCTTACGGTTGGCGGCGGGTTCACGATTCTTGCGGGTTCGCACATGGTGAGTGAGGGGAATTTGGAAGTGATGGGGGCATTGACGCTGGATTGCGGGAGTGCGCACCTTATGGGAATTGGTTTGTCTGTGCCAAGTGGTGTTCTCAAGCTGCACCGCGGGCTGATATGTAGTAACTGGTCCCCGTCAATCAACGCTGACACGGTAGAATTCCTCAACGACAACGAGGCGGATTACGACGGTAATTTTGCGGCGAGGAACGTGGTCATGAACGGCACAGGCTCGCAAAGTTTGCACCGTGGAAAGAATGGATTTTTTGACATCAGTGGCGACGTAACCGTCATGCAGGGCACCCTTGAAGCCAGGACTGAGGCTGAAATGAACGCACGCATCGATGGGCAGCTAAACGTTCGGGGCGGCATTTTCAAGTGGACGGGAAATTGCACGTATAATCGGTATGCTACAATGACTATCGGATCAATTTGTCAGACCGGTGGCGAAATAAAAACGACTGGCAGCTTGGTTGTCACAGGGGTGAGCGGTATCACGGTAAGCGGGGGCGCTATGTCGTTGGAACATGGCGCCGATGTAGACCATGATGTTACGATCGGTGCAGGAGCGGAGAGATTTAGTGTTGGGGGCGAGCTTTCGATAGGTGGTCATTTGAACGCGAGAGAAGCTGTTATCAATCTTGAACAGGGAGGGAAATTGAAACTGCTCTCCGGGGGTGCATCGGAGAATCACCTCGGCACACTCAATTTATCGGCTGATGCGGCGATTGAATTTTTCTTCACAGCGCATGGACATTCGTCTCTTGATCTCGGCGCGTTGAACGCAGGGGATCACTCGCTCACAATCACACTGACCGGGCTTGGCGAATACCTTGCTGCGGTTGACAAGGATGAATTGTCCAGTGGTTGGACGCTGAATCTCTTTGGCTCTAAGGAGAATGAGAACATTAAATCTGCCCTTATTGAACTTGAAAATGAGGGCAGACTGACTTGGGTAGATGAGGATGGATATTCTGTCCAAGTGCAGGAGGACGGCACGATCCTTGTTATGGAAGCCGAGGCGAAGCCGCGCGTAATGAAGGCTGCTGCCCCACTTACATATGGCAGCATGCTGATGAGTACGGGAAGGTCGGCGAGTCTCCTTTCGGGAGAAGAAGACCTGAGATGGCAAGGGACAGGTACTCTAACTCTCGGCGATCAATCGGGGACGGTGGAGGACGGCTGGTCGGCGGGGAGTACGGATCTCGCCGAGCACGACGTGTACCTGGAGGGTACGCCAAGTGGGGATTCGACGGCGATTACGGTGACGGTGAATGGTGGGGATGATGGTAGAATTTCGATGCAGAGTCTGACCGTGGGTAAGGTGGGCGAAGGTCCCACTCCCCAGTACGTCTTCAAAGCTGAAAGTACGGTGCAGACGCTGGACGTCACCGACGCCATTACCTTCTGTGCAGGGGATGTCTCTTTCGGCAGTGCGGGGGGTCCCGCACTTTCTCTCTCCGCCGGGAGCATTGTGGTGAACGAGTGCAACTTTTCCTTCACCGGCGGCACGGTGAAGGCCGGCTTCCTGAGCCTTGCAGATGGCAGCACCACCACTTTCAGCGGCACGACGATTACCTTGAGTGGGGTTGGAGCTCTCACGGGTAGTGTCACAGGTGACACTGCGGCTTCCCTCACGTTGAATGACAATAGTTCGTTGACTCTGGACTACGCGGGAGTCAGTGGAGGATCGGGTGATATGCTTAAGAATGTGGTAATAGGGGGGAACAGCGCAAATCTATTTCTGTGTGGGGCGACTCCGCAGGATGGACAAGAACAAAGCGTCTTCACTGTGCGTGGGTTGGATAGCGGGGCAGGCAGCATCAAAATTATGCTTAACTCTCCGACACAAAGTGGAGGGAGCTCAAGTAGCCCTGATTCCTATGCTAAGTTCGTCATAGCTACCAAGGACAGTGATAACTTTGACTCGGGAGTGATCTTTGCAGACCGTGGTGGCGCCAATCACATTAAGATCCACTTGGTGAAGGAAGGAGCCGGTACGCAAAGGTTGAGTGGCGCCAATATGGATGCAAAAAAAATAAGCGTATTTGGGGGCACTTTAAAACTAAGTGGAACCAGCATATGGACGTACGTCTTCAATGTGGATGGATTGAATTCCAAACTTGAGTTTGAAAACACCGCTGCAAATGCTTCTAACAATCCAAACACTCAATTGACACTCACAAACGGCGGTCAGGCGGTCTTCCACAAAGCGTGGAGCTTCGGCGCGGTTAGTTTGCAGGGGGGCAGTCAACTTAGCGTCGAAGGTAACATGAATGGAAACGGCTCCACGATCAGAGTAGAGGGTGAGGGAAGTAGCATAAGAGTCAATGGAAATCTGGCTTCAGGATCGAATACTAATGGAGAGGCCAAGGAAGGCATCACCATTGAGCAGGGTTCATTGACGGTGACTGGAACTTTAAATGGTAGTAACCACGGGTACACGAACGATGTGAAGGTGGGCCATGGCAGTCTGACGGTTAGTGGTGCTGCCTCTATTGATACGCTCACTGTGACTGGTGGTACCGTGCACTTGTCCGGCAATTTGTATGCATATGGACATAATTCGGCAGTGACCAGTGTGAGCGTGACGGGCGGGGGTTTACTCACGGTCGACGGAATAATACAAAAGGGAGGGAATGGAGGTCAGTGCTATGGGATCATCATAGGCGGTGGGGCAGACGGGGAGTCGAACACGATGACGGTGGGTGGTATGGTATATGCTGAACGCGTGCAGGTGGAGGGAAGTAAGAGCAGTTTTACCGCGAAGGGAGGAGCAAACCTCACCGCATTGAATATTGGCGCCGGAGGCACGGCAACGCTCACCGGGGCGCTGACGATTACGGAAGGCATCTCCGTGACCGGCAATGGCAGTAAGCTTGCGCTGGGCGGCGCTGTGACGGTAAACGGCGAGCAGACATGGACGATTGGGGCAGGCTCGAAACTGGAGATGACGGCGGGAAATGCTTCGCTAGCGGTGGCGGACGGGGGGTATCTGAGTCTGAAAATTGTCACGGATGACGGTGCAGGGGGCGGAAAGTTGAGCCTTTCGGAGACTGCGATGGGCGCCTTGGCGGCGATGAGTGAGAACGTGAGGCTGACGCTGGGTGATTTTTCGCCAACGCAAAGTTGGGAGTGCGTGCTCTTTGACACCAGTGCAGATGGATGGACAGAAACGACTGCGCTTTCCATGCTGACCGCTCTTTTGGGAGCAGACTACGCCGGGCTTGAAGATAAGATCGTAGTTGATAGTACCGGAAAGGTTTCCTACACCATTGCCGCTCCCAGAAACCTTACATGGAGCGGCTCCGGGGGAGGAGGTACGTGGTCAAACGCAACGAATCCAGACTACGGGAGCAATAAACCTTGGAAGGTGGACAGTGATTATGTTGGCTTTTCCTCTTACGATCATGCCTTTTTCACCGGGGGACAGGGAGAGGGCCCCATTACCGTTGATGGTTACATCCTCGTCGGGTCGATGAACGTTTCCGGTGGGACGGAGTGGAGCTTCAGCGGGAGTGATGTGACGCAGGACACGCTTTTGCTGCACGGCGGTCTGCACCTCACTCAACCCGGCACGCAGGTCAGCTTCGGCGAGAACCTGGCAGTGACGCTCGGAGAGATAACTTTTACGGCGGCGGAAGCAGGTGGCAGCGGCGAGTCGAAAGTGACCTTTGACGGCACGCAGGCCAAGCTTGAGGGTGAGACATTTTCTGTAAGCGGAGCCGGTACGGTCGAATTCACCAATTCTGCAAGCCTGAGCTTCGGCTCGAATGCAGCTTTCGGGTTGACAATCGGGAATGGCTCGGATAAAACGATCTTCCGGTACACCGGATTAAACGCGCTGACGCTGAACAATCTTGAAGTGAAGGGTGGCAGTGAGGTTACGATCGCAAATGGCGGCGATTTCCGGTTGAACTCCGGGATGACGCTGTCGGGAGGCGCCAAGGTTACTCTGGGCGGGACGACGTCCGGGTTTGTCTCCGTTGTGAGCGGCGTTGTCGTGATTGAGGAAAATGGCACCGTGTTGACGTACGCTGAGGGAAGCTACGGATTCCAACAGCAAGCTGGCACGACCGTCTGCTCTGGCGCTACCTTGATTGTGGCAAACTCGGGCAACAAAAACTTCGGCCCAAGCGCCCACGGCATCCAGATTGAGGAAGGAGGCGTGGTAGAACTCAGCAATTTCAACAACCTGACGAATTTCTGGGCTCGTGGGGCAGGAACACTCAAATTAACCGCAGGAACAACCAGGAACACCCTCGACAAAATAATCGTCGGGTCAGCAGGAAGCTATTTTCTGGGGCATATGGAGTTGCTCAACTCGACGGCTTTGGTCATTGCCCAAGATACTGCTTTCACAAAAGTGGGGGAATTCATCATCGAGAGTGGATCCGCACTGTCTTTGACAAACTCGGGGGATAGCTCCTCCAGCGCAACGGTTCACATATCGGGCGATGGCAGACAGAAACTTGACGGGGAGTCCGGCAATGATGTCGAGACCGCTTCCTATGCGGCTTTGGGCTTGTACAATCACTCCTCTTGGAATAATGCGACCGGCCACGAATCTGCCATCTGCAGCCTCAACGTTGTTCTGGACGCCGATGCGAGATTGGGTGTGGGAAACGCCAACTCCGGGACGACCGGGATCTACATTGAGATGCAGGGCAGCATCAACTTTGCAGGGCACACGCTCAAGAAAGTGGGCTATGGGGAATTGCGCTTGAATGGCAACTTCCAAGCCAGCGGAGAGAGCGGCGCTATCAACGTGGAAAACGGGAAGATCACCCTGGCCTACACGGAACATGCCGATACTCTGCAGAACATCGACATCAATCTCTGCGGCTCCAGCGTGGGCGAAACTGCCGTTACCGGCGCGCTGGATGTGAATGAAAGCGCCTCCATTGGCGCGTTGTATGGCAGCGGCGCTGTAACGATTGCGGAAAGTAAAACGCTCACGCTCACCCGGGACAATGGTGCGGGTACTCAATTGTTCACCGGCACGATTAATGGTCCTGGAAAATTGTTGGTGTCTGAGGGAAAAACGTTCAGCCTCGGAGAAGCTACGGTGAACAGCTCGATAGAGGCTGCGAACGTCATGCTGAAGCAAGGAACAGCAACATTTGGCGGCGGAGGGGCTGTTCAGGTGGATGGCGTCACAAAATTCGACGGAGGAAGCCTGAATGTGACGGCCACCGGGGATGTGAACTTGGGGAAGCTGGATTTTGTTGCAGGAGGGGGAGGTACGTTAACTTTGGGCAACGGAACTTACACGGTGACAGGCATCAATGGTACGGGGGATTCGACCTCCGCTGCACTGAAAGCATCCTCGAATGGTGCAAAGCTTAAAATAGCAACGAAGAAAGACGATAATTTCTCGTTCACGGGATCCTTGCTCAAGAATGGCACAATTAAGCTGGGGTTTGAAAAGACAGGAGATGGTTTCCAAGAGCTGACCAGCACAACGAACGTGGACATCGGCTCGATCACGGTGACCGGCGGCACCCTCACGTTCGATGCGGAGACAGAGACAGAAAATCCCGTCACGATGTATGCTGGCATGGGAGGAGGTATTACGGTGGGAAATGCGGAAGCAGAAAATGAGGATTCTCAGGTTAACCTTGTTATTGGTGCGCACATCAGCTCGTCCTCTGTTCAAGGGGGGATAACAGTCTACAAGGATGGCGTGTTAACCGTGGAGCACGGTATACAGACGGACGGTACAGCTACTGTGAACCTTGCGATCGATGGCGGGTCGATGTGGGTGAAGGGAGACATGGGGGGTGGGAACAACAACAGATTTGCTCCCACGGTCAGCAATGGGGGATCTCTGACGGTCGATGAGAATATGAGTGTCAATCAGGCCGTTCAGGTCACGAGTGGCGGCTGTTTAACCGTCAAGAAACGCCTGTCAAATGGCGCTGGAAACTTTACCGGGAAATTGACGGTGAGCAGCGGAGGCCAAGTTACGGTGGGCGGCGCATTCAAGGATCAACTTGCGAGTGGTAATGATGGGGACATTTGGTGCACCGGCCTATCAGTTGATGGAGTGGGAAGCTCGGTGACGATCTACGGTGGGTTGGCATACCACACCGGAGGTATTGATGTGACGAATGGCGGCAGTCTGGATGTCAAAAAATCTATTGCTTCCAACAATAGCTTTGATTCTGGAGGACAAAGTCTCAACATTGGCGTGTCGACTGCAGACGATGGAGCGGAGACAGTGAGCTCAGGGAGTGTAACTGTGGGTGGCAATGCGTACTTTGGGAGCGTCACCATCAAGGGGGAGACCAGTCTTCTAAAGGTCCTGGGCGGGTTGACAGTGACGAATGCTGTGAACGTGTCCGGAGGGACATTGGAGCTGGGTGGAGCGGTGTCGGCAGGGTCGCTGACAGTGACCAACGGCACAGTAAAAGCGTTGACCGGCATGACTGCCACGCGCGGACAGACCTGGAACTTTGGTGCAGGCGGCGTGCTGGAGGTCGGGAACGATACGACACTGGCTCTGTCGGAAGGAACGGGAGAATGGACGCTGGATATCCAAGTGAGCGGGAACAATGCCCAAGGCGGGAAGTTGAAACTGACGGATAAGGGTTTGACCGCGCTCTCGGAGCTCAGTGGGTTGAGACTCACCCTGACCGGTCTGACGGAACAGGGTGGAAACTGGACGTACCAGTTGTTCGATGTAACTGACATGACGGAGGAAGGAAAGGGCAAACTTACTGAATTTGTGAAGCAGGTGTTGCAGGACTATTCTGCTCGCGGTCTCAGTGTGAACGATCAAGGAGTACTCACGTACAACAGTGCGCTGTCTGGGGTGCACGATCTGACATGGGGGAACGGAGAGAGGACGTGGCAGTCGGGAGGCGGGGGATGGAACGATGGCTCCTCGGGAGGAGCGGGCGTTTTCGAAAATGGCGACAACGTCACCTTCACCAGTACCGATGACGACACGCACACTGTGGAGATTGTCGGTGCGGTGGATCCGGGGAACATGCAAGTGACGGACGGTACGTGGATTTTCTTGGGGGGGAATTTGATCGTCACAAGATCTCTGACGATCGGAACTGACGATTCCGGCGCAAATGTCACCTTCTCCGGCACGGGAAATGTGGTCTGGCAAGAGGGAACAACCCTCACCATTGGAGGGAGCAATGGTGAGGCTACAGAACTCCACTTGGCCAAGAGCGGCAGCCTCGCGGGCGGAAATGCTGTCATCAAGAGAGGGGCGACGCTGTTCTTGGAAATGGGTGGCGACACGAGCCGCAACTTGGCTGGAACCTTCACCGTTGAGAAGGGCGGCACGTTTGTGGTGAAAGGATACGAGAATTACGTGCACCTGCCCTCCTCCTCCTCAAACACCTTCAAGGTGCAGGGAGAGGGTACGCTCAAATTGGTGGATATCGGCGGCAACCAGAATGCGAACGATAATAACAATACGACAGCTGCCACCACGTATGGCAATAGTAATGGATCGCAAGGGTTGTACGCTCTTCTGCAAAATGGTGAGGGTATCAGCTCGCTCGTGTTGAGCGGGGACACGTTTATCAAGACGGGTTCTGGCTCAGATGGAACCAATGTAGCGGCAAAGATCAATGATTCGATTGTGATTGAAGATGGTGCAAGTCTTTTGCTGACCAACTGGAATGGCTCCATGCTGAGCGCGAATGCGACAAAGGATGATGGTACCGGGAAAACGCTCTATTTGTCCGGTTCGGGCGACAGCGGTGTTGCGGAGAAAGAAACCAAAACCCATAAATATGCGCTGGGTTACGGGTATGGAGGTGGTACGGAGGGAAGTAATACCGTAGCGTGGGATGTTTCTCTGGAGAAGTCGACCTCAGGAGCTACGATAGATGTGAATTCAGGGAAAACTCTCACCATCTCTGGGGTCCTGAATTTGGCAGGACAGACGCTTACCAAGGCAGGTTCTGGCACATTGAAACTCACCGGAGCCGTTGGACTTGGGAACCCTGGTGCGAATTCAGGTGTTATCGTGCAAGCGGGAACGTTACAGATTCAGGTTGGCACAGCGATAGAGGGACTCGTGATCCAGCTTGAATCAGAAGATGGCGGACTCAATACCGAAGGCAGCAACAATTCCGTGACCATTGCAGGAATCACGGGAACGCAGGCGGCCAACATACAAGGCACGTGGACGATTGACACGGCCGACAAGTCGTACGAGTTCACCGGAACAGTAAAGCGCAGTAGTGATGCGAAATGGGGCGTCAACCTGACCAAGAAAGGAGCGGGAACGCAGAAGTTTGGCGCTGCGGAGTCCATATACAGTTTGGCCGTGGAAGAAGGAACTCTCGAGATAGGTCGGTGGCACATAGGAGATGATGCGGGGTGGGCTCACGATATCGTCATCGGTGGCGTTGAGGCGGATGGTGGTGGCAATTACAAAGAGGCCAAGTTGCTTCTCTCGGGAACTTCAGGGGTAAACAAAATCAAGGATATTGAGTATGGGTCTGAGAGCATAACTCTCAAAGTGAACGAAGGCGGAACGCTGGAGTCCAAGAGCGCCCTGAGTTTGGAAGGTAAGGTTGGCACGGTGAGCGTCCATGGCGGTACACTGTTGGTGGATGGGCTGTTTTCCGTGGCTGGAACCGCCGCCATTACGGTGGATGAGGGAGGGACCATTCAGGTAAATCAATTGACTGCGAACCGTCTTGATGTGGTGAATGGCACGGCGGCACTGATTGAAGGCGTGACGGCATCGTCCATCACCATGTCCCAAGGGAGCTTGACGCTTGGCGGGGCATTGAACATAACGAATGGCGTGACCGCAAGCGGCGGGAAGATGAAGCTGGCGTCGGCAGATCTCACGTCTCATTCCTTGGCGATTGAGCTGACCGGCTCGGGTGTATTGGAGATTGCTGCCGCTGGCTCGGGAAGCGTGTTGACGCTTGGGAATGATCAGAAACTGACACTCACCATCCACACGACAAGTCAAACGGAGGGCGGCAAGCTGCGGCTTACGGACGCGGTCATGACTGCTCTGAAGAGTCTGGCAGACAAGATTGAAATCCAGTTGGCGGGTACGCAATCCGGCATTGAATGGACGTACCAGCTCTTTGACGTGACCGGACTGGGCGATACATGGACGCAAGGGAAAGCAGAGGATTTCCTCAGTGCGCTGTGGGGCGAAGGGACGGTGACGGTGCATGCCGACGGGACGGTACAGTTTCTCCACGACAAGGAGTTGACATGGACCGGAGAGAGTGATGCGCTCTGGAACGATTCCAGTCGAAATTGGGGAGGGACATCGACTTATGCTTCCGGCGATTCGGTGATATTCGGCAGCGAGGGAAGCGCCCAAAAGAGTGTCACCGTGGTTGGCGCCTTAACGCCCGGGAACATCCGCGTGACGGACAGCAGCACGTACACCTTCACTGGGCAGGATGACTCAGCATCTATCGCGGCATACGGCCATTTGTATGTGGAAGAAGGGGCTGGGGCGACTTTCAATAGCCTGGCGGGCTTCAGCGTAGTCGGCGGCACGGTAACCGGCTCTCTTATGCTCGAGAACACGGTGACCGGCGCAAAGAGCCTGGGTAACATGACCGTGGCAACTGCCGGCAGCATCACCGTCACGGACGGTACAGCGGCCAACTGGGTTGACACCACGATTTCCGGTGATGGAGTTGTGATTCTGGATTTCGGGGGGCAGGTGAGGGTCAATGATAGCAACAACCTCTTCGCGGCGCTTTTTGCCGGAGGGGATGCCAACGTGGTCAGGGATGCCGATCACGTGGGCATTGCCGAGGTGGAAATCGCGTCCGGCACCCAGCTTGTTCTTGGCGCAGTAGGAACGGGAGCCGGAAAAGTTGGAAATGGTTGGGCGTTGATACGGCGTTTGCGTGTGGCGAATGGCGCCTCCCTACAACTGGATAGTGATGTCTCGGTAGCAGGTGGGACGCTCATTTTGGAAGGAGATGGTTCTGCTGCAGGCGCCCAAGGAGCTCTCGTTGATCACAACATGTACAATACTCGGGTATGTTACTTCAACTGGGATATAGAATTGGCAGGAGATGCGACTATTTACCAATGGGGCAAGGGCAAGTATGCTTTCCGGTTTGCCAATGTAGATCTGGATGCCAAGGGGTACACTCTTACCCTCACAGGGCTATTATTTGAGTCTCAGGGGAATCAAACTTTCCGTGCTGTGGAGGGATCCACGGGAACATTGAAGTTGACCGGCACAACCGAATTGCGGTACGCCAGTCTCTACGGTGCGAGCTTTGCCGATTATAACTTTGTGGTTGCCGACAACTCCATCTTGGGGGTACAGTCTGACCTCTTCGTGAAGTCTCTGAGCGGCACAGGCTCAGTTCAAGTTTCGGACGGCAAGATTTTGCACATCGTGGGGAAAGGAGATTCTCCGGCAGAAGCGTTTTCCGGTACGGTGGGCGCAAACGGCGCCATTCACGTGGCCCAAGGGGCGGAGTTTTGTTTTGGTAATGCAAATGTGCCCAACACATTAACGATTAACGGGACGTTGCGCGTTAGCTCTGATTCCACACTCACCGTTGCGCGTGGCAGTTCCTGGACTCTCGATGGGGGCGTGCTGGATATGAGCAGCAGAGGAGCGACCATGGCCTTCTCCGGAGAGGAGGGCAAGTTCACGCTTTCCGTGGATGTGAGTCATCCCGGCAGCACATTCAGACTCAGCCAAGAGGTGTTGCAAAGTCTAACGGAGGCGGCAGACCGGTTCAGCCTGCAATTTACCGGGTTCTCTCTCTCAAGGGATTGGACCTATGACCTGTTTGATACGGAGGGCTTGGTCCTCACTCAGGAAGAGATGCAAGATTTCCTGGATGCCGTGGCGGACACATCGGGTATAAAACCCGGGTGGGAACTGCAGGTAAATGCTGACGGACAACTGAGCTTCACGACGGACGGAGCGCAGGAACTCACTTGGAAGGCGGGCAATTCCACCTGGAAGAATGACGCCGGTGAGTGGGAAACGGAGCAAGGAGGAATCGATTCTTTCAACAATGGCGATGATGTGAGATTCAACACCTCGGGGCGGCATTCAGTGGAGATTTCCGGCGCCATCACGACGGCGGGCGTGTCCGTGGAGCAAGGCGACTGGACCTTCAACGGGCTTTCTGAAGAGAACTCGCTGCATGTCGCCGGCGCGACTTCGGTGGCTTCGGGCAGTTCGGTCACGTTCTCCGGCACTGGCAGTGTGGTTCTCAATCAGGTCGCAAGCTGGCAGGGAGGGTTTTCCATTGCCGGAGGAGCCACAGTGGAACTCCAAAGTGGCACGATTGAGACGTCCGAGCTCACCGTGGGCAATGGAGGCGGCGTTCTCAATTTGACCACAGCCAACGCGTCTCTGTCCGTTCATGGGGTGAGTAGAAATGAGGATACTGCAAGGCTGACCATCAATGGTACGGGAGGGACGTTAGAGTTGGATGGTGTGGGAAACGTGAGCGATTATCTCAGATTGAGTGGTTCTTTCAGCAGCATCCAGCTTCGTGGCACGACTACTTACAGTGATAAAGCAATGGGAGGCACTCCGACAGATCAGGTTGAAGTGGGCGATGGCGCAACACTCTCTCTCGGTGCAGGCAGGGGTGGTGATAGCGGTTCTACTATCAATGGGAGAGTCATCTTAAAAGGGGGAGCCACAATTTTTGTTGGGAGTCTGTGGAAAGACTCCACAATTCGAGAACTGGTCGTTGAGGGGAGGGACAATGTCTATTCAGTGACTGACCAATCATCCACTGCAGGCGTTGGAGGCTTAACACTCTACAGTGTAAAGGGCGATGGGGAATTAACATGCCGGGGGGGCGGCGGTAATATGCTCCGCCTTTCTCAGGATGGCGGGTTGTCGGAGTTTACCGGAGTCATCAGAGTTGCCCGTAATGATAAGCATTCCGCTTCCGTCATTGTTGATGCGAACGTTGACGCGCGAACGGGATCACAGGGACAGTTTATCGTGGAAAGTGTTCATGGAGTCCAGTTGAACGCGCGCGCCAAGCTGGCTGTATCGAATGAGATGCTGGTAAACGATATCCTGACGTTGGGCGACAGCTCCGAGTTGACGCTTGTGGACGTGAAGTCGGGGAAAGCAGGACAAGTCGCAGGCCAGGGCGGTACGCTCATTCTTCAAAATTCGGATATGACGATTTCTTCTCTGGCTGAGAATGCGGAGTTAGGGAGGATCCAAGCGAGAGGGAAGGGAGAAAGTAAACTGTTGATTGGAGACGGTAATTTGCAGGTGACGGGCGGGGTGATTTTGGAGAAGGACGCGTGGTTGACGTTAGCCAAAGGGGAACTGACGATTTTCAGTGGCGTTCAGGGAGAAGGCAGACTGGAGGTGAGTGGGAGCGGGGGAACGTCTTCTCTCACGCTTTCCGGGGAGACGATGAGTACGCTGGGCAGTCTCGCATTGACCGACAAGGGGACGCTTCACTTTTCCGACAAGGGAGGGCTGACCGTAAATACGCTCAACGTCATTGGCTCCGGGATGCTTGTGTGGGACGCGGAAGCGGCAGGAACAGAGCTGACTCTGAACGGCATCTCCTTTGCCGGCGATGGAGGCGGACTCCTGATCGATGTCAGCGCTCTGGCTGAGGGAGCGGAAGGACCTTTGCCTCTTTTTGGCAACTACGCGGCTTGGAAGGACGCCGCCGACGGGCACTTGGGTTTCGTGGCGCCGGAGGGGAAAACCGTGCAAGTGAACGAGGATGGTACGATTAGTTTTATCGATGCTCACGTCCATGTTTGGACGTCTAAGGCGGCGGATCGTACGTTTTCCTGGGGTGATACGCCATGGACAAGTGGCGGTACGGATTTCACGGACGGCGACTCCGTGACATTTGACGGCGCCGGCGGAACGATTCTACTGGGCGCGAGCAGGAGCGTGGGCAAGCTCACCGTCGGTTCGGGAGGGAAGGCGTCTTCGTTTGTGCTGACGTCTGATCCCGCCGCAGCATCGCAGCATCTCATCGTCACCGGGGCGTGGACGATTCAAGAGGGAAATACGGTGACGCTTGAAAACGTGGCGGGCAATGCATTCGGCGGCTTGACCGGGGGCGGTTCGCTCGTGCTGGCCGGTGAGGGAGCGGCGGCCGCATCACTCAGCATCGCGGGAGGAGATGTCACGCTTGGCGGAGTTGTCCTTGAGGGGAGAAGTTCGTTGACGATCAATACAGATGGAGTGAAAACGCTGGGCAATGTTCTTGTGGGGTCGGGAACGCAGTTGCGCATCACCGATTCGGACGTCACCCATTATTCAGGCACCACGATCTACAGTCCTACCGAGGTGGCGGACGGCGTGACGATTCTGGATTTCGGGGGGCAGGTGACAGTGAACTCGAGGAATAACCTCTTCGCGGCGCTCTTTGCCGGAGGGAATGCTGACGTGATCAGGGATGCCGATCACGTGGGCATTGCCGAGGTAGAAATCGCGTCCGGCACCCAGCTTGTTCTTGAAGACTCGCAAACGGTCGGCAAGGGCATGGGTCTGATACGGCGTTTTCGTGTGGCGGATGGCGCTTCCATTCAGTTGAATAGTAATATCTTTGATAATACCCTTCCGCAGGCAGGCACAACGGTTTCCGGGACGCTTGTTCTGGCAGGAGACGGCTCTGCTGCAGGCGCGTCCGGCGCGATAGTAAGTACGGTCAATGTATGGCTCAAGTGGAATGTCGAGCTGGCAGGGGATGCAACGCTCTATAATCAAAACGGCATTTTTTATTTGTCAAATGGGAAGCTGGATGCCAAGGGGCATACCCTCACCCTTGCCGGTGGAGCAGGAAAAAGTTTCGTGACTCAAGCGGGACAGGTGTTCTCCGCTGCGGAGGGATCCACAGGAACACTGAAGCTGACTGGTTCAGTCCAGTTCTCCTATGCCAATCCCAATGGAGGTGCGAGCTTTGGCGGCTACAACTTTGTGGTTGCTGACGCCTCCACCCTGAACGTGCAGACTGACATTTCCGTGAAATCACTGAGCGGTACGGGGTCGGTCACCGTGACGGACGGCAAGATTTTGCACATCATGGGGAAAGGAGATTCTCCGGCAGAAGCGTTTTCCGGTACGATGGGCGCGGATGGTCATGGCGCCATTCAAGTGAGTGAGGGGGCGGAGCTGCGCCTCGGCGATGCGAGCGTGGGCAATACGTTGACAATTAACGGCACGTTGCTCGTTGAAGCGGGTTCCACTCCTTCCGTTGCGCTTGGCAGTTCCTGGACTCTCAGCGGGGGCGTGCTGGATATGAGCAGAGATGGAGCGATGATAAAGCTCTCGGAGGAGCCGGGCAAATTCACGCTTTCCGTAGATGTGGGGGAACCGGGCAGCACACTCAGACTCAGCAAGAAGGCGCTTCAAGGGCTGACGGCTGCTGCGGACCGGTTCAGGCTTCAATTCACCAGATTCACGCTTTCGGAGGATTGGACCTACGATCTGTTTGATACGAAGGGTCTGGGTCTTACTCAGGCGGAGATGCAGGATTTTCTGGATGCCGTGGCGGACAAGTCGGACATGGAGCCCGAGTGGCAGTTGCAGGTGGATGCAAACGGGCAACTGAGCTTCACCACAACGGGCAAGGTGCAGGTCCTCACATGGAAGAAGGGCATTTCAACCTGGGTGAATGGCGCCGGTGCGTGGGAAACGGAACAAGGACGAACCGACACCTTCGACAATGGTGACCATGTACGGTTTGCCACTGCAGGATCGCACACAGTGACGATTTCCGGCGCCATTATGACGGCGGGTGTGTCCGTGAAACGGGGCGACTGGATTTTCAATGGGCTTTCCGAGAAAAATTCGCTGCACATTGCCGGTGCAACGACGGTGGATCCGGGAAGTTCGGTCACATTTTCCGGCGCCGGCAGCGTGAATCTCAACCGGGTCGCAAGCTGGCAAGGCGATCTTTCTGTCGTCGATGGCGCCACGCTGGAGATTCAGAATGGGACAATTGAGGCGCCCGAACTCACTGTGGGGGGAGGCGCTACCGTGGAACTTCAAAGTGGCGTGATTGAGACGTCAGCGCTCACCGTGGGCAGTGGCGGCGGATCTCTCAATCTGACTACGGCTCAAGCATCTCTGGCCATTCATGGGGCAATGAGCAAAGCGGAGAATGGTGCTCAACTGACCATTCAGGGCACGAGGGGAACGGTGGATCTGGAGAACGTGGGGGTCGTGAGAGATTATCTCAGATTGCAAGGTTCTTTCAGCAGAATACGCCTTCGTGGCGAATCGACGTATCATTACAGATCCTTTTTGAATGTGGCAGATCAACTTGAAGTGGGCCAGGGGGCAACCTTCGTATTGGATATTCCCGGCATCAACTCTGATATTGCATCGAGGGTTGTCCTTAAGGGTGGGGCAAAGATTGTCATGAATATTTATGCACCCGCGCATAACTCTACAATCCGCGAACTCGTTCTGGAGGGAGAGAACAACACTTACGTGAACACGGATAATAGAGCCGGGAACAGCGGATTACAACTCTATACCGTAAAGGGAGATGGGGAACTGAATTGCGGTGGTGACGGCGGTACGCACTACGGGCTTATCTTTTTGGGGGATGGCGGGTTGTCGGAGTTCACTGGTGTGATTCATTGCAACGGGACAGGAGATTATGGAGCTCTCAATAGCCTCACGGTTGGCGCAGACGTTGACGCAAGCATGGGCCCCGGAGGTCAATTGATAGTGAATCGAATTGCCAATATGACGCTGAACGAGCGCTCCAAGCTGACTGTTTCGCAGACTATCAATGTGGAGAGAACAGGCACAGGCGCCTTGACGCTGCAGGACGGGGCGGAACTGACGCTCGCGGATGTGGATGCGGGGGTAGTGAGAGAACTCAGGGGGCAGGGGGGGACACTCCTTCTGCAGGATTCGAGCGTTACGCTTTTTCTCGTTGGAGAGGGAGCGAGTTTGGGAGGGCTCAAGGCGAGCGGGAAGGGGGAAAACAAGCTTACGATAGGAGAAGAGGGCCAGTTGCAGGTGACGGGTAAGGTGAGCCTGGAGCAGGACGCGCAACTGACCTTGGACGGGACAGTCAACGTCACGGGCAGCCTGGCGAGTCAATCCGGCGCCCTGAAGCTGGCGAGGGGAGTGCTGACGATTTCCGGCGGCGGGGAGCATGGCGGGACGTTGGAGTTGGGGGAGGGG
>CANQAD010000029.1 GCA_947588735.1 uncultured Akkermansia sp.
CGTAAATCCTCAGTCTTTTCCTCCTTTCAACGGGGGCTTATCCGTGCTTGTTCATCTCTTTTTAAAAGAGATATACAGAAACTTGGGCTGAAGAGCCTCTATACGTCCTTTTTTCGGAGGGCGAATCACGCGCGAAAATTGACTTTTTTTCTAATAATTTAAAATCGGATATCAGTTATTATCAATTATTTATGATAATTCCTCGTGTATATCTCTTTTAAAAAGAGATGAGCATTTTTTGAGGGGATGATTGGTTGGAGATAAGTCATGTAGGGTGGGCGAGCGATTTTTGGGGAACGAGAAGGACAAGGGGCGATTTTTTTTTGCGAAAGAGCAAAAATTTGCTGTACATCTCCTTTAAAAAACTATAGTCTATGAGAATCCTCCCTCCCGCGGGCGCGAGGGGCGCGCTTTGTCGGATGGCGGAGGACACAGAATCTTCAGCTCTCACACCAGCGATGAAACTTCATCTTCCTACGGGTCTCCGCAAGGCTCTGTTGGCTTGCCTTGCTGCGGTAGCTATCCCCTCCGCTGCCGTCCCCACTACCATCGCCTCGGCTTCAGGCTTCGCGGCCCTCTCCTTCCTCGCCGCCAGCCAACGCGCCGATGCGGAGGAGCCAGCAGGACCTGGGGGTGCTACGTACGCTAATGAGCAGCAATACACTGACAACGTAGAAATCAGTGGCAGTGAAGACACGGTGTTGACCATAGGGAGCGACTCGGTGACAGATGAGCAGGGAAAGTTGCACGTAACTGGCGGCGGGGAAGACATTGATTTGAAGATAACGGCAGAAAGTACCGATGATGTGTACATCCTAGATAACAATGCGGGGGGCTTTGACAATTTTGGATCGATCTGGCTGAGCCGGGGGAAATACGCAATTTACTCCGATGCAAATAGATATGCTATAAACGCGACACTCAAAGACCTTTGGGTGGTGGGAGACGATGCGCATCTCACGTTCGAGAGGTATGGTAGTGGCGAGCAGGGCTATTATGGGGAAGAGCACAAGTTGGGAGCTAACTTCACCATTGGACGTACTTCCACGGATATTGACGACAGTAGCGTGGGGAATGCGTTCAACTTAAAGCTTGCAGCTGGTATCAAGGTTGAGACAACTGGCAACTTGGTGATTCAGGACAGCTTTGGGTACATCTGTTTATCGGGTAGTGACGGAACTAACGCGGCAGCGAAACTTTCTTTTGACGGAACCATCAGCGGCAGCACCCTGCGCCTTGATGATGGTGATGCATCTCAAGTCAACGTTGCCGGGGAACTCTATCTAGGGAGAGGCGGTCAACTGACGGGAGCACTTCAACTCTTTGATCAAGCGACTGTTGTTTTGGGCAATGACTCCACTTTGCAGGTAGGATGTTTTAATTCAACGTGGACTTCAGGCATCATCACGACGCGTGATGGCGAGACGGCCACGTTGGAGATTACCAAGGGGAACGGAAATACCGCCGGGCGCCTGAATACCGGCGCTGGCATCACCGTCAAGATGAATGCCGTTGAACCTGGCGCAAAGCAGGTGTTGACAGGGAAAGACAGTGAGAATGGTGATGCTCCTTCTGTCCTCGCCGGGGATGTGTTGGTTGTGGCAGGCACTCTTGAACTACAGGGTACCGATTCCGGCTACACCATTGGTGGCAAGGTTACGATTGAGGGCGGTAAGCTCGTGTTTGATAAAGATACCACTGTGTCTGGGGGCATAACGTATAACACAGAGAGTTCTGGAGGTTTTGACTACGCTGCCGGGATCACGGTGACAGGAGACTGGGACATTCGAAAAGGAACGGAAGCCTCCAGGTTGACATTTGGAGCCAGGAAGATTACCTTGGTCGGGGACATAACTCTCTCGGAAAATGCGATTGTGCAGTTCGGTTCCAGCGGGGGACAAGCTCCCGTCATTAAAGGAAAGATCACCGATGCTCCAGAAAGTTACGGTCAGGTTTGGGTGGAGAATGTTGGGGCTACCTTTGAAGATGACGTTGAGCTGAAGGGTGCCCTCCGCTTTGGATGGGGAGGTAGCATTAACATTAAGACTAAAGTGGAGGCAGGTTCTCTCCTCCTCGATAATGGCAATCTTGGTACGTCTTTTGCAAGAGCACAAGACGCTGCGAATGACGTCGTGTACGTGATCCTCAGTTTGTCCGAAGAAGAAGGACATTTGAGCCAGTTGGGAGCAAACAACGATAGTCCTCTCTCAACTATTGATGTTAACACCCATACCTTGGATTTTAACTGTGTAAGAGGTAACAACAACTTTCTGAACCTCTTTGGAAAAGGTGTCGCTTTTGGAGTGAAGGGGGACGGCAAGAAACTCGTACTCCATGGCGGCGGAACCACGGGAGGCGGTTTGTTTATTGATCAGGGAGCCTCACTGCAGTTAGATGGAGCCGCCTTTACCATTACCGAGAAGGTGTCCGGTGGGGGTAAACTCATCATCGCTACGGAGGGACAGGCCAATGACACGTGGGTCACCCTCACTGGCGGCGGCGCATTGACCGGAGCCTTGGAGATATCCATTTATGGCGGACAGGTGAGTCTCGGAGCGAATCTAGAGATCGGCGGCTTGGAGCGCACTGACATAAATTCCGGTCGAGCAGGACAATTCAAGTCGTCTGACTCTGGTACAAAAACTCTTACCATCAATAATGAGGAGGACCATGTTGCCGCCGGGATCTGGCTTGGCTCATCCAAATCGGACGCAGTTGACCTGGTAAAACTCGGCAACGGCAAACAGACTCTTCAAGGTAATTCAAACGCTGATGATTTCAACTCGGTGCATTTGTTTGGGAATGTGACGGTTAAGGAAGGTATGCTCAAGTTGGCTAAAAAAGAGGGTGTCAGCTCAACTGTCGTGATAGAAGGAGACGTTACGGTGGAAAACGCTGAGTTGAGTGACCATGTTGTCACGTCGGGCCTCAGTATAGAAACAGCGACGACGATCGGCGGGGAACTAAATGTGACCGGTGATTTTGCGCTCTACAATGAGCTGACTCTGTCTGGGGGCGGCGAGATCTCCGGTACATTCGATGTGGCGTGGGCCGGATCTCACTTGGTGCTTGGGAACGATTTGGTGGTAGGAAATCTCGGACGGGGTACGGCGGAAACTAACACTTCCGGTCGACAACGAGTTATCAGTCGGGCTTCGGAGAGCGGCCCCAGCGTGTACATTCTCTTCAGTGAAGAGAGTGGACTGAACTTCAACGCGCTGAACGCCATGTACACGGCTTTCGCACCATCGAATAGTGAGCGAATTGAGGACGGCGTGGGCTATGGCATTGCAGGCAAGGCGAGCGGCAGCAATGTGACCCTTAATCTGGGAGAAAAGAACGACACTGAATACGACTTCAAGATTCACGGGGCCAAGGTGACGCTCAGTAACAGCACATCGTTTGTTGTCGGCACGACTACATCGAAAAAGACATTGGAACTTGTTGGTTCCACGCTTGTTCTGGGAGATCATACGCTCTTTGCCGGGATGCTTCGTGTGGGAGGATCTTCGGATACGGTGATTTCGCTCAACATGGGGAGTCAAACTGAAGGTGTGCTGACTCTTACCGGGGTGGAGTTTTTTGACAATGCGGGGTCATTGACGATCCAGCTGGCAGATTTTGAAAACGGTCAGGAGCACGAAGATTTCCGTCTCTTTAGTGGAGAGACGAGTTGGCTTTCGGGAGACCTCATTCGCAAGTTCAAATTTGTGGACTCTGCCGGTGCGGTCGTTACGTATGTTACTCTTGGAGCAGACGGCATGCTCACGTGGGGAAGCGACCTTTACTGGGGCAGTGGCAGCGCGGGCGCATCCGTTGTATTGGGTTCAGATGGTGGCAGCCAGTGGGGTACGTCCCATGACATGACAGAAACCGGACCTTGGAGAGACAATGCCGACGTCCACTTGGAGGCAGAGTCTGGCACCGTTGCAGTTACTTTGTCCGGCACAGGTTCTGTCCCTGTGAACAGCCTTCAGTTTGCTGCTGCGTCGGCGGGAAGCGGTTCTGGAGCGACTTACAATGTCACTGTGGAGTCCGGACAGATTTTGGATATCGGCGACGCTCTCATCATCGGGAAAGGCACCACGGTCAACTTCATTATCAACAGGATAAACAATTCTGTTCTTGGCCTTGTGAACGCAGCGAACACTACGGTGGACGGCACACTTGTAATCGGTGGACAGGGAAAGAAGAATTTCGGAAAGGTGACAATCAATTCGACGGGCATCGTCGATGTGACCAATACGTGGTTTACGGATGGGGATGGCATTACTGACCAGTTCTCAGGGAAGGGAACCCTGAAGCTCTCGGATACTTCCGTCGGTGACGTGGCTTCTTTCTTCCGTAAATACGTCTCAACGGATGAGGACGCAAGCCTTGGAACCTTTGAGATCGGCGGCGCCGGGCTCTATCTGAACTTCGTCAGTGGAGTGGCCACACCTGGTAACCTTCAAGCGCTGCAGCACGTTGAGCGCTTGAAGGTAACGCCCGGTACTGCCGTCGTTCTGGATGATAACAGCAGTGACATCGCTGGTCTTGCCTCTTTGACGCTGCTTTTGAGTGGGGATGGGATTTCCGGAAACCAAATGCGAGGGGGAGCGTTCACCTTCTACACGCATGATACCTTTAACAGTTCATCGAGCCAAACTACTACGGTTGCCCTCAGGTGGGGAATTGAGTTAAGCGCCGGTGCTTCCATCCAGACGGGACGGCAGAGTGGCGACAATGCGAAAGCTCACGTCCTGCAGCTTGAGGGTACGCTGACGAATGCCGGGGGGTTCACCCTCACGAAGAAAGGGGTGGGTGTGTTGGAGTTGACGGGGGGATTCAACACGTCCGGCGGGGGAGGGACGATTGACGTGGCGGCCGGTTCATTGAAGCTGAGTTACAGCACAAACAGCGGGGCGCTGGGGGAGTACACCGTCCGGTTGGAGAGCGGCACGACGCTGGAGAGCAGCATCACGGGAACGATCAAAGCGCTGACCGGCGAGGGCGCGCTGAACGTGACAAGCGGGAAGCTGACGCTCGGAACGGCGTCGGGCAGTTCTCTCATTAACCTGCAGCTGGCGGCGTCCGCCGGGTTGGAGGTGCGCGGAGGTTCCTTCACGATCGCGGGCGAATGGACGTGGGGAGCGGGAAGTACGCTGACCCTCGGCGCGAAAGACCAGAAGATTACGCTTTCCAACATCACTGCGCTCGGCGCCGGTGACGCCTCTCACAAGCTCACCATCCACTTGGCCGATGCTTTCCTGGCCGGGGCGAATGAGGCCGAGGGCGTGCAGTTGTTCTCCGGTTTCCAGCGCGGTTGGGAGCGGTACTTCGACGTCGTGACGGACGGGGAGGGCTCCTACAGCGACATCCAGATCACGGAGGACGGAAAAGTCATGTGGGGGAGCGCCGTGAAGGGGGGAGAAGCGTACTGGGGCGGAAAGCAGGAGGAGCAGACGGAGCTGACTTGGGGAGGAACGGACGGCGATGAGTTTGATGACACGAAGGAGGGAACCGGCAGCCGGCAGGAGTGGAACAACAACGGCAGGATGGATGTGACTTTCCAGACCGGGGCGGAGGCGGCCTCCAGGACGGTGCACCTGGGCGAGGACATCCTGGCGAAGGACCTCACCGTGGAGGGCGGGGGAAGCTATTCCTTTGATTCCAGCGAGGAAGGCACGAAGCGGGCCTTGGAGGTGAAGGGCAATCTTTCCGCAGAGAGCGGGAGTCTCGCATTCAGTGAGGACGTGCAGCTCTCCGTGCAGGGGGACGTGAATCTGGGCGCAAGCGGCACGCTCACGCTGTACTCCGATATGGTCTTCGGCGGGAGCTTGACGGGCGCAAAAGATAGTGTGAAGAATGGCTACAGGAAGTCGTCCGTTGGGACGTACGCGCTGACGGCGGCTGCCGCCGACGGCCCCATCACCCATTCCCTCTGGGACAACGGCATGACGCCCGAAAACACCTGGGACGAATTCCTCGGGCATTTTGGCAGCAGCCTGGGTGAAGGCGTAGGCTACGGGGTGAACATGTCCCAGATGGATTTTACCATCAGCGGAGCTGTCACGTTGGACCGCAGTTTTGAGGCGCAGGGAGCCGGACACAAGCTGACCTTCTCCGGAACCGTGACGGTGGGTTCAGACGGCGGTCTGGTGGTGGGAGACAATGTGGAGATTGAGGTGGGCGGCTTGGTGAAGGACGCCGCAGCGGAAAGCGTGAACGTAACGTATCAGTGGAATCACGAGGGCGAACCAACAGGATCGGGAACATTAACGCTGCGCGTGCCCGAAAGCGCCTCGCTTTTTAATGGAGCTGGCATGGTCTTCGGAGAGAGTGTCATCCTGCACATCGTCGGACCGAACGGATCGGGTGAATGGGGCGCTGCACAGGATTTGTCGGTGCTGGGCGTTCTGAAACTCTCGGGGAACGAGATGGTCCTTCATGGAAATAATACCATTCAGGCGCTGGACACCACGGACCTCACGGGGAAATTCACACTGGACAACCAGCACACATCCACCACGCTCTGCAGTGAGACAACGATCACAAAGACGTTTGATTTCCGCCACGGAGATCTGAACATGGGCAAGAACAAGCTCACTCTGCAGGGAGGCCTGTTCAATCAGGACCGCGCCACGACCCAGCCCGGTACCATTACCGGGCAGGATGTGGAGTTGACCGGCGAAGGGAATTATGTGTGGAACGGTTCATTGAACTTGGGCGGAACGCTTACCCTGTCCGCTGGCAGTCAGACCATCACCGGTCACTCCAATGAAGACCCGGAAGAGGAGGACATCCTCACGGTGGGTGCGGTTGATGTGAAGGGTACGGCCACACTCACGATGAGTGGAGAAAATGGGGCGGACATGAAGGTCAATGGGAACCTGAGCATCGCCACCGGCAGCTCCTTCGTGTGGGACGGCGTCAGCAGCGAGAGTAACGCCAAGGGGCATGCTCTCACCGTGGCCGGCACAACGACGCTGGGCGGCACGCTGACCTTCAAGGGCGGGGACAATACGCTGACGAAGCAGGTGACGGCAAGCGGCGGCGGCCTCAATGTGGAAGCCGGTTCGCTTACCCTGGCAGGCGGTCTCACCGGCACGCTTGCCAGTCTCACGCTCGGTGACGCGACTTCCCTGACTCTTGGAGCGGATGCCACGGTCACGGGCTCCTTCACCACACAGGGCGCCTGCATCATCACACTCGGCGGCAATCTGTCGTTGAGCAGCTTCAATTTTTCCAGCACTGTTGCAGAACACGGAATTGTTTTTGAGTCAACCGATGGCTTGGGAAAATCGAAAAAAATTACCATTCAGGAGGAAGGAAATGTGGAATTGCGAGTGGGGCATGTGTACGGTGAGAGTGGTTCCGATTCGCATGCTGCAGTGTTGTTTGGGGAAGGAACTGAAGTGTCATGGAATGGGAAGAGCAATGCGAATCTCTCATTAAGTCTTGATCAGAAGGATTTCAAGGGTTGTCGTGTGGAAGTGGTGGAAGGTCAACTCACATTGTCAGGTCAACTTGATAAATGGCGGTCCGGGAAGACATGGATAACAATACAAGATATTGAAATAGTCGGACAGTCAACTGCGGACACTCTTAGTATTATTGGTGCCTTCGATTCTCCAACCAGCAGAGCTTCCGTGATCCACGGCAACATCACTATGGAGGGCTCCAACCTGCTTCTGTCGAATACGATGGTTCTCGATGGATTTTTACGGACGTCCGAGACTACACAAGTATCCTTCAGTCAAGCTGGCGCTGATCTGTGGTATAATGGAACGTCCCAGTATGGCTGGACCTTGCAGGAGGGTGGCTCAATTGGCGCAGTGACGTGGAATGGACCGTTTGACATATACCTTGGCGGTACGCTCACAATTCACGGGGGTATGTTAGACGCCAGCGCTGATAGCGGGGCCGGGAATTGTCAATACGCCCATTCGTTCTTGCTCTACACAGGTGCCGCTGGTCAGGATGTCCAGATCGTGGATATTGTGAACAAGGGTCAGACGGTGACCTCGAAGTCGGGTTTGTTGGTCGGAGAGGGACTTACTTTTGTCAAGCAAGGAGAGGGAACGCAGGTGTTCGGAAAGGGCAGTGGCGCGCTCGCCAGGGCGACCGACATCAAGGGTAACTTGGATGTGCAAGAAGGGACGTTGCTGTTGAACGGCGATGGCGCCATCAGCGGAGCGCTCTCCGGCGCCGGCACTCTGCAGGTTGGTGAGGGAGGCACACTTTCCATCACGGGCGGGGGAGATATGTCCGGGGCGCTTGAGATGCTCGGAGGGAATTTGTCCGTTAGCGGTGAAACGTTGACCGTTGGCGCCTTTAAGGCGGGCACGACCGGAACCTTGACCGTGCAGGGAGAGCTGAAGATTGGGAAAGTAGAGGGGATTGCAGCGCTTACGAACACGAGTCTGACGCTTTCAGGCAAATTGGCAGTGAATTTCGGAACTACAGAATCCGGGTCGTCCATCACCTTTCAAACGGTGGGCGAGAGTGGATTTACGACCGGGCAGATGCAGTTTGGGGACATCACGCTTGGCGGTGACTTGGTCTTCGACTTCACCGACATCATCCTGTCAGATTTCACCCTGGGCGCCAACTCCATAGAGGGGAGAGGTCATCACATCATCCTCTCTCTGGATCGAGATTTCTTGCAGTTGGTCGTGGAAGGAACGGGCGAAAACAGCACGGGCGAGTACAGACTCTTTGAAGGGGAGGGCTGGACGGATCAAGTTGTGCAGTTCACCGAGGTGGAGGGGTACACGATTGGTTGGGGCGAGAACGGAAACATCACTGTCACGGCGGACGCCGATCCCGGCACGCGGGATCCGTTCACCGGTTTTGTTTACCATACGCCAGTTGACACATCCACCACCCTGACGCAAAATGCCGAGATTACCGTCAGCAACGGGACAGAAACCAAACTCACCTTTGATGAGAGCAAGAAACCGCTGCTTAATGTCAAGCTCGTTGCCGGCACGTCAGAGGTCACCCTTGATTTGGCTACCTCGTTCACGGGGTTGAATTCCGTTTATTTTACCGGAGAGTCTGATTTCATCGATAGTGGCAACTTCAAGGGAGGAGGTCCAAAAACCATTTACATCAAAGGTGGGCAGCTATATTTCTCCGGTTGGGTCGGAGGTGAGGATGTCCTGGATCTCCGGAGTGATTTTGTCATTGGCGCCAGTCAGTACGGACGAATCGACATGGGTGGTAGCAGCGCTCTCGCTCTTTCTGAGAATGTCACGACCACAGGCTCCCTGACCCTTGCGGAGGATGCGGCTATTTCATTCTACCTGTCCCAAAACCCCGTGATGACCTTCGGGGGAGCTGTCCAAGGCGAGGAAAAGACGCTTTCTCTCTTCTTTTACGGAACCGGGACTGGCGCTTTAGTTCTTCAGAGCGGTGGAATCTTGAAAAAACTGGAGAGCGCCGGGACGTCAGTTCGTGTCGAACTCCTGAAATCTCATACTCTCACATTGCAGGAGGGCGGTACGATAGCAGGCACGTTGAAAGGCGATGGAGAGGCGGGGTTGGCGGTGAGCAGTGGGACTTTGAGCGTGGGGACCTTTGAGGGCTCCCTCAGTTCGCTGACCCTCGGAGAGGGAGTGACGATGGATGTGGGGAGCGGTGTGCTGGATGTGACATCGTTCTCGCTCGAAGGGTCGGCCACACTCGGTATCGGAAAGACGGCACATCTCAAATTCGGAGGAACAACGGACGGAACTTTGCTGCTGGATCTTACCGGCTTCCTGGAGGGAGAGGAGAGGGTGGAGATTACCTACGATCTCTTTGACTCGGGCACGTTTGAGGACTGGTATCAGGGATTCCTGAACGAGGGCGGCAAGTTGAAATTTGCCGCCGGGCGGTACACGGTCGCGCTGGATGAGCAGACGGGAGAGATTACACTGACCCTCGGCAAAAAATCCGTGTATGAATACAAGGGGGAGGGCGACCTCAACTGGAGCAACGACACTCCCGAAGGCCCAACGGGCTGGGAGGGCGACCTTCAGTGGAGGCAGGACGCATCGGCTCTTTTCTCGGCGACGACGGGCGAGCATGAGGTTCACATCGGCAGCAGCTTGAGTGCAGCCGGTATCCAGGTCAACCCCGGCGGCTCCTACAATTTCACTGCGGAGCCGGACGGCACTTCCCGAATTATCACCGTCGGAAGCTTCCTTGCAGGTGAAAATGGCGTCACAATGAACTTTGGATCCGGCCTCGACCTGCACGTTCAGGGCGATATGACCGTTTCCGGCAGCCCGGCGGCGGGTGGGGCGCGCGTTTCCCGCCTCACCTTCGAGGAGCAGCTTCGGGTGGACGGCGCCCTGACCGTTGTCGGCGTTGCTGCGAACCAACGAAGCACAGTGACGCTCCGGCACGGAGCCGAGGTCGGCAACTTTAACGGCAACACCAACGTGGATTATACGCTTGGCGGCGATCTTGTGTTCCGCGGTTGGACGGGAACTGCCGCTGATTCCGTTCACTTCTCCCAAGCTGACGGGGTCACCGATCCGGTGTTCGTCGTGTTTGATTTTTCGGGGGTGGAGAGTCAGCAACTGATCACTGTGAGTGGATACTCGTTTGAAGGTGTCGGGTTACGCCTTAATGGGAAGAAAATTTCAGGAACGGAACGGGTGGTACCTGACCTTGTTCTGACCTTCTCGAACAGTTCAGCAGGAGAAGCGACATTGAGTTTCTCAGCCCTCGACGTCCAGAAAAAAGCACGCCTTTCCTTCAAGGGATATAACGTCACGACGGAGGAGTTGAATGTGGATACCGGGTATTTGTACTCTTACACGTCCAATGACAAAACATTTGGTGATCTCGAAGTGAAGGAAGGTGGTTTTCTGACGGTCAATCATGCCGTGACGGGGGATGGTTGTATCTATGTCAATCAATCAACATTGGTGTTAGAGAACGGAGGCAGGTTGGGATGCATACGCCTTGTGCAGGGCACGAGTCATACGACAAATCTTGTGCTGGGAGGAGATTTGGAACTCAGCGGTGTGGGGGGATCCTCTTACAGTTATCTCGGTTTTTGGGAGATTTCGACTTCGACGAATGGAAACAACGTTGCAGTCTCTCTGGAAGGGGGTACAACGGAAGCGTATATCCTGTTCCAGCCGAGTGCTGTACAAGGTAGCAATCAGTCTGGCGATTTGGGGCAGTTCGAACAACGTCTCATCCCGACCGGGGTGACTGGTTTGCAAGTAGCTGAAGGCATAGGCATCGGAATATACAGCGATACGAAGCAGGTTTATACCGTCAACGACGGGGGTACATTGTCGCGTGCGCTCAAGGTCAAGGGAGCGGAGTTCCGCTTGAACAAGTCGGGGAAGAATGAGCAAGCGTACACATTCTCCAAGAAGGTGGTGGTGACGGGCGAGGGAACGTTGAGTGTGAGCGGGGGCGTGCAAGCTACGTTTAGCAATGGGCTGACCGTGCAGGGCGAGGCGGGATTGAAGGTGGGGAATGACTCGACTGTGACGTTCACCGAGGGCGTGCAGTTGGAGGGGGACTCGCACCTGACGGTGGAAACAGAGGCCAGCGGCGTGGCGTTCAACTTGAAGGTCGCGGGAGCAGGCGCCTCGTTGACCGTAAACAAAGGGAAACTCAGCTTGGCCGGAATCGAGGCAAGCGGCACGACACTTGCCGCATTGGCGATGGGGAACGGGACGGAGGTGGATGTCAACGCGAACGTGACCCTCACGGCGGATACGTTGGAGATCGGGGAGGCGGCGACTCTGGTCATTGCAAGCAACGCGCACCTGGGCGTGAGCAACATGACGGTGAAGGCGCCCGAGGGGGCGGAGAAGGAGGGGTGCCTGACGATCAATATCGCGGCTCTCATGGAAACGCTGGAGACCAGCGGGTCTTATGACCTGTGGGCGACCGGCAGCGGCGATCTCAACTCCATGTTCCATGACTTTGAAGCGGAGGGCGGCTCGATTCTGTTGGTGGGGAATGACGATACCATCAAGTACACGTTGAACAAGGCGACCGGGCAGATTGTGCTGCGCGACGACTTCTTCGAGTATGATGGCACAGATGCTCTCACCTGGGGCACCGGCGGGACGGATTCGGGATGGAAGAACAACAAGAACTGGACCAAGGACGGCGGGCTCGTGTATTTTTCCGCAACGGATGAAATGAGTGTGACCCTCACCAGTAACATCCACGCGCAGCAACTCAGAGTGACGGGCGATGGGGCGACGTACACATTCGGGCCGACGAGTTACACCCTGACGCTCGATTCCTTCCTGGCGCTCAAGAAGGTGACGATGTCCTTCGGCGAAGGCACGGGACTGACCGTGGAGGGCGATTTCACCAGTGAGAACAGCGCTTCCTCCTACACCTTTGCTGAAGCATTGACGGTGGGGGGAACGCTCAGCTTGTTCGGCATGGGAGCGGGGGAGGATAACGTCGCCAAGATGACGCTCAATGGGGGAGGTACAGTTGGCGCCGTTAATGCGAGAAACGCGAAGATAACGGGCGCGGGATTGTCCGTGAGCGGTAATTTTGTGAGCGTGGACAGCTCTTGCATCTTTACGGAAAAGCTGATCGTAAACGGCTTATTTGACTTCTCCCAAACGGAAGAAGGGACTGCGGAGATGACGCTCGATAAGGGAGGCTCCATTTTGGTTTATAGACCGAGTAACGCGCCAATAACGCTAGGAGGAGACCTGGAACTTAGGGGTCAATTCTATGGCGGGTTCCTTGCTTCTTTTAAGCCGGGAAGCTTTAAGAAGAAAGCAGACACAGATGGGGACGTGTATGTAAAATTGGATATAGGTGCCACGTTTAACGATACGACAAAGACCGGTGGGAACACATCGCCTTTTGACGGGGTGGGGCTGAGAGCCGGTGCGGGGACTACAGTCAGCGTCTTCTATGCACCCATCTACATGGGGGTTCAAAGGAGTGAAGCGACGTGGGACTTCAGCGGAGGGAATCTTTGGGTCGAAGAGGGTGCTCAGATTGTGATCTCCGGCGGGACGGTCACTGCAGGCGGAGCAACAGTTGAAGGTTCTGCTACGCTATGGTTAAGTTGGGGTACGAAATTAACGCTGAATAAAGCCATTGTCGGAGATGGAGCCTTGAGTATGGGTTGGGGCGAAGCTCACTTGAAGGCCGGAGGCAGATTGAAGGAGGTGAATCTCGTATATGATGGTACTTGGAGGGAGAATAATGGTCACGATCCAGCGCTTATTTACTTGGGCGCTGACCTTGAAATCGAAAGTCAAATAAATACCAGCCGTGCGGTCGGCTATTCCGGTTATGACAACTCCCAATATATGATAAAGAGGGAAGAGGACACTCAAGACACTGTATATGTCCTCTTCAACACCGGCGAGGGCGAGGGGGTGGCAACGATGAAAGGAACGATCGCAAATTTCCTTAATAGGAAGCTGGACAGGTCGAATGCAATGACGAAAGGTGTGGCGTTAGGTGAGGGCGTGGGGATCGGGAAATCCGGAACGGGGACTTGCGTCATCACCGATGCGGGCAATGATGCGGGCAACACCATGGGTTACTCGTTCAAGGTGAAGGAGGGTAAGCTGTCTTTCGCCGCCTGCACCGATGCCACGAAGGGATACACCCTGAGCAAGGAGCTCGTTGTGCTTTCAGGGGCGAGCGTGGAATTGCAGAGTAAGGCGCGCGTCGCGCTCTCCGACACGCTCACGATGAAGGATGGGGCGAGCGTTACCCTCGGCAGGGACTCTTTTCTCTCAGTCAATAAGTACAGTGCGACCGGAACAGACGGCGGGACGATCAACCTTTCCCTCACCGGGAGCCAGAAAGTGGCGGGGGATACGGCGGGCACGGCTACGGCTCTGCTCTCTTTCACCGCGTTCGAGGGCAAGCTGACCCTCCACATCAATGCATACGAGCTCGATGAAGAGGGCGGGACGTACCAGGTCTTTGATGCGGAGAGCTTCGGCAGTCTTTATGAGTCAGTGAAGGACAACATCACCATTGACATCACGGGAGCGGGGGTTAGCGGGACGCTCAACAATCAGGGGCAGCTCGTGTTCACGAATACCTCCGATCTCATTACATGGAAGAAGGAGGGCGACACTCTCGCTTGGAAGCAGGGAGGCGACAGCGTTTGGGATAAGGAGGCGACATCGGATCCTGACGTCGCTTATGCGGACACGTACCGCGTCGCGTTTGCCGGCACGAATACGGGGGTAAAGACGGTGACGGTGGGGGATGCGGCCAACCCTGTCCTCAGCCCCGTGAGCATGAAGGTGCAGAGCGGCGGTTCTTACGTCTTCAACGCTGCCGATGCAGCCAAGGGCGCCTTGGAGGTGCAGGGCTCCCTCACGCTGGAACAGAACGCCCAGGTCACCTTCAACCTCCCCGTCACGGCCGGTCGGCTCAGCACGAAGAATGGCAGCACAATCACCTTGAGCAAGGATCTCACCATTCAGGGCGATTGGACTCTGGAAGGCGGAACGGGGGACGCCCGCGTCGTCTTCCAGCGTGCGGAGGGCGTAACCGATCCCGTTTATGTCGAGTTCGGCGACCTGACAACGGGTGTAGAGACGCTCCTCTGCGGGACAGGAGACAAGGCCAACCTCGAATTCCTGAACGTCGGCATTCACAAGACGGGCGAGGGAGACTTGACGCTGGAATTCGAGGCTCAGGGGCTCGGGACGACCAAGGGCGTCGGAGGCATTCGATTGGACGGAGGCCACCTCACCATTAAATCTCCCGTTACCCAAATGGGCGGGGGGTGCTACGTTGGCGGCGATGTCCGCGTCGGCTCCGGCGCCACGCTGACTTTCCAGGAGACAGCCAGCATTGCAGGGTCTATCACGTCGGATCCGTATTCCACAGTTCAACTGATAGCTTCCAATTCCGATCAGGGCGCCCAACTAGGATGGCGCTTTGATAAAGGGGGCGACCTTAAGGGCGAGCTTCTGTGGCAAGGCCTTTCCTCCCTATCCCTCGGCGGTGATCTCACGGTGGGCGGGATGACCGGGGCATGGATGTACGGGGATGGTATGCTCCCAGTCTCCACCACTAAGGAAGGAGGCGTACGATTCACGATCTCCCTCAGGGAAGGCAGCAGCTCGACAATGCAGGATAGCCCTGAATTTGCTTCCAGTGTCGAATTGGTGATTGCTTCGGATGTTGAAGTGGGTGATAGCTATTGGAGTGCTCCTGCTCAGACATTCTACCATGGAATGCAGGCGCATGGAGACGTAACCATGAACGGTGGACATGTAAGGCTGGGGTATGAGAATGAAAGAGAACCGATTACATCGCGTATTGAGAGAAAATTGGAGATTACGGAGGGATGGTTTCAGGCGATCCATTCAAAATTCTCTTTCAAGCAGGAGGTTGACGGGCAGGAGAAATTTGACGAGGAGCACAGTCAGCTGATCATTGGGGCGAAGGAGGAAGGAAAGGGGAAGGCCGTGTTTCAGTACACGCAAACGGATTTGGAAATTCACAGCTTAACGATGCGTGACCATGGATGGTTCCATCCTTCGATCCGTAAGGCTGGAGACAGGGAAGATTATACAACAACCATTGGTGAGCTCATCGTTGATACCAGTGAAGGAGAGAAGGCCAGCATTATGCATCAATTTGATGCGCGCGTAGGCATATCCGGTCAGATCACACCGTGGATGAATCCAGCTGTAAATGGTTACATATCGGGGAAATTAACTTTACAATTTGGTACTTTGACGGGATCCGGTGTGTTTGATTTTGTGCGAATCCTGGAAAACAAGTGGTCTGAGACAAATCCAGATGAGAAGGATTGTGCAATCTACGTCAATGTGGGAATCATCGAAGGTTTCAATGGACAACTGATGGCAAGCGCTGAGCAGAATTTCCCGCTTCAAGTTGGTCAAATCCGAACCGAGGAGGACAAGACGGTCGATTTGGCCTTAGACACGGAGATTTTGGGGGCGATCAGTGGCTGGGGCACGTTGAAGTTCTCCAAATCCAGGGGTAACTACACGCTCAAGAGCGGCGGCAACTTGGAGGGCGTGTTGGAGCTGGGAGCCGGGACGACCACCGCGGTGGAAGGGGCACTGAACGTCGGGACGTTGAAGACGGCGGCAGCTGCGCTGCAGGTGAAGAGCAAGATGGTGATTGAATGGGTGGATGAGGCGTCCTCCAGTTTGACTCAACTGACAGTTTCCGGGAGGGGCACGACCGTGACCGTGAACAGCGGCACGCTGAAAGCGGATGCGTTGGATATGAGCGGCGTGAGCGGGAAAGCGGGATTTGTCATCGATATGGGGGGGGAGGGCAGACTTGATTTTGGCGCCATCACGCTGAAAGAGGGCGGCAAATTGTCTGTCAAACTGACGCGTCCTCAGGAAAAGACAGCCTACCAGCTCTTTGAGGATGAGACCAGGTTTGGCAAGGTGTGGGATGCTTTGGTGACGGGGGACAAGACATGGGACGACGTGTTCGACATCACAGTTGACAACGCGCCGGAGGGGATGGAGCTGGAGCTGAGGAAGAACGGGAAAATTTACATCACCGCGAAGACGGGGATCGTGTGGAGGGGCGGCCTGGATGGCGCATGGGTGGATGACGATCCAACGGGATGGGGGAACGGGGATGTTGCGCCGGAGGGGAAAGCTGTGCAGTTCAAGGACGGAGAGGGCTCTGATCCGGTGATGATTGAGGGAACGGTGCACCCCAGCGGCGTGTACGTAACGAGCGGAGACCACACCTTTAAGCAGAACGCTGGCAGCGGCGGGCTCGACATCACCCCGAATGGGGAGGGGAACGGCGTCCTGCAGGTCGTGGAGGATGCCACGCTGCATCTGAACCTGGCCAACACGAGCATTCCGGCTGTGGATCTGCAGGGGACGCTGGGGCTTGGGGACAGGAACGCCTTGCCGGAGGGCACGAAGCTGCAGTTCAATGGCGGTACGCTGCTCTACGATACGGAGGGAGTCGGTACGGATGTGAGTGCGCTGGTGGATGCAGAGGGCAGCAGGGATCACGTGAGGGTGCAGAATGACACGGCGGGCGGCGTGTCCTGGGGCGCGAACGACGAGGCGCCGAACAGTGGCGTTTCTCTTGCGCTGGACAAGGGGCTGGACAAGAGCGGCAGGGGTGAATTCACCCTCGCCTGGCAGGACGACGGCACGAAGGAGCACCGCGGGAAGTTGACCGTCGGCAACGCATCGGCGGAGGGCGGCAGTCTTGTTCTGGACGTCAACGTGGAAGATGGCGCGGAAGCGGAGCTCGTCGGCGGCGCGGAGGTGAGGGAAAACGCGGTGCTGGAGCTGCAGGTGGGCGACGGATCGCTGTCCCTGCAGGACATCGCCGGCGGGGGCACGCTGTCCGTGCAGAAGGGGACGGTTTCGCTGAGCGGCGAGAACACGGTTGCGGGGATTGAATTGGGGGAAGGCACGACCACGAACATCAGCGGTGATAACGCCCTGGGCGGGCCGGACACCACGCTCACGCTTTCCGGCGGCACGATAGCTTCCGCCAAAGCGGCGAAGGCGCAGGCCGCTGAGGTCCGTGTGGGAGCTGACACGCGGGTGGAGGGCGACATCACCCTGACCGGGACGGTGACCGGGACGAGCGTCCTCACGGCGGGGGCCGGGAAGGGAGCTGGGCTTTCCGGCGACATCTCCGGCTACAAGGGCACGCTGGAGACGGAAGAGGCCGCGTCGTGGACCCTGAGCGGGGAGGCTTTGCAGGGGCAGAAAGGCGCGGTGTCCAACACCCTGGCGGGTGCGGGATCGGTCAACTTTGACGGCACGGCGACTTACAGCGGATGGGTGGAAGGAAGCGTTACGCTGAAGGAAGCAGGCGGGGGAACGCTCACGATCAGCAGCGGTAGGGGGGACAATTCTGCCGAGGCCGTGCTGGATGCCGGAACCGGGCGGATTGTGCTGGGCGACAGTAAGACGCGGACGGTGTGGAACGGCAGCAAAGTCAGGGGCGACGAGATTGTGCTTTCCCATGTGGCCCTCAAGAATCCGGGCGGCTTCACCGATTTGGATGCCAACAAGACGAAGGTGTACGTGAACACGGCGCTGAGTCGGGACAGGAAGACGGGCGGTACGGTGGATGTGAACGGGATGGGCGCGGGCGTCTTGAGCGGCCTTGTCGTGAACGAGCACGGTCAGCTCCTGAACGTCACCGGCACGTACAAGGCGGAGTTCGGTCGGGATCTGCAGCTGCATTTCTCCGATGAAAACGTGGGCGTCGATCCTGATCCTGCTGAGGGGGGCAAGGCTGCCCTCATCCAAGCGGACGGCTTCACTCTGGATGCCACGGACAAGGATCACACGCAACTCTGGCTGAGTGATGACGCCGCGAGCCGCGTCATGTACTACCTGGCGAAGGGCAATGGGGAGCTGGTGGACGTGTACCTGCACGCGCTGGGTGGCGAGGGAGTCAGCCTGAAGTTGGGAGAGTTGACGCCGGACGACCTGCGGGGAGGGAGCAACCTGGACGTCCTGAAGAATCTTTTGCAGAACGTTTCGCTGAAGGAAGAGGATTGGGGGCTGAAGATAAGCGCGGATGGCGGAAATGTCGTGCTGACGGGGTCGGCCGGGGATGTTTTCCTGGTGGAAGGGGAGAGCACGCTGACCAGCGCGGAGGTTCTTTCCGGGTTGAAGGCGACGCTGCTGGCCTTCGATACGAACGTGCTCACGCTGAATATGGACGGTGCGACGGACAATGAGGGCAATGCCACGGTGAACAACTTGCTGGGCGTGACCGGCAGCCGGCTGCGTATGAAGAACAGCAATGGGAAGCCGAAGGAGAACCGTCTGGTCGTGCGCTTCAATAACTCCCGGCAGGATACCATTCATCACCCGAGCGATTATGACAAAGTGGACGATACGACTGTGGTGGGGCAGGATACGACGTTCAACGGCAGCATCAGCGGCGAGGTCGGCGTGGATGTGGCGAAGAGGGGCGACGGTAAGCTTTCCGTGGGCGGCAATTACACGCTGACGGATGGTACGACCTACATCATCCAGGGCGCGTTGGACCTGCACGGCGAGCAGAACAGCATGGTCGGGCTCGCTTTCGCCACCGAAGTTCCCGGTGAAGAGACGCCGGAAGGGGCTTCGCTCGTACGGACAGCAAGGTCCGGCGGCGATGACGCTCACCGCGCGCTGATGCTGGACGGCGGCACGACGGTGGTGAAGGGCTCCATCATCGATACCGACGGCGGGGAGCCGACCAACCCGACCAACAACGGCGAGATCGTCATGAGCAACGGCGCCCGGCTCGTGCTGAACGGCCGGAGCCAGCTGACGGGCGTCACGATCTCCGGCGCGGGCAGAGAGAGGGACAACGGCAGCATCACCCTGCAGAAAGCTGACGGCAGCAAGGATCAGGCGATTCTGGAGCTCTCCGGCGAGCAGGTGGCGGAGGATGAGGAGGGGCGCAAGACGGTACTTTCCGGTGTGGATGTGAATGTGCTGGACGGAAGTCAGTTGACGGTGAAAGGGGAGGCGGATGAGGATGTTGCCGTGAAGGGGAGCGATTTGAATGTGACAAATGGAAGAGTGAAACTGGTGAGCGCGACCATTTCCGACGGATCGGTCGATTTGGGAGAGAAGGGTGAGCTCGACCTGGGCAGCAGTGCGTCCAACCAGCTCCGCTCGCTGAACGGAGGAGGGACGTTGAAGAGCGCGACCGGCGGCAACGTCGCCATCACTGGCGAGGACGGCCCGAGTGTGTTCTCCGGAACGCTGGCGGCGAGCGGTGAGGGCGCGGGCGGCGCGGGAAGTCTCAGCATTGTCAATGGCGCCGACGTTACGCTGGATAACGTGACCACGACGGCCTCCACCCCGGCGAAGGGCTGGGACGTGAAGGTGGAGGACGGCCGGTTGACCCTCGATGTGCACAGGAAGACGGCCGGCGAGAGCATCACGCTGGGCGAGGTGGACCTGGGCAGCGGCAATACCACGACCTTCAGGGTGAACGCCGGCACGTACGGGGACAGCACCATCCAGGGCAGCAAGTTGAGCTTCGGCGAGAAGACCCGCATTGTGCTGGAGGCCGCCACGGCCGATGTGCTTGACCCCGATGCCGACAGGATCACGCTCGGCTGGTATGACGAAGTGAAGGGTGGCGAGAAGGACCTGGTCGATGTGCAGTTGAAGGGCGACGGCTTCATCTTCAGCGATGTGAAGGATGTGCTGGTGGAGGACAACACCGTGGCCGTGGTGCTGACGGAAACGAAGCAGAACAAGTTTGAGCGAGCCATCCCGGACGGCGAAAAGAACACGATGGCGGGCGTGACCATGGTGTGGGAATCACTGAAGAACAAGACGTCCATGGATTCGCTCCTCGGCGTGCTGAGCGATCCGGACTCGGACTACGCGAAGCTGGTGCATGGTCTCATCAGCCAACTGGACGCGGGGGAAGTTGAGCCGCTCAAGAAAGCGTTGGCGGCCGTGGCGGGCGCCGCTGTCTCGACCCTTGCGCCGGCGGTGATGGAAGACCTGCACAGGCAGTTGAAAGCCATCCGCAACCGCACGACCACCATGGCCGGCGAGATGACCTTCGATGCCTACGACAATCTGCCGCTCTGGCACGCCTGGATCAACGGCGAGGGCGGCTACCACAAGTTGGATTCCGATGGGATGGCCCCCGGCTACACGCTCAACAACTGGGGCGGCACGATGGGCGTGGACGTGGATGTGAGTCGGCAGACCACCATGGGGCTGGCCATCACGGCGATGTACGGCAACTTGAAGACGGATTCGGCGGAGGCAGGCACGGGCGATGTGGACACAACCTACCTGAGCGGCTTCCTGAGAACGTCCAGCGGGGCGTGGATTCACACCTTTGTGCTGAGCGGAGGCATGGCGGACGTGCAGCTGGATCGCACGGTGAACTACGGTTCGGGCAGCTACAGAGCGCGCGGTTCGACGGACGGCTACGCCTTGGGCGCCATGTATGAAGCAGGCTACACGAGATGCATGAACCGGAAGGGGACTGTCGCGCTGCAACCGGTGTTCAACGTGGAAGTGCGCCACGCGAGCATCAGCGGCTACAGCGAAACGAACAGCGACGCCGGGCTGCATGTGGACGACATGGAGCAGAACGTGATCACCTTCGGCCTGGGGGCACGCCTGCAGAGCGCAGTGGGAGAAAATGCGTTCAACCGCACGTCTGTGTTCGAGGCGCGCCTGTTGCTCAAGGCGGACGCGGGCGATCGCTCCGGCACGGCGAACAACTCCATTGTCGGGGACATGACAAAGGCCGAGGTGGAGAGCGCGGAAGTGGGAGTCGTAGGGGTGGAAGCCGGGGCCGGTCTCACCATTCCGCTCGGTTCGCAGTCCGGCAGCATCTTCATGGATGCCTCCATCGAATGGCGCAGCGGCTGGACAAGTCTTGACGCCTCCGTCGGGTATAGAATCAATTTCTGATTTTCGATTGACGAATGACGAATTACGATTTGGGAAGTTCGGCGAGCATAGCTCGCGGAGCAGCGACGCTTCAGCGGCGGTGGTGGGTGGAACCGTGGGTGGTCAATGGTTCGAAAGGTCGGTGGAGAAGCGGAGCTGAAACACAGGCGGATTGACGATTTTCGAGTTACGATTGACGATTTGGGGAATTCGCGCGCTGGCGAGCGGGGCTGCGGAGCGTGAGCGACGGGGGAGCGCAGAACCGCGAGCAGGACTAGTCAGAAAGCTTAGTCGGAGAAGCGGAGCTGAAACACAGGCGGATTTTCGATTTTCGAGTTACGATTGACGATTTTGAGAATTCGCGCGCCAGCGAGCGTTTTTCCAAAATTGTAGTTCGGGAATCGTCCCTCGAAAATCCTCTTGACTTTGCCGGGGAGAGGTGGTAGGCTTCGCGGCGTATGGCAAAAGTACCCGTTATCCAGCTTCGCAAAGGGCATGCGGTCAACTACAATGGAGATATATGCATCGTGCGCGAGAGTCAGCTCAAGACGCCGCCGCGCATGGCTTCCTACGTGCAGATGACCATCCGCAGCATAGCGACCAAGAAAGATTACAACCTGCGGCTGACGTCGAACGACTTTTTAGAGGGAGTGATGTTGACGCGTGAGGAGATGGAGTTCTCGTATGTGGACGGCATGGGTTACCATTTCTTGAATACGGAGACGTATGAGGATGTGTGCGTGAGCGAGGACATTGTGGAGCCGGTGAAAGATTACCTGATTGAGGGGAATTCGTACGTTTTGCTTTTCACGGATGAGACGGCGTGCTCCATTGAGTTGCCGGCGGCGATCACGATGGAAGTGGCTGAGGCTCCGGAGGGTGTGAAGGGCAACTCGGCGAACAATGTGTACAAGAGTGCGACGATGACCACCGGTCTGGTGGTGCAAGTGCCGCTCTTCATCAGCGCCGGGCAGAAGATTTCCGTGAAAACGGAGGACGGCACCTACCTGGGACGCGTGAACAGCTGAATTGCTGCATGATGTTGACGGCTCGCGTTTGTGGAAAAACGCGGGGCAATTGTTGGCGATGAAGATAGCCGTGCTGGCCAGCAGCAGCCGGGGAAACGCCTCGGTGATCGCAGCGGGGAAGACCACGTTGCTCGTGGACGTCGGAATCAGCGCACGCCGTATCCGGTTGGGGCTGGAGGCGTGCGGGATCGGACTGGGGGATATTCACGGCATTTGCATCACCCACGAGCATACGGATCACATTGGCGGGTTGGCAGTGCTGTCCGGCAAAACGAAGGTGAAAGTGTATTGCTCGCGGTACTTGAGGAATGATTTACGCGAGCTTGCGCCGGATGCTGCATACGCCTTTCTGGAACCGGGCACCGGGGTGCGCATCGGCGATTTTTCGGTGCTGCCCATCAGCGTGAGCCACGATGCGGTGGACCCTTTGGGCTATGTGTTCGAAGCCGATGGAGTGCGGCTGGGCTACATCACCGATACCGGACGCATCACCCGCGCCATGCTTCCCGCGTTGCAGGGTGTGCAGGCGCTGTACCTGGAATCCAATTACGACCCGGACATGCTCCACAACTCCGGGAGACCTCCCGAACTCATTGAGCGCATTGAAGGGCAGTGGGGACACCTCTCCAACAGCCAGGCCGGCGACGTTGTGCGCCAAATCGCCCACAGCGACTTGCGCCACATCATCCTGGCTCATTTATCCCCGGAGTGCAACACGCCAGCCTGCGCCGCCGCTGCCATGCAGACCGTCCTGGACGAACTGCACCACCCTGCCGAACTGCACATTGCCCGCCAGACTGAGCTGCTGCCCTGGGTGAACGTGTGATACACGGCAAACGCGTTTTCCATGGACGAAAGAAATAAGCCGGCAAGACGGCAAACCATGGACGATTCAGCAAAGCGGTCGACGGCCCCGGGTAGGGCGCACTTCCCAAATCGTCGATCATAAATCGTCATCGTAAATCTCCCTGTGTTTCAGCCCCGCCTCTCCGACTAAGCTTTCTGACTAGTCCTGCTCGCGGTCCTGCGCTCCCCCGTCGCTCACGCTCCGCAGCCCCGCGCGCCAGCGCGCGAGTTCTCCAAATCGTCAACCGAAAATCGTCAATCGTAAATAACCAACGTCTTATGCCGTATGATGTGCCGTTAACTACCGTTGGAGTCGCTTTTTCATGGGACAAAAATGATGATGGACGGTTTCGATGAGAAAAGAATGAAAGAAAATTGAGTGGGAGAGCGTATGAGTAGATGAGGGTATATTAGTGATGAAGGTGTTGCAACATCTAGTAATAAGTATGTCGGTCGCTTCCGTTTTGTCTGCGCAAAGTCTTCAGGAGATAGCTTCAAGCTTGCCGGCGCCCGTTCTGGATGCAGCGGGGCGGCGATTAGAGCTGCCGCAAGTGGAGGGGGCGCAGGTAGAGCTGGGTGGAGTGGATTATGAGCAACTGGTGGACGAGCAGGGCAGGGTGCTGCAAGGGCTTATTGAGGACACGCCGGTGAGCGTGTACATGCGCGTGACCAAGGACGGGCAAAGCGCCGACTCGCCGGATTATGAGATCACCTTGCCGGCGACTGAGCAGACGGATCAACCGGCGGGGAGCAATGCCAAGCCGGCTGTGATCCCGGCGATTCTGCAGTGGAAGGGGGGGGAGGGAGAGTGGAAGCCGCGCGGACCGGAGCTGCGTGTGGTCGGGTTGAAGGATAATTTTTTGCGCGAAACGGTGCAGTCTATTTCCGGTTATCCTCTGCGGGAGCTTACGGAGGAGGAGGGCAGTGCGCCTGAGGCCGACTGTGATTTGAGTATGAGGCTCGTTGAGGGAAGCTCGTTGGGGGAGGAGGGGTATCGGATTGATATTTCTCCGGAGCGCGTCAGCATAACCGCGGCTACCCGTACAGGGTGGGTGTGGGCCTTACGCACGATACAGCAGATCATGCGCGCACGGGGGGGGAGCGTGCCCTGCGGCACCATCATTGATTTTCCGCGCTACTCGGTGCGCGGGTTCATCTTGGACGCCGCGCGCGCGCCCTACACCATGACGGAACTGCGGGACGTCGTCAATACCATGTCCTGGTACAAAATGAATGACCTGCATTTGGTCATCAACAACAATTTTATCTTCCACGAAAAGTACGTGGACGCCGGACACGATCCTTTCAAGGAGAGTTACGCTGCTTTCCGTCTGGAGTCAACGCGCAAAGACCCTGATGGCAAGCCGCTTACATCGGAAGATGTATCGTACGGCAAAGAAGAGTTTGCGCAGTTGGTGGATTATGCCCGGCAGAGAGGGGTGCGCATTGTGCCGGAGTTTGATACGCCCGGGCACGCCCTCGCCTTCACCCGTCTGAGGCCGGATCTCATCTACAAAGGCGCCATGCGCCGCCACGAGAAGAGGCGTTGCGAGATGCTGGATGCCGCCAATCCGGAGACGCTTGCTTTTGTGGAGGATGTGCTGGATGAGTACCTGTTGCCGGAAGAAGAGGGAAAGAAAGCGCCGCTGGATGGATGCAAAGTCATCCACATGGGGGCGGATGAGTTTTTTGGCGATGCGGAGGATTACCGCAAATACACGGACGGGCTGGTGCGCTATGCCCAGAGCCGAGGTCACATCCCGCGTATCTGGGGCAGCTTGAGCTCCAAACCCGGCAAAACGCCCGTGACAGCCCGCGGCGTCCAGCTGAACCTCTGGAACTCGACATGGATGAATGCTCACGAGGCGGTGCAGCTCGGATTCGATGTCATCAACACCAACGATGCGTACCTCTACATTGTGCCGTATGCCAACTATTACCGGGCAGACCAGAATATGGCATGGCTGTATGAGCATTGGCAACCGCACATGATGTACGCCGAGAAGCTGCCTGCGGGACATCCCCGACTGATTGGCGCGGCCTTTGCGCTGTGGAATGATGCGACCGACCTGCTGCACAACGGCTACGGCATGGTGGACGTTTGGCCAATGATTACCAGCTCCATGGATGCCCTGGGCCAAAAAATGTGGGGGCTCGCACAAGCGCCGGATACGTATGAGCAGCACTGCGCGCTCGTTCGGCAAATCGGCGCAGCGCCCGGCTGCAATCCCATGCACCGCCCTGAAAATAAGCAGCCCATTACTATTTACCCGGAGCAGCAGCCCATGCAACTGCACCTTCAGGACCTTGGCCCGTCTTATCACCTCACCATGGAGTTGGAGCTGCAGGAGGCTCCTGCGGGCAAGGAGCAAGTGCTGCTTTCCTCGCCGATCGGACAGCTGATTGCTGTGATGAAGGATGGCTGCATTGGCTTTCGCCGTGCGGACGGGATGGAGTTTGCTTTCGAGGCGAAGCTCCCCGTGGGCAAGCGCGTGAAGCTTGAACTCATCGCCACCCCGGGCAACACCAGGTTGTTGCTCGATGGCGAGCCAATCAACCGCATGCGCCTCAATTCCTTCTCATCCTCCGAGGAAAACTTCAACCACCGCACAAAGGGCCTCATCTCTACCTTCGTGCTCCCGCTGCAAACTCTCGCTGCCTCCCTCGATGGAAAAGTCTATTCGCTCGACCTGCGCCTTTTGGAAAACTAGACGTTGTCGATTTGATCATTTCCAGGCGCTGCTGCCGATGGCCGTCCCTTGTACCCTCGTACTGCCCGGCTTCACTTCTCGGCTTTCGTGAGTTTTTGGTACAGCGTGAACAGGTGAGTCACGCGGTCGGAATCATCGGCGAACTTCCTCCCGTAGGCGGCATCAACGGCGGCATCCAAATCTCGGTGGGCCTTACGCAAATCATCGGGCATGGTGTTCGGGTCGTACAAATCCGCAAGCGTGCTTTCGGGGTACTTCGCTCGCGCGTCCAGAACTGCCTGCGCGCAAGTCTCTATCCTTTCGCGTTGCTTGTCGGTAGGTGTCGCCCAGGGGAAATTGTTGTAAACGACTCCCCCGGAATAGCGATAGCGCATTTCTAACCTTCCCGCCACAGCGCGTACCCAAGCCATGTGTAAAGCGGAAGTAAGTACGCCGAAATGGTAGAGAGTGGCATTAGGGATGATGAGTGTGGAATCACCGGCAATGGTTTCTCCTGTAACGAAACTCAGGGGAATGTAAAGGCGTCTTTCTGAAGAAACTCTCGGGATGATCGCATAAATCCCTTGTGGCATATTTTCTACGTGGAAGCGGCGGGGAGTATCGGCTATTTTCCTTGTCGGCGCGCTCTTGCTAGCGGCGCGGTAAGCTCGTACTTTTTCCACGCGCTCCATACAGTGGGGGAGGGTACGCAAAATGTTCGGGGCTACGTCTCCAAGCCACAGGCAAAAACGTTTTTTCCCGTTGATGAGTTCCTCTGCTCCTAACCATGGGTGAAAATAGGGGGCTGCACCCGGTTCTTGCGCCAAGAAGGCTTCCTTTTCTTCCGGGGTAAAGAGGTAGTAGCCTCCATCAATAGGTTTGTTTCCAATCCCTACTTCTGGCACGTCACAGAGCGGGCGCGTACGGTTAGCGATAAAAACGTCTGCCCCGTCCATCAGGTAGCCATTGAGCTGGGAAACACGATGTTCTTCTCCGTGTTCATCGAACAGGCGGCAGGGTGTTTTCTGCCCGCTGAATCCGACAATGACGCAATGAACCGCCGCCGTGTCCTTCGTCTCGTTCATCCATTTGAACGTACGGTAGGCAAAGTTGATTTTTAAGCCGCGCTCTTGAAGGATATGCCGCCAAAGAAGAGCGACAGATTGCCCTTGCGTGATGGAGTTCGTTGCCACAAAGGTTGTACGGGTAGCCGGGTCTCGCTGCATGATTTCCGCCGCCTTGACAAACCATGCCGAAACATAATCCAAGTCCCCCGCGCCGTGAATGCCTTTGCAGGTTTGGAGTAAGCCCTCCTTTTGCTCCTTGCTCATGTATCGCGCTCCCACAAAGGGCGGATTGCTGATGATATAGTCCACGTGCTTGGCGGGGGTGTTTTCTGTCCAGTTTAAGAGAAGGGCGTCATTCTCGCGTATGTTGTCGTAACCTTTCAGGGGCAGGAAGTCAGGAAGCTCTTGCGTGGAGAACTCTTGCGTTTCCTGCCACATTTGCGCGTCCGCTATCCAGAGAGCCGCCTTGGCAACCGATACGGCGAAGTCGTTAATCTCAATCCCGTAGAATTGCTGCATGGTAACCTTCACGCGTGAAAGCTCACCGCCGAAACTGCCTTGCCCGTTGGAAAGGTAGCGCAGGGCGTCATTTTCCAGCCGTCGAAGAGAAATGAATGTTTCCGTGAGGAAGTTGCCGGAGCCGCAAGCCGGGTCAAGGAAGATAAGGGAAGCGAGTTTGTCGCGGTAATCTTCCAGCTTCTTGGCGCGCGCCTTCTCGCTGCCGCGCTTGGCTTCTGCAATGGAGCGCAGTTCCTCCTTAAGGGCGTCCAGAAAAAGCGGGTCAATCACCTTGTGGATATTCTCCACGCTGGTATAGTGCATTCCGCCAATTCTCCGGGTCTCCGGGTTGAGCGTGCTTTCAAACAGCCCGCCGAAGATAGTCGGGGAGATTTCGCGCCAGTCAAAATGCGCCGCGTCCTTAATCAGCCCGCACAGGTTCTTATCCAACATGGGAATATCAAGAATCTCCTGCCCGCCGTCATCGAAAAGCCCGCCGTCCACGTACGGGAAAGCCAGAAGTTCCTTGTCGTAGCGGTCACGCCTTTCTGGTTCCATATTGAGCGCGCGGAAGAGCTGCAAGATACGTGAACGCATGTCACGCGGATTTTCTGCAGCGTCTTCCAGATACTCCCAAAATTGATTCTTTCGGAAGAGTCCGGCATCCTCCGCATAAAGGCAGAATACAAGCCGCACGCAAAACTTATTCATGCTTTGCAGTGTGGCGGCGTCTTTCCCGCTCTCCGCATTTTCAAGAAGCGCGTTGTAAATCCGGGAAATGAGAACGCCCGCCTGCATGGACATTTCCTTCTCCTTTTCCACGCGGGAATTGCGGGCATCAACGAGAAACTGCAAGAGGTGCCACTGTTCGGGGAGTTCAGCAAGGGAGATATGGCTCACCGGTACGGCGGGTTTCGCGGCGTTCATATCGTGAATACGAATCTCGCGGAAGTTGCACGTCACAATCCAGCGGGCATGTTTATCTACGGGCAGATTGTCCGAGTAACGTTTGGCTTGTTCGTAGGGCGTCAACATATCCCCGCCGGACTGCATTTGCGGCGCGTCCATATCAATGCTGCTGCTCTTCTGCTCAAT
>CANQAD010000030.1 GCA_947588735.1 uncultured Akkermansia sp.
GAACCCGGAAGTGAAACATTGGCACGTCGATGATAGTCGGACGATAGGTCCCGCGAAAGTAGATCACTGCCAGGACCCATGCAGCCCGCATGGCTTTACCGCCCTGCGGGCTGCCCCTTTTTTTACAACTGGGGTTCTGCGAGACTGAAAGTAGCTGGCTTGATTCGGACTTGCGGGAAGAGCTATGACGTGGTAAGTTTAGGACATGAAAATAGCAATACTTGGAGCGGGAGCTATTGGATGCTATTACGGTGCACGGTTGGCTGAGGCCGGACATGAGGTGTACTTCATCCTGCGTTCAGCGTGGGAGGCGGTGAAGGAGCGGGGGTTGAGCATTTCTTCTGTGGATGGAGATGTGCGGCTGGAGCGGGTGCATGCTTTGCGGAAGCCTGAAGAGTGCGGACCGGTGGATTTGGTGGTGGTGGCGTGGAAAACATGTTGCAATGACTTGTTTTCCAAAGCGCTGCCGCCGCTGCTGCATGGAGGTACTCGAGTGTTGACATTGCAGAATGGTATGGGTAATGCTGAACTCATTGGGCGTGTGGCGTCGGCAGAACGGGTGTTCATGGGCCTCTGCTTTGTGTGTTGCATGGTGAGGGAGCCGGGGCGCATTGCCCATCTGGAGGGAGGCGATATTCAGTTTGCGCCGCTTTTACCCACGGAAGAGGGGTTACTCGGCGCGCAGGATTTGGCCGAGCTGTTTTCGCATGCAAAAATACACACCCAGGCTTTCAAGTTCACGGAGCAAATTCTCTGGTGCAAGCTCACATGGAATATCCCATTCAACGGTCTTTGTCTGGCGCACGGGGGTATCAGTGTGGTGGATCTCTTTGCCCTGCCCGGTGAGCAGGAGCGCGCCCGTGGTATCATTGAGGAGGTTTGCCTGACGGCGAAGATGCGCGGTTACCCGACGCCCGAGGGGATTGTGGATAAGCAGATGTACCGTACGGCGCACATGGGGCCTTTCGTGCCAAGCAGTGCGGTGGATTACAATTTGGGGCGTCCGGTGGAGTACGATGCGATATGGGGCGAGCCGCTCAAGCGCGCGCACGAGGTAAAGGCGCCAGTGCCGCTTTGGGAACAGCTTTGTCGAGACATCCGTGCGCGTTTGCAGATGGATTGACGATTAGACAATGGTGCCGATGCTGCCATCAGTGAAAACGATATTTCAGATTATCATCTGCCTGGTGATTTTGGCGCTAGGCGGGACGGCGCTTCAGCCCTTGAGCGATCGCTTGGTAACGGCAGAATCAGCAGCGAATTTGCGCGGACTGTCGAGTACACTTTTACCGAGTCGAGATGCTTTGGCTGAGCATCTCTCGTTTTTTCTGCTCGGAGGACTGCGGAGTTTGGCGGCGGAAATTATGGTGCTGGATGCCACGACGGCATGGGCAAAGCGTAATTGGCCGTTGGCGGAACGCAGGTGGCAAATGGTCACCACACTCAATCCGGAACGGCAGAACTACTGGGTGAATGCGGCGCGTGACATGGCTGTCAATGCAGCGGCACACGCCATCAACGACGAGCGTTTGGACGATCGAGAGCGCGTGTCCCTTTCCCGCTCCTATTTTGAGCGAGGGGTGCGTTTCCTGCGAGATGGCATAACACACCATCCAGACTCCGTACTGCTGTACATCAACTTGGGGGATACGTACGCAGACCTCAATCGCTTTCCGTCCTTTGCGCAAGCAGCGGAAGCGTACCATCGTGCCGTGCAGCTTGGCGCATCGGGCCTCTACCGGCGCCAAGAGTTCTATAACCTGTGCCGTATCCGCGGGCGCGAACGGGAAGCTTGGGCCCTAGGTCGCGAGTTGTATGAAAACCCGGCGCAGCGTGTGCCTTCGTTACTCTGCCTGCTCTTTGTGCTGCAGCAGAAGCTCGATGTGCTGCCCGAGCAAAGGCTGAGCCCAGAACGACTCTTCGGCAGTGCAGAAAAAGCACGCCGGGATTTGGCGCGTTTCCAAAACAACTCCCTTCGCTTCCCGGTGCAAGGAATTAAGGAATACTTGAATGCTTTCCCCGGTTCGATCGTGGAGCCCGGGTGTGCGTGCACAACACAGATTGACGCTTCGCTACGGGCAAGCAATGCGTAGAGAAGACGGGGCATTACTTCCATAGAACAACGGACGCTCCATCGACAATGGCAGCTCTCTCAGGATGCTCTTAACGAACCAACTCTTTGTACCAAGACCATATCAGGACTCAGCGGGGCGATGGGGACGTGAGGCGCGGGCGCGCGGATGCGCCATGGTGTACACCTCCTTCATGCGCGATTTAGTGACATGTGTGTATATTTGCGTTGTAGAGAGGGAGGCGTGACCAAGAAGCTCTTGTACAGCGCGCAGATCTGCTCCGGCATCCAGCATATGAGTGGCAAAGGTGTGGCGCAATTTGTGCGGCGATATGTGGAATGGGATGTTCGACAGACGAAGGTACTTATCAAGCATAAGCTGGATGCTGCGCGCCGTGAGTCGTTTGCCGAGACGGCTGATGAAGAGAGGCATCACACCACTGACACCGGCCATATCACGGTACTTGCGCACAGCCGCACGGGCGTAGTCCCCTACGGGGATGAGTCGTACCTTGCGTCCTTTGCCGACTACGCGTAAGCAATCCTCTCCATCCGGCAGAGCTGTGGCATTTAGACTCACGAGTTCGCTGAGGCGCATGCCACAGGAGTAGAAGAGCTCCAGAATTGCTGCATCGCGATATGGTAGCCAAGAAGGGCTTTTTTTGTCCAAAGGGGTGCGGAATGGCATGCTGAGTAACTCCTCCATTTGTTTGAGATTAAGGTGGACGGGAAGGGGATGTCTTGCTTTCGGTAACGCAACATCTGCAAGGGGATTGACCGTTACTTCGCCATAGCGTACCAAGTAGTTGTAGAAAGAGCGCAGAGCAGCAAAGCGAAGACGGATGGTGGAGGATTTGAGCTGCTGCTCCATAGCAAGGTAAAGCCAGCTTCGAAAGTGTTGCGTGGTGCAGGCGTGCCAGGCAGAAAACTGTTTACCCATCCAATCGCGAAATTGGGAGAGAGAGCGACGGTAGGAAGACATGGTAAGCGGCGATGCGTTACGTTCAGCTTTCATGTAGCGAATAAAGCGCTCAGCCAATTCATCCTGGGACTGGCCAGTGAGGTATTCCATGGTGCAGAGTGAAGCGAATCATCAATCGAGCAGCAGATGTCGCTCGCGCACGAGGTAATGCAGCCCGCTCCATATTGTGAGCAGCACACTGCCCCACAGAAAAAACGCACGGCACCACATTCCACCCTCTCCGATAGAGAGAAAACGCAGCGGCTGCGGAGCATTGCCACCATACGCGAAATGAAAAAGACAGGCAATACAGAAACCTAACTGAAAACCGGTCTTCCATTTTCCGGATAGATCGGCAGCGATAGCTACACCTTTGAGCGCGGCAAGCTGGCGCAGCCCTGTTACCAAAAATTCACGGAAGAGGATAAGTACCGTTACCCAAAAGGGGCACATGTTAACAGAGCTTAGGTACACGAAAGCAGAACAAACAAGAATCTTATCTGCTAAAGGGTCGAGAAGCTTGCCCAAATTTGTGACAAGACCGTATTTGCGAGCAAGATAACCATCGAAGAAATCACTGATGGCTCCTATGACAAAAGCCCAGAGGGCTATGCACGCCGGGAGAGAAAGCGTCACGAACCAGCCGCTGGAGGGGACATATTCTGCTGACACGTGGGACGTTACACCGTCAGCAGCAAGAGCCGTCGTAAAAATGGTAACCATGATCAGACGAGCCAGGGTAATACTGTTGGGTAAATTCACCATCCCCCCACTTATAGCTTGCGGCACGGAATTCCGCAAGCCCAAAAAACGTCGCCCGCCAATTTCCGCACATTTGTCTCAAGAAAAAGCGATCCCAACAGGCGGTTCTCACCGCATCATGTAGCTTAACCCTTTCATAATTTTCGATTGACGATTTGAATGCCAGCGCGCTGAGCGCGAGGTGCGAAGCAAAAGCGAAGCGGAATTTTTGAAGACGAGGATACAATGATCAAGGGAAAGCACCCGGAGTGATGCCATGCCGGGTTCACTGCCTTGACTCGTAGGCACCCCTTTGCCTATTGCTTTGGAGTCGCCCCACACGACTCTTGCCCCAAACTCGCCCCACGGGTTTTCACTCCTGAGGGGCAAAGGCGGTCGCTTTTGGCTAATTCCCCCTGCGCGCCCTCGGGGGCTTCCACCCTGCGGGCAATGCTTGTGCGTTGTCCAATCAGTGTTACCGCCCGCTTCGCAAGCGCCCTACCGCGATCGTCGACCGCTTTACCGAGTCGTCCATGGTTTGACGTCTTGCTGGCTTACTTCTTTCATCCATAGAAAACGCATGGGAAATGGGTTCAATGAGCCCGGAGAATATTTTATTGGGACACGGCTGCAATTTCCGCGTGCACTTAAAAATTAGACTTGAGCTGCAGGGAGCAATTCGTTACAATGACGCGGCATGTTTGTACCAAATACGGATGGGTGGCAGAGTGGTTGAATGCAGCGGTCTTGAAAACCGCCGAAGGGAAACCTTCCGTGGGTTCGAATCCCACCCCATCCGTTTTGTTGGCGATGTTTAGTAAATGTAAGTGGCTTGTTTTGCTTGATTTTTTGAGGGGTGGGTTATTTACTAAATGAAGTGCGAGGCACAAGGTTGGCACAAGTGAGTAGCACAAGAAATGTTTAGTGAATATGAATAAGGGTAATGAAGTCAAAAATATGATTATTTGTCGGGAGAGGTTGTCTCCTTTCTGGATTGGGCAGTGGACGGACGGGAGGGGGAGGCGAAGGAGAAGGAGTACGAAGGTGCCGGTGAGGGGAGGGGTGTACAGGGGTGAGAGGTTGACGGCTGGGCAGGCGGAGAGGAGGGCGTTGATGGTGGCGTGGGATTTGGCGCGGAAGCAGGCTGGTGCAGTGGTATCATCACGCAGGGCAACCGCATTAGGAAATGCGGTTGCTATTTACGATTGACGGTGCGCGAATTACGATTTATTGATAATGTGCGCGTTGTGCAGGTTTTTTCAAATCATGAACGTCGACAGGATAGTTCATGAGAGCTATTATCATGATGACTGCTTGTTGTCATTTTTTTGATGCGTATCAACGATAATATCAGCCAACAAAGCTATTTTCTCCGTTGATGAACTTCTTTCAAATGCGGTTGCTCTGTATCATCACGTCCGTGAACCTGACGGGGCCTCATCATCACGGAGCGAAGCATATTTTGTGCAGTACGGTGCGGCAGTTTCGAACACGCGTGTTTCAACGGTATCCAGGCGTGCTGTGGATGATTATTCGGACAAAAACCTAGTCGCGTCGCTGGGACTAAGAAAAGAAAGAACGAGTTTGTCGGAGAATGATATCCACAACTTGGGAAACTTTTAGTTCAGAAGAGTTGACGTGAAAATGGGCGGTTTGAGCGTAAAGGGGGCTGCGATTATTGAGGAGCTGGCGGAGGCAGGACTCGCGATCTTGACCATGCAGCAGAGGGCGATTTTGGGCACGAGCGGTACGGGCGAGGAGGTTGGGCAGGTCAACATCCAGCCAGACGACAAAGCCGAGGGACCGCAGGATAGCGCGATTCTCCTGGCGCAGGATGATGCCTCCTCCAGTAGCGATGACGCCGGAGGATCGAGGCGAAGGATTATCGCGAAGGTAGTTGAGCAGAGCGGTCTCTAGGACCCGAAAACGGGGTTCGCCCATCTCGGCAAAGATCCGCGGGATTTCCATGCCCACCTGCTCTTCAATGAGCATGTCCGTGTCAAGAAAGGGAAGACCTGTAGCACGGCTCAATTCACGACCAACGGTCGATTTGCCACAACCCATTAGGCCGATGAGTACAATCGAACGGCCGTTTGGAAGAGGAGGAATCATCGCTTACTCCGGGAGGAGGATGGTTCCTTCGAAGACTACTACCGCCGGCCCAGTGAGTGTGATATGGTGGTAAGAGCCATCAGGGTCCTTCTCGAAACCCACCGAGAGGGTACAGCCGCCAGCGACATCCAGTTGAATGGGGGAGGCAGCTCCAGTAATTTCGGCATGCAGGAGAGCTGTTGCAGTCATGCCAGTGCCGCATGCAAGAGTTTCGGCTTCTACACCGCGTTCGTAGGTGCGCAGTTGGATGTGCTGCGGGGAGAGGATGCGGGCGAAGTTGGCATTTGTGCCGGCCGGGGCGAAGGCATTGTGGTAGCGCAGGAAAGCGCCGAGCTTCATGATGTCGATGTCTTCCACGTTGTCCAAGAATGCAACAGCGTGAGGAACACCGGTATTGACAAAGTGAACGGGGACGGGTAGGAGGTCCGTTGTGGGAAGGGCATTCAGCTTCATGCCTTGGGGGTCGGTAAGCTGAATCGTGACGGAGGAGTCTGCATGCACGAGACCGTGTATCATGCCGGCGAGAGTTTCAAAACGCAGCTCAGCAGAAGAGGATGCCGTGAGGCGGTGTACAAAGGCGGTAAAGCAGCGCGCGCCGTTGCCACACATTTCGGCCTCACCTCCATCGGAATTGTAGTAACGCATGCGTACATCACCCCCTGCAGTGGCCGGCTCCGCCGCGATAAGACCATCCGCGCCGATGCCGAAACGGCGATCACAGAGGCGAGCAATTGTCTGCGTGGTAAGCAGTGAAGTGAGGGAGAGATCGCGGTTATCGACCATAACGAAGTCATTTCCCGCGCCGGTCATTTTGGTAAAGTGCAACAGCATAGAATGGGGAGCAAATTTAGAACGTAAAGTTGGCTCCCAAGCGTACCTCGTGCCAACGCATGGAGCCGGTTTCAATGCTCATATTGTAGGGATAGCCGTATTTGGCACTGGGCTTTGCCGTAGAGCCGTGATATTGATACCCCACAAAGAGCGAGACATTGCGAGAGATAGGAAAGCAGATGTTTACATAACCGGCATAGACCATACCGGCGACCGTGTCGCGTTTGCCGCAGTCCCATGGATTGTCATAGTACGGATCGCTCCAGCCGTAGCCAAACTCCGTGTCGAGGCTTTGCACATCCAGGCCGCACTTGGCTCCCGCTTGCAGTTCGCAGAAGCGTCCTAAGCGGTGTGAGAAGCGGTAGCCCAAGGCGAGCGTTATAGACGAGCGGTCGTAGCTGTCGGTCCATGGGTAGGGAGGCCCATCCTCTGGAGTAACCCAGAAGTTTTCATCATCTCCTCCGCCGGCAAAGCCGAGAGACAGGGTAATAGCTTGGTGATCGGTAAGGTAGTAGGCGCCCTCCAGCTCGAACCCGAGCATATCGCAAGCGTAGGCATTGTCCGGGCAGGCTTTGAAACCATAATTTACGGAGAGGGTGAACTCATAATTGGAAGAGTCCATGTACCGCGGGTAATGTTGCGCAGCGGTTGCAGGGTATCCCGGGGCAGCGTAGGTCACTGGGAGGGCAGGAGGGGTTTGCCGGAGCGCTGCAGCTGGTACGGAGCGGCTCGTCCTGGCATAGGCCGGATTCTGCACGGGCCCGCGCACGGTAGGATCATACACAACAGGATAATCCGGCAAGGGAGCGGCCACTACCGTGCCTGTCATCAGACATGTGAGGAGAATTTTTTTCATGGCGACGGGTGAAAGGGGTGAACGTGACTTAGTTGCGCGAGCGTGCCTTATCTTCCATTTTGTAGCGGCGTATGAAGTTCTCGGGTACGAAATGATTGCACATGCCCGAACCATTAAACTGAGAGGTGTAGGCAGTCACGCGATCTTTTTCCAAGGTAAGGCGTAGCACAGCAACTTGCGGTATCGTGCTTACGCGTTCGTAAGGGGGCACGAAGGTGGAGTGGACCCCGCCGCGAGAATCGACCCACGAATCCGCGTGCCCGGGCACAACGTAATTTGTCATGTAGGTGCCATCATAGGCCCATTCCATAATTTTGGTGGAGCCCTGCTCATAGATGTGAGTGGGAGCACCGAGGGTCGAGACAACTTGTGCACTGCTCAATCCCACCATCTCTTGGCAAAAGCGCTCATTGTAGCAGGTGGTGCATGCAGAAAAGGTCAGGGCCGTGAAAACGGCGATGAGAAGAACAAGTTTTTTATTCATAGGCGTATTCTACGTCAAGGTGGGATTTACTGCAAGAAAAAAGGCTTGCCATGGGAAGTCGATATGCTAGTCTTATGGATAGATGAGGCGCATGCTGTACATGATGGGTCTGGCGATGGCTTGGAGCGCATGGGGACAATATTTTGAACCGCCGCCCATAAATCCGGATCCAGTTGAGGAACCCGCAGAGGTGGGGCGGGGAGAATCGACTGTTGCGCGGCAGGGGCGAGCCATCGTGGATCTGCCGGATGCCGACGGTACGCAGCCTGTAGCCCGGGAGAAGACGCGTGTGGCGGTGCTTGGGTACCACAATTTCAGTAATACGAAGCCGGTGACGGAGATGCTGATGCGCACCTCAGAGTTTCGGCAGCAGATGGACTACATCCACAAAGCGGGGCTGCGTGTGATCAGCATGAAGGAGTTTTTGAACTGGAGGCTCGGGACCTTGCAACTACCGGCCAAGTGCGTACTTATTACGTTGGATGACGGGTGGCGCAGCGTGTACACGGATGCCTTCCCTATCCTGAAGGAATACGGATACCCCTTCACGCTCTTTCTTTACACCAAGTACATGACCGGGCTCGGCGACAGTATGACCCCAGCGATGATTCGCGAGATGCAACAGCACGGCGCGACCATTGGCAGCCATTCCACAAGCCACTACTACCCCAGTACGTGGAAGAAGGAGCATGCTCGCGGCGAGAAGGCTTTTACAGACATAATGGATGTAGAGATGGGAGGTTCTTTCAAACGTCTCGGTGAGCTTTTTGGTCCGATTAACACGTACTGCTACCCAGGGGGGTACGTAACGCCTGAAATGATAAAACGGCTGCCGGATTATGGGTATGTTGCGGCTTTCACCGTAATACCCGGGAAAGTGGATGTTCATGAGGATACAATGCAGGTGCACCGCTACATGGTGTTCGGCAATGATAGTTCCATTTTTCGTCGAGCTATGGATTTTTCGTCGCACGCGGCAAGTTCTCGGCAAACTTCTCGAACGCTTCGCAATTCACCCGTGCCGCCCTTTCCGGTGTACCCTGCACCGAACGCAGAGGCGTACGAGGATGTTCCAGTCATTTCGGCACAGGTAGGTACCGTTCAGAATATTGACCCATCGACCGTGCAGATGGTGGTGAGCGGGTTCGGTCGAGTGCCTGGCAGAGTGGACAGTTCTTCTGGCACTGTGCAATGGAGCCCACCACTGCGTTTCTATCAATCCCCGGTTGTTGTAGAGTTGAGCTGGAAAGACGTGGATGGTACGACCCACAAAGCCTCTTGGTATTTCAATGTGAAACGCAGCACTCAGATCCCCTATGAAAAACACGATAATAACAACCGATGATTCTGAAACGGTCGAGCGCGACTTGTTCCAGATGCATCCTAAACGACGCTCTACTGACAAAACAACGGAGGGAACGGGGAAGTCTGCACCCAAGCGTCGCAAGTCACGTGCGACCGGAGAACAACAAAGCGACGTCATTACCTATTCAGAACCTGAAGTGGTGGGCGGTCATGAACCATTGGGCAAAACGCGCAAACGTCACCACAATCGTCGTCGAAAGGGAGAAATCGCTACGGGTATTCAACAGCAGTCGCCGCATCATTCCGCTGTGGATGCAGATGAACTGGTTTCCCTCGCTTGGAAAATCTTCAAGGGGGAAGTGACGGAGGAAGGCCTAGCGCTCATGGATGATCAAACGGCTGTCGAAACAGCTCGCCGCGCTTTCCGCGTAGCTGAGCTCTTTCTCGTTGAGGCGGCAGCTCATCGCTCCGTCGGAACGCGCCAGTGATGCCTGCGCAAACAATCCAACCCATAAGTCTATGCACCGAATCCTGCGTTGGTGGTTGATTGCCACAGCGGCAAGCGCACTGATAGCAGGGGCGGGTGTCCTGCTGTGGCCAAAAGAAGACCCGCGCCGACTTGTGCTGGGCGAGTGGAGCGAGAAGAGCGCGCGGGTGCGGGTTGAGGTGTTGCCGGCTGAGGTAAAGTGGCGCGGAGCGGGGCACGGGCGATTGAGCTACGAGTGGCTGCAAACGGAGGAATCGCCCTACTGCGTGCGCTTGGAGTACCACGGGGAGAGGGTGGAGGCCGATGTTTGGTTTGCCGGTGAAGACAGGATGATCGTCCAACCGGATATATGGAGCAAGCTCTCGACTCAGGCTCGGGAGATGTTAGGTGAGCTTAACCGTCGGCACGGGCGCCCCGAGCATGAGTTTCGACTGCTATTTTGCCGTGAGCATGAAAGAAAATAACCCCGTTCGCCAGCCAGTGGAAATTATGGCGCCAGCCGGTTCTTTCGAGAGCTTGTCGGCTGCGCTCCGCGCGGGCGCTGACAGCGTGTATTTCGGTGTAGGGAAGCTCAACATGCGCGCGCACGCCACGTCTAACTTTACAACGGACGATTTGCCAAAGGTGGCGCGCCTCTGCCATGCCTGTGGCGCGCGCGCCTACCTTACCTGCAATGTGGTGGTTTATGACGAGGAGCTTCACGAGATGCGGCAACTGCTGCGCGCGGCAAAGAAGGCGGGAGTGGACGCCGTGATTGCAGCGGATATGGCGGTGATCCGTTTTGCGCTCAGCATCGGGCTGGAGGTACACATCTCTGTCCAGGCGAATGTGAGCAACACCGAAGCGCTTCGAGTTTACGCACAGTACGCGGATGTGGTGGTGCCGGCGCGTGAGCTCACATTAGGGCGCGTGCGTGAAATGGTACGCACCGTGCAGAGTGAGCCGATATGCGGGCCGAGTGGGAAACCGCTGCGTATTGAGCTCTTTGCGCATGGGGCGCTCTGCATCGCTATCTCCGGCAAGTGTGGCATGAGTCTTGCTGCGCACTGCCACAGTGCGAACCGAGGCGATTGCTATCAACTCTGTCGCCGCCGTTACCGCGCTGTTGACGTAGAAACAGGTTTTGAACTGGAAGTGGACAATCAGTACATCATGTCGCCCGCTGATCTCTGCACGATTCGTGTCCTTGACCAGTTGCTGGATGCTGGTGTGTCGGTGCTCAAGCTTGAGGGACGCGGGCGTTCTGCGGCGTACGTGAGCACCGTTACCTCCGTGTACCGTGAGGCCGCGCAGGCATGGGCCCAAGGCGACTGGAGCGAGCAGCGGGTGCAGGCGTGGGAGCAGCGTTTGCGCAGTGTTTTTAACCGCTCCTTCTGGCATGGCGGCTATTACTTGGGCGAGTTGTGGGATGGGTGGAGCGGTGCACCCGGCAGCCAAGCTACCGAACAGCGTGATTTTGCCGGCACGGTGCTCAAGTATTTTGCGCGCATCGGCGTGGCGGAGATTCGGCTGAATGCCGTAGACTTGCAGACTGGTGAGACTATTGAAATAACGGGCCCCACTACCGGCGTTTTGAGACACACTATCACGGAGATGCGCGCTGATGATCCTGCTGGCGAAACACGTCCCATTTCTCACGCACTGAAGGGTTCCGTGATTCTCGTCCAACTTCCCCGAAGAGTTCGGCGGGGCGACAAAGTTTTCACCGTGCGAGAGAAAAAACTCGGCTGACTCGATAGACGCCATCCTGGTATCGGGGTCGGCGAGTTGCGTCATCGGAAAGGAGAGACTAAACAAGGCCGAGTTCAGTAGCGAGGCTGTTCAGCTTCTTCGTTGACGCTCGCCCTTTCATGGCGAGAGAAGCAGCAAAGAGAGAAAGGCGCCATTCTTCGACCATCAACGAGTAACGCAACCAAATGGCGGAGTCGGCGTGATGCGCATATCGTTCGTAGAACACGGCGGGTACAGCGGCATCAAAGCTGGCGAGTCGGCTGAGATCATCTGCGAGGGGGCGGTGAGAGAGACGCTGCAGACGCTCACTCATGCCACGCACAAATCGCAGGTAATCTGGAAGAGTATCCGGCGAACCGGCACATAAGAATCCGGGGCGAGTGAGCCAAGCCCACTGGCGTTCCAAGTCGCCGAGGATGCGCGTGGCCGCGGGGGCGCCGACGGCGGAGAGCCGGAAGGAGCTGAGCGCGTCTTGCGTAGCGGCAAGCTGCTGCCATACGCGAAAAATACTGCCCGCGAGGGTGTCGTAGAGATTGACGCGCACACGTTCGCAAGCGTTGTCGAAGTCCTCTGCGGAGCGCGGAAGCGGACCGAGCGTCGCATCGATGGCGGCGTTCACAGAGAGTTGGGCATTTTCCTTCGGTCGCGCGCCGACCGTGGAAAGCGCCAATCGAGCCTGCACGTCCGCGATGGGGAGCCGTTTTTTGATGGCTTGCAGGAAATCTCCGCAACGCAGAGAGACCAGGCGGCGCACACCCGCGCGATGCACGAACTCGGCTTGCTCCGCCGTGGGGCAGATGCGCACGCGCACGCAGTTGCCTTCATCGGCGAGGGCGGGATATCCCACGTCATTCCCCACCGGCACGGTTTCCGGCAGGTTCCCGCAGTCCCAACGAGTCATCGGCGAGGAGGAGAAAGAACGTGCGGCCTGCTTATGGAAGCGTTTTTGGCGGTAGGCAGCGAGGGCGGCGCGCAGTTGCTCGGCATCAGTACCAAGCGCGAGCTCCTGCCCCTCATCATCGCACACCCAAATTTTGGTGACATATTCCGGGAGCATGCGGGAGGCGTCCAATTCATCCGGATGGCAGAAACGACCAGTGCGGCGGTGCACAAAGTCGGCAAGCTCGCGCAGGAGGTGCTGGTGCGGTTCGTGCCCAGCCTGCTCATCGCAAAAAAGCTGCGCGGTTTCAGAGAGCGGCATGAGTTGCTGTCGGTTGGGCTTGGGCAATGTACGCAGCAGCATTTCTACGCGCTGTGGAAGATGTGCGGGTACGCCCCAGCTCGGCAGGTAGTCCGGGAAAGCATCCAGTTGGTCAATGTGAACGCCGATGGTCACGCCATCGTCCGGCTCACCGGGAGCATGGCGGTAATAAATAGGGTAGGAATCGCCTCCGGCCTGAACTTCGTCCGGGTAGAGATCGGGTGGGGCATTGTCTTCACCGGGGTAGATGCACTCTTCATATGGAATATCGAGAAGATGCGGGTCGCTTTCTAGTGCGTGGGAAAGCCAATCACGCAGCGATTTTTCAGAGGTGCAGTAAGCGGGGATTCGTTCATCGAAAAAGTGGTATATGGATTCCGGACATCGGATGAGACCACAACGCCGCAACTTGTGCTCTGCACAATCGGCGCGCTCCATCATGTCGGCCAAGTGCGCGAGGAAAGGATAGCTGCCCTGCATGTTCTGCTGCAGAATGCCATCGCGAATCATGATGGCTCGTGCCTCTGCGGGGTGGTGGCGCGCATAGCTGATGCGGCGCGAATCCACAATGGTAAGCCCATTGCACACCACGCGCTCCTGTGCGTACACCACGCCGGCTTTAGCATCCCACTCCGGGGCAAAGGCATGGCACGAGCACAAATGAGGCGCAACTTGCTCCACCCAGGCGGGGTTCAGGACCGCCGCCCGCCTCAACCACAAACGACCGGTTTCAGTGAGTTCGGTGCCGAAGACCCAAGGCGCTCGGTTTCTGCGGCGGAAAAGGCCGCTGCCGGGAAAGAGAGAAAAGGAACGGCCGACCGTGCTGCGGTAGAGCTTTTCCTCGCGATTCCATGTGCCGATCTGCAGGGGAGCGCCGGCAAGAACGGTGCGGTGAATGCTGTCCGCCGACGCCTGTTCATGCTCCGGAGGAAGGGGAGGCACCCGCCAGCGCAGCGCGAGAGCGAGGGAAGCGCGCAGGTCCTGCTCCAGATTGTGCCACTCCACCGCGCGAGTGAAAGAGATAAAATGGGAGGCGCACCACTTACGCAAGGCGTTGCGGCGCAGCTTGCGTCCCTCGCGAAACTCATCCATCGCGCGCCACATCCGCAACAGGGACAGGTAATCGCTCTCCTCATCTCGCCAGAGAGCATGCGCGCGGTCAGCCTCCTCGGCGTGTTCGGAAGGTCGTTCGCGCGGGTCCTGAATACTCATGCCGGCCACCAGTACCAACGCCTCCGGAACGGCGTTTTCGCGCCGCGCTTCCAGCAGGATGCGGCCCAGGCGCGGGTCAAGCGGCAAGCGTGCGAGCTGCCGACCGATCGGGGTCAGACGTTTACCATGATCCATGGCGCCGATTTCGCGCAAGGTTTTGTAGCCTTCGCGGATGAGACGATCGCTCGGCGGGTCGGGCAAGGGAAATTCACTGAGCGGCGGCAGATGCAAGTCCGCCATGCGCAGGATGACCCCGGCCAGCGCACTGCGGCGTATTTCCGGATCAGTGTGGGCATCACGCGTGTTAAAATCCTGCTCGCTGTACAGGCGGATGCAGACACCCTCTGCTACGCGACCGCAACGGCCGGCGCGTTGACGGGCGGATGCCTGGGAGATGGGCTCCACCTGCAAACTCTGGATTTGACGGCCAGGGAGGTAGCGCGAAATGCGTGCCAATCCGCTGTCAATAACATACATGATTCCCGGGATCGTGAGGGATGTTTCGGCGACATTCGTGGAAAGCACGATGCGGCGTGTACCGGGTGAGGGGCAGAAAATTCGCTGCTGGTCTGCGAGACTCAGACGTGCGAAGAGAGGCAGAATGTCCGTACGGGGCAGGTCAAGCTCGACAAGTGCATCTGCGCAGTCGCGTATTTCTCGTTCTCCGGGCAGAAACACGAGCACATCCCCGCTCGCATCGTACTGGGTTATCCATTCTGTAGCACGCAGAACCTGCGGGGGAAGCTCCTCGCGCTCATCGACGGGAGGCATATAGTGCAGCTCTACGGGGTAGGTGCGTCCCTGCACCTCAATCACCGCTGCGCCGACGAAAAAATCCGAAAAGGCCGTGGCATTCATTGTGGCCGAAGAAATGATAACGCGCAGATCACTTCTTCGCTTCAGCAAAAGCTTCAGGTAGCCGAGCAGAAAATCAATGTTGAGACTGCGCTCGTGCGCCTCATCTAAAATGATGGTGTGGTAGGCGTGCAGGTCAGGGTCCTGCTGTGTTTCAGCCAACAGGATACCATCTGTCATGAGTTTGATGCGCGTGTCCGGGTCGGTGTGGTCATCAAAACGCACATGGTAACCTACCATGCTTGCATGATCAGCACCCAGTTCGTCCGCGAGGCGGCGCGCCACTGCTACCGCAGCCAAGCGTCGCGGTTGGGTGCAGCCCACCATGCCCGGCCTGTCCCCGGCCGCCAACAACGCCATCTTCGGCAGTTGGGTCGTTTTCCCACTGCCGGTTTCGCCCACCACAATGACCACCTGATGCGCCCTGAGCGCCGCAATAATTTCCCGGCGGTGTGCGCTGACGGGCAGGTCGGGGAAAGAGAAGGACATCATTCGCCCCAGCGTTGGGTGATGGGGGAGTAAGAATCGATGCGACGATCGCGGAAGAAAGGCCAAATGCGGCGGTGGTCTTCCAAGGCATCAAAATCCAAATCAGCATACAGGATGGCAGGTGCATCCACGGGGGCCTTTGCAATGACCTGACCGCAGTAATCCGCCACAAAACTCTGCCCCCAGAATGTCGTTTGCCCTTCCGTCCCACAGCGATTCGCCGCGCACACATAGCAACCGTTCGCCACGGCATGCCCGCACTGCACAGTTTCCCAGGCGTGATGCTGGGCAGCGTAAAGTTCTTCCTCTCCGGGAATCCAACCAATGGCCGTGGGATAGAAGAGCACCTGGGCGCCCTGTAAAGCCGTGAGACGCGCCGCCTCCGGGTACCACTGGTCCCAACAGATGAGTACGCCGATTTTGCCAAACTTGGTGTCAAAGTATTTGTAGCCTGTGTCTCCGGGAGTGAAATAAAACTTTTCCTCGAATCCCGGGTCCTGCGGTATGTGCATCTTGCGGTACAAGCCGAGGAACTTGCCGTCCGCATCAATCACCATCGCCGTGTTGTGGTACACCCCCGGTGCACGCCGCTCAAACCCCGCCACAACCAGTGCCACCCCAAGGTCCTTCGCCATGATTTGCAGCTTCTTTCCCCACGCCCCGGGCATTTCTTCCGCCCAATCAAATGCCGCGCAACCCTGCGTGCGACAGAAATACGGCGTTGTGCACATCTCCTGCGTGCAGATAATCTGTGCCCCTCCCGCCGCGGCCTCGCGGATGGCGGCCTCGGTGCGTCGCTTGTTTTCCGCGATTTCCGGGGAGCTGGGTTGCTGAATAAGGGCTACTTTCGGCATGCCCGAATATACCACATCCCGCTTAACGTGGCAAGGTTTCTGCCACAATACAGGTCAAACGCGTTATAGCCAAATCCACACGGATATCAGCTTCAGACTCCTTTTCAGTGAGTTGTCAGTCAACCTGATTTGCGGTGTTACCTTCTTCAAGAACTTTTTTTCGTCGCTTCCGAAACATAATGACGCATTCTTCGAACCATATGACGGGCACCTCGGGGATACCTGTCTTTAATGAGATCGGCTTTCAGTTCATCTATGTAAATTTTGCCCTCCTTTTTTCCTAACGTACAGATTTCCCTTTTATCAGCTTCATACGCCATCCTCGCCGCCACAATCACCCACTTCATCGGCTGCTTACCGCTCTCCCGCTGAAGCAAGGAAAGAAATGCAGCTGCTACTCCCTTCCCCGTTCATGTGTTGCCGTTCTCTATTCCAACTGATCGAAGGTTAAAGGGGAGGAGAGTCGAGGTCTCTCTTCCTCATTGCTTACTGTCTATGCTGTTCACGACGGGATCATCGATGACGATGCGAGCGCGGTCCTCAAGCGAATGCCAAGCGTACGCACATAAGCTCGACTGCCATGATTATATTTTTCATCGTATTGTGTGATTGGATGAAAAAGAGTGAAAAACTCTCCTCACGCAAGGTTAGCGTGCCTACTGGAGCGCCAAATACCGGGAGCAACTCTTTTTAAGTGATCTCAAGAGGTCACCCATGATGGCGAGTTTTCAAAAATTGAGTTATCGAGGCGCCAGAATCGCAAGTGTTTTTACTTTTCTCCCATGGGAGACATGTAGTTTTTTGGTGTGATGGGGTCAATGCGGAGCGTCCTGGTCAGTCAGAAAAGACTGCAGTATGATCGGCAAAATGGTGTGAGAGGAAAATGAGTTGACGAATGAGGGCGGTGTTCCAGTAAGCGAAGTTATGAGTACCGGGAGCAGAAACATAGGTATGCGGGATGCGGAGGTCAAGCAAGTGACGATGGAGGTTTTCGTTGATCTGGTGGAAAAAGTCTGCCGTGCCGCAATCGAACATGATGGACAGCCCGGGGCGGATGAAGCGCGCGAGATTCAGGATGCTGAACTCCTGCATGTGCTTGTCATTTTCTCCGACCTTCCCGAAGATTTCCGCCGTGCCCCATCGGTTGGGGAAGGGAGAAAAATCGACGAGGCCGCTCATGGAGCCGGCGGCACTGAAGGTATCTTGGTGCAGGATTGCGAGACGCAGGGAGCCGAAGCCACCCATACTCAGTCCACAGAGCGCGCGCGCACGGCGGTCGCGGATGGTGGGCAAGTGGGAATCAACGTACTCGACTAACTCTTTTGCCACATAGGTTTCATACTTGGAGGTGGGATTGACCGGACTGTCCACGTACCAGCTGTTGTTGCCATCGGGACATACGATGATGAGGCGCAGGTGATCCGCAATATCGGGGAGTTGGGGCTGTACATGCAGCCAGTCTCGAGGCGTCATGTTGTAACCGTGCAGCAGGTAAACCACGGGGAAATGTTCATTCGATGAACGGCGTTCAGGCGTAATCACCATGTTGGTGATTTGCTTGTTCATGGACGCGCTGGTGACGGTCACGTCTCTTATCTCTGCGGCGTCAAGCAGACAGCTTAGCAGCGCAATGGCGGCATAGAGGATAACGAGAATCTTTTTCATCGAGGAAGAAGCAATTTATTCGAAGGTGCAGGGAACGCCGGGAGGCAGAGCACGCAAAAATTGACGTCCGTAGTATTTGCGGCACAAGCGCGCATCCAGCAGAGTAATCATACCGGTATCGCTCTTGGAACGGATGAGCCGACCAATACCTTGACGAAACTTGAGGATGGCTTCTGGCATGGAATATTCGGTGAAGGGGGAACCACCGTGCGCCTGAATATCCTCTGAGCGCGCCTCCACCAACGGTGTGCCCGGCGAATCGAAAGGAAGTTTGGTCACAATGACGTGTGAAAGCGCGTCACCCGGCACATCCACTCCCATCCAGAAGCTGTCCGTGCCAAAAAGGACACTCCCCTTCTTTTTACGGAAGAGCGCAAGCATATCCGAGCGGCTGATACCATCCCCCTGCACGAGAGTTTGCCAGTCGTGCTCGGCGCAGGCGGGGCGAAGAGCGTCCGCCGCACGCCGCATGGTTCGGTAGCTGGTGAAGAGGATGAAGGCGTGGCCATCTGTGCTTTCCAGCGCGCGAAGAATTCGGTCGGGCAGCTCTTTCTCGTAATTTTCTTCATTCGGCAGGGGCATACTGCGTGCTACAGAAACCCGCATTTGGTTGGCAAAATCAAACGGACTGCCAATGCGGACGGTATCGGCATTTTCCGCCCCTACGCGACCGGCAAAATAGGCGATTCCCATATCCCCGGCAGAGAGAGTTGCGCTGGTGCAGATGCATGTGCGTCCGCTTTCAAAAAGTTTTTCGCGCAGCACGGGGGCCACATTGATGAGCGCAGAGTGCAGTGTGAGATACCGACGTTTGTCATCCTTTTCAGCGCCTTTTTCCGCCCAATATACGGCATTGCTCACGTTGTGCAGGGAGATGATCTCCTCTGCTGCTGAGCGGTACGCGAGCAGACGTGTAGCGGTATCCATGAGGTCCGCGCGTGTCACTTCATTTTCCTCTTCTTTGGCCATGGAGAGGACCTCGCGCTCCAGTTCGCGCAGGGCAGGGGTAAGCACATCTTCTGTCCAGTCCGGCTGACGCAGGCGCACTTCTTGCCGATTCTCATCAGATGGGAAACGGGCATCGAGCGTGGCTCGGTCAAAAAACTCATCGGAAGCCATTTGCGCTTCTTCGATAAGCTGGAGCAGGCGGGGTGTGGCGGCATGGCGCAGGGAGCCCTTGCGAGTGCGAGGATTGTAAAGACGCCATAAATCGCGTCGCAGCTCGGCCTCCGGCAAGATGGTGCCGAATTGGTGAGCAGCCACGTTTTCAATGGTGTGCGACTCATCCAACACCACAAAGTCGTTGGGGAAAATAAATCCCATATTGTCCAGGTTTTCTTCTTCTCCGATTTCCAACGCTTGATTGCGCGCATCGTCAGTGAGACTCATCAGGCCGAAGAACAGGGTGTGGTTGAGCACCACGAGATCTGACTCTTCCGCTTTGCGACGTGCGGCCTGGTAGGGGCAATTCGGCCCACAGTTGCGCAGGGTGCACACATAGTTCTCACTGCACACCTGAGCCTTCACTTTCTCGGAGACGCCCAATTCGGCTGGGATGGAAGAGAGCCAACCTTCCCCGCAATTGCGAGCCCATTCTTGTACGGCGCGCAGCTGGCGCAGCTCTTCTTGATTAAAGAGGTCCCCTGCTTGCTCTACGGCACGCTGCAGACGGGTGCGGCACAGATAATGCGAACGCCCTTTGAGCAGTGCGGCTCGAAGGGAGAACCCCAACGCCTTGGCAGCGGTGGGGATATCCTTACTAAAAAGCTGCTCCTGCAGGTTGATTGTGTGGGTGGAGACAACCGCCTTGCGTCCACGTGCCAGAGCAAAACGAATTGAAGGGATGAGGTAGGCGAGAGATTTACCGACACCGGTACCAGCTTCGGCTAACAGGGAGTGTTCGTTTTCCAGTGCGCGTGCGACGGCAGCGGCAAGCTGCTGCTGTTCGGGGCGAAATTCGTAGCCCTTGCCACCCGAAAGAATGCCATTGGGTGAAAAGTCCTCCAAGGCCTGTTCAATGAAACCTGGCACAGGAAAAGGGGGAGATCAGCGCAGTTCACGTTCGCCGCCGCTGGGCAGGATCATATTCAGCGGAAGTCCTGAGAAGAAGGTGCGCAGAGTATTGATATCTGTGTTACCATCCACAAAATACCATTTATTGAGACGAGTTTCGCGTGGGGTAAGACCGTTGCGATCCGTTCCGCCGTGAACAATTTCATCACGGATAGCGTAAATATGTGAGCGCCGTTCTACACGTAGTGTTTCCCCATTTTTCCCCGGGCCGCTTACCACGAGCACCGTGGGAAGCACCACTAAGCGGCTGCGTTCTCCATTCCCTTGTAATTCATCGGCTCGTACACGCCCATCCCTATCCCGTTTTACAGCATTTACAACGCTGGATGAAGGGGTGAGTACATATTCAGCCACAGGTTCGCGCACGGTAAAAGATTCGATTTTAAGCCCGCTGGTCAACATTTGCTTACCCATCTTAACATAATGATCGCGTAGGGCACGCAGACCGCTCTCCACGCGGGCGCGAGCCTGTTGTTGCGTTTCCTCTGTTAGACCCATAATGCGGCGAGCATTGTCAGCCTCCTTATCCCCGCGGCCAGCAAATTGTTCAGCATAGACGCGTTTCAGCGGTGGGTACATATAGTCGAGAGCCCAGCCCATATCACAGGAGCGTACGGCAGCTCCATAGCTGCGGGCAGCCTCGGCGGCACTGTTGGCTACTTCACTGACGGCAGCCGCAGCCATGGCGTATATACACGCCATGGCACACAGGGACATAGCAATGCTAATTCTCATGCCCACATCGTAGCACGCGCTCAGAGATGTGTCAACCGGTGAGAATGGAACGCAAGCGATTCTTCAGGTCATCCAACCCGGTTTGCTCATGAACTGAAATGGGGATGATTTCAATTTTCGGGAAACGCTGGCGCAGGATGCCAAGATTAGACGCGGCTGAAGGGTCATCCATTTTGTTGGCGATGATAAGCCAAGGACGCGCAGAGAGCTCTTCAGAATATAATTTCACCTCAGTTCGCAGGGTCTGAACAGCTACCACAGGGTCATGCTCCAAACCAATCATATCTACTACAAAGAGCAGCACTCGGCAGCGCATAATGTGGCGTAGAAACTCGTGTCCCAACCCTCGGTTGCACGAAGCGCCCTCGATGATACCGGGTATGTCTGCCACTACGCAACGCGCGTAGTTGTCAAATTCCACGACGCCCACGACCGGTTGCAGCGTGGTGAAGGGGTAGGCCGCCACCTTCGGTGTAGCGCGAGAGATAGCTCCTAGTAGCGAGCTTTTACCTGCATTCGGATAGCCCACGAGTCCGGCATCGGCTATGCGTCGCAGTTCCAAGAAAAAGACGCCACTTTCCGCATCAGTACCTGGTTCGCAGGTGGTAGGCGCCTGGTCGGTAGCAGTACGAAAGTGCCAATTGCCGCGGCCGCCCTTGCCGCCTCGGCAGAGCACGAAACGCTCGCCATCTTGGGTGAGGTCGGCAATTTGCTCGGTTTGGATGCCTTCGCCTTCCTTTTCAAGCCACGAAGCTTCTTGCAAAGTAGCGGCATTACTGCGGTGCACGATGGTGCCGGGTGGCACTTTTGCGATCACGCTTTTGCCTGATTTACCATGCTTCAGCGCGTGCATGCCGGGCATGCCGTTACCCGCGACCAGCTTGGGCTCAAAAAAATATTGCCGCAAGTCATTTACACTGTTGCTTACTTCTAACGTCACGTCCCCGCCATCACCGCCATCACCGCCATCCGGACCACCGCGCGGCACAAACTTCTCTCGCCGAAAACTTGCGAGGCCATCCCCGCCCTTCCCAGCTTTTGCGTAGATTCTAATGTGGTCGACAAACATCCCGTCTAAGATCAGGAAACTTTATTGCGTCCGGAAGATGGGCATGGGAAGATCAGGCGGAGTGGAGGCGCCGCCAATCATGTCGCCCACGTCTTTGAAGGTGACAAAGATGAAAAACGCAAAGAGAAGAAAGATGAAGGCGGTCATTATCCATTCCAAGAAACGACCACTCACGGGCTTACCACGCAATATCTCGATGAGGCCCAACGTCACATGACCGCCGTCAACTACCGGCAGAGGCAAAATATTGAGTACAGCCAAGTTTACATTGAGCACCACGGCAAACCAGAGAGCAAGGCGCCAGCCGATGCCTTCGCCGGCTTCCATCATGCGGTAAATGTAATTACCGATGCCAACCGGACCGGAGAGGTGTTCCATTTTAACGCTGCTGCCGGGTGCGCAGATTTTCTTGAGGGTATCGTACATCCACTGAAGGCTGAGATTTACCTGTTGTTGCGGTGAAGGATGTTCCATGGTCACGCGGACGTGGTCAGCCTGCCAGCTGAAGCCGAGTAAGGGGGTAGCTCCCGGTAGTCCCTGCCAGTTGTCGGGGATGCGTGGTTGGACGCTCAGCCGCAATTCTGCGCCATCGGCAGCTACAACGGTAAGCTGCATAGGCTCACCCTTTTCGCTGGCTGCCAGCACTGCCATAGGAGAATAGACAGGCGTCCCATTGATGGCAATGATGCGTTGCCCGTTCTTTAGTCCGGCAAGCGCTGCGGGGGAGTTGGGATGCACTTCTCCGATCAAAGCCGGAGAAGCCGGCATGAAGCCCATACGGCGCATCCCTTGGCGTTGCCACCATTTCTTCTGCGGCAATTCATAGCCGGATTCTATGGTGATGGGATGTTGCTGTCCAGGTCGAGAAACGGTGAGCCGGATACGCTCACTCTCGCTCAAGGCGATCAACTCACGCACGCCCTCCAAGCGTCCTGTCCATTGGGAGACGGGTCTGCCATCCACCGCAAGTATCACATCCCCCGCGAGAATGCCAGCTCGTTCCGCCGGGCTGCCGGGCGCTACATAGCCGACTTGGGGGGGGATGGGTTGCATCTCCGGGTTGCCAACTATCCACACCACAACGGCAAAGGCATACGCCAACAGCAGGGAGAAGAGAGGCCCTGCTGCTGCGATGATTATTTTATCCAGCGGTTTGAGAGGTTTGAGACCTGTGGGCACATCGGCACGACCCTCAATCCCCTCCATAGACTCGAGTTGTGGGAGCGAAACGAAGCCGCCAGCGGGAATCCACCCGATGCCCCATTGCACTCCTCCTATCTTCTTTTTCCACAGCGGTTTGCCGAACCATATCTGGAATCGGTCAATATAGGCCCCGCGCCATTTGCCTGCCAGAAAATGTCCCAACTCATGCACGAATATCATGAAGTTAAAAAAGAGCACAACCACGATGATCAACCAAACAGTGTGGAGTGCAGTGCTGAGAGTATCCATCATCATTGGATCGAGTTTGCATAGTTGGTGCGGCGTAGAGCGAAGCTACGACCCGTGGCGCCATCTCGGACTGTGGTGCGTGCCAAGCGGGGGCGCATCATCCGTCGCCCGTGCGCTGGCTGGTGCGCCATTCGCAGTGTGGTCTCCGAGGGCAACTTGGCGACTACGGATGCTGGCACCACGATTGATTGCGCATGCTCCCGTTCTGCCTTCATGTAGGTAGATTGCGAACAGCTCTCTATAGCGACTGGCATGCCGCGGTAAACATAGGGGTAGAGATCCAGTACATCCTTGCTTCGCATACGGATGCAACCGTAGGAAGCCGGGCGACCGATAAGGCGTTCTTCTGGCGTGCCATGGATGTAGATACGGCGCATGTGGGAGTTGCGGTTGAAAGATTCCAATCCGGCAAGTTGAATGACGCGAGTGACGATGGGATCACGGCCGCTATCGGCCTTCACCACTTCGCCGGTAGGCCTGCATCCTTTGAATACCATGCCGGAGGGTTGTCCCTCACCCACCTTTTTGGTGACGGCATGGATACCCAGTGGGGTGCGGTTGCTACCGGGGCTGCTTCCCATACCGAACTTCGAGGAGCTGATTTTGTAATCCTTCACCACCTTGCCGCCACGGAACACAGTGAGTTTCTGGTCGCGCAGGGTAATGGCCACACCATCACGCACGACAGCACGCGGCGGCGTATCGGGCATCTTGTTGTGGCGGCAAGAAACACAAGCAAGAAAACTGATTGACAGGCATATTAGCGTGATATATCGATTGAGCATATTCTATGTGTTGTATGTTAATCGTTCATGAAATAGTGACAGGGGCGCGGCGGCGACGCAGCATGCCATGAATAACGCGCTGGAGTGAACCAGCGCCCGTGTAAAAAAAGCCCAGAAATGGGCTCATAAGGACGAAGTTGACAAAGCCCATGGAATTTTCGGTGATGCCGTAATACAGCGTACCGATCTCCACCAGCAAGAAAAACAGACCAAACAGGAGTTCCAAAACAGGTACAAAAACCGATTTAAGAGCTTTGTACCCTTTGGCACGTTGCTCCACAGCAAGACTTGCCTGGTCAGATTCGCCAAACTTGGGGGTGCGCTCGAAGACGGCAGATCTGCCGAAGAGCGCCTCTAGCACAGCTTTGGCATTGTTGACAGCCATTCCGACGCCGAGTGCCATGAGCGGAATTAGCAGAAAAAATACAACCCACCAACGCGTTGGTCGCACTATGTGCTCTGCCAACACATAGAAGATACACACAGTTACCGTGGCGAAGAAAAAGAGGGTGAAGGTAAGCAATAACATGCGCAGAGAATCCCAACTCCACTCCCCGCTCGGTTGCACAATCCCAGTGCAGATGGGCATCACCAAAATGCACAGAAGGATGAGCCCCAAGTAAGAAAAGTTGCAGGTCATATGTGTCGTAGCTTCTAGCTTTACTTTCAACGGTATGCGAGCACGCCAAATGGGCAGCAGCATTTTGAAGCACACTTGGATGCAACCCTTAGTCCAGCGGTGTTGCTGGGTCTTGAACCCATCAATGTCTTCTGGCAGCTCAGCGGGGGTCACGTAGTCGTTGAGATACACGAAACGCCACCCTTTTATCTGCGCGCGGTAGGAGAGATCCATATCCTCGGTAATCGTATCATGCTGCCAGCCTCCAGCATCATCAATGGCACACTTGCGCCATACACCGGCGGTGCCATTAAAGGTGAAGAAACGGCCGGAACGGTTACGGCAAAGCTGTTCGAGGGCGAAGTGACCATCAAGGAAAATAGCTTGCAGGCGAGTGAGCAGATTTTTACGACGGTTCAAGTGACCCCATCGTGTTTGCACAAGCGCCACTTTTTCATCCGTGAAATACGGCATCACTACGCGCAATATGTCCGGCTCGGGACGAAAATCTGCATCCAAGATCAAAAGGAACTCGCCACGTGCGCTCTTATTGGCTTGCTCCAGTGCGCCAGCCTTATAACCGGTGCGGTCAGTGCGGTGCAGGCATTTGATATCAAATCCCTGTTTGTTGTAGAGTTCCACTTGTTGTTTGCAGAGTTCCCAAGTATCATCTGTGGAGTCGTCCAATATCTGGATTTCCAGTTTTTCTTTTGGGTAATCTATGGCAGTTACCTTTCTGAGTAGCCCTTCCACCACGTAGCGCTCGTTAAACATTGGGAGTTGGACGGTTACAACCGGCAATTCTTTCCAATTTCCTTTGGGCTGGGGCACGTCCTTACGGTGCATCATGTACAAGATCACCATGACCAATCGATGCAGACCAAATCCTGACATGCAGACCAGTACCGTAAAGTACGCTGCAAGCCATACCAGATTAAACCAGAATTGATCTTCCATGTTCTTAAGTGCTTGTCCCCATGTGCGGTTCCTTTACATCACACACCTCCCTGCCGCATCACCCTCTCCGACCGCCTTTTTTGTGTCAGCTGGGAAGATATGCTTGACGCACGGACATGATAAGGTAAACTTAAGCAAGAGTCAAGTGCAAAAGGCGCGCACGCGCCCGATCGAATATGAAAGTTATGTTAACCACAACCATTTTTGCCTTGGCCCAAGTGCTGGCGGGCAGCGCTTCGGCACAGGGCAGTCGCGAGGATGTGACACTGCCGCAGTCGGTCGAAACAAGTGCAGAGGTTGCGCCGCAGGAGCAAAATGAGACGACGGGGAAAATTGAGGCGGAGGATGGTACGCCGGAGTTAGAAGAGGAAGCCGTGCCCGAGGTACGAAGACCTGGTGAAGTGCCGGCTATGTTTCGGGATGATTCTAAGTTGGATGAGTCTTTAATCAATCAGGAGCTCGGCATCAACATATACACGGCTCCTTCCATCAACAAGATATTCAATCAACTGGATGATTTGCCCGCTATTCCGGAGGAATACGTTTTACGCAAGCGTCCTGAGAAATTATCCACCGAGCCTGGTCAGTTGGCGTTGGAAATGGGGTATTTGATGGCAGATGGATTCATCGCTGTGCGCAGCGGGCACATGAACGACATCAAGCCCATCGCACTGGAACTTGCGCGCTTTGGAAAAGCACTGGGGGTGGGCGATCGCATGAACGCGCACTCGGCCAGCTTACTGGAGAACGCAGAAAAAGGACAGATTGAGGAATTTAAGCGCAATTTGGCAAATACCCAGGAAGATGTGAACGCGGAGCTTGTATCATTGCGTGACCCGGATTTGGCGCATCTGATTGCCCTTGGCGGTTGGATTCGTGCTCTCCAAGGTGCTACGGCAGCTATTGGTTCCAAGTTTGATGCTAAGCAGGCTGCTGTGGTATTTTACCCCGATGGCCCCGCTTATTTCACCGAGATTCTCAGCGGGCTGAATCCTCAAACGGCAGAGAAAATGCATGTGGCTCACATGCTTGAGTTGCTCAGTCAACTTACCCAAGCTATGGCGTTGCCAGAGGGGACTTTGCCCACGGTGGAGCAGGTGGAGGCCTTACGAGATATTATTCAACAGCTCACCCAAGCTACGGCTCGTGTTGAAAAATGAACCGTGGCGTCACCTTGACGGAACGAGCCTATTTGAGTGTACACGCACCCATTTTGCAGTTGGTTCGTCTCCGTGTCAGTCGTGATCCATATAGCGTCTTTTTTCAAATATTCATTCACAATGTTAGCACCGTACGTGTGCAGTTGCTGGGACGTAAATGGATTATCCACGAAGGGGATGGCACGCTGCGCATTGTTGAGGGAAAGCATGTGTTTGGCATAGATCCCGTGCTGGCTCCTGGTTATGTATTTGGCTATAGCGGGTGCCTGTCCTTCGCGAAACGTCCCAGAGAGATAGAGTTGCGTTTTTTTGGATTTGATGAAACCTCTTCCTGTTTTATTTCCCCTCCTCACGCTTTTCCGATACAGAATTTAACGCTGACGCAGGAAAAATGACTCCAGACTTGAACTGGCAGGCTACTCATACTATAATTCAAATGCGCCAGTAGGCATGATTTCTGTTACCATAACTCACGCGAATGGTGAGGCCACAGCGTATCGTTTCGCTCTGGCCGAGGGGGTGCAGTACCGCATAGGCCGTGATGCATCATGTGAAATTCCATTGCCGAATGAGGAGTGTCTTTCGCGTGTGCATTGTTTCATCCTTTACTCAAATGGTCAGCTCATCATTCAGGACAATCAATCCAGCAATGGTGTGTTTCTTGGAGATCAACGCATTATCTCGGACTTTTTGATGATGAATGAGGCGTATCGTATTGGCAATTGCTACATGACGGTGCAGGAGGATGACACCCCCGATGAGCAGCAAGCCGCGTATCAGGCGTCCAATGCATATGCGGCGGGCTATCCTCAGCCTGAGGCATATCTATCGCCTACTCAACCTTACCCTGCACCACAGGCCTACCCACAGCCGGAAGCATATCCCGGGCCGGAGCAACCAACTTATCCGCAATCAGGGATCTACCCTTCTCAGCAAGTTAATCCGCAGCCCGAGGTTTATCCCTCGCCTGCTCAGTCATACCCTGCACCACAGGCCTACCCACAGCCGGAAGCATATCCCGGGCCGGAGCAACCAACTTATCCGCAATCAGGGATCTACCCTTCTCAGCAAGTTAATCCGCAGCCCGAGGTTTATCCCTCGCCTGCTCAGTCATACCCTGCACCACAGGCCTACCCACAGCCGGAAGCATATCCCGGGCCGGAGCAACCAACTTATCCGCAATCAGGGAT